>JAISYH010000041.1 GCA_031270015.1 Burkholderiales bacterium | reverse complement strand
CAAACGCCAAACTCGTTTCCGACAACGACACCACGAACTATACCTTTCGCGGCAGGTTCGAGACCTCGGCACAAGCCGTGTCGATCGGCTATGAAAGCTCGCAGAAGGCTCACCAGTTCCTGCGTTATCTCGTCAATAGCCGTGGGGTCGTCTGCGGAGAACAAGTGATTCTTTCTTTTACCATCGGATCGATGGAAAACACTTTGCCGCCACCGCTTGACGATACCAAAAGCATTTGGGATTTCGTAGTTGAAAATGCCGGACCACAAACGGAAACCGACAGACAGATCGCTCTGCGTGCCGTAACAGGCGCCGATTATGCCGAGGCACTGGAAGAAGCGCTTGCCGGAACCAGATACACCAAGATGATGGAACAACACGCCAAAACGGCGGTACTGGCACTGGACGCGCCCATATCGGGTAGAATGTCCATCACCTTTTACCGCGAACTTGCCTGCAAGGAATACCTTGAAAGAATTGCCGAATGGCATAGCGACTGCAAATGGAACCAAGTGTTCTGGCGCGCGGAAGACGGGAAAAGGACTCCGGTATCTTTCATCGGCGCGCCGTCCGTAGACAAGATTATCGAGGCAGTGTTTGGCAAACCCCGCAGCTTCAACGACGAAGGTTACACCAAAGTCAAGAAAGCGGCGCGAGAGCGTTTGCTCCGCTGTATTTTTGACGGGGCTTTTTTGCCGACCGATTACGTCGTCTCCGCTATCCGCCGCGCATCCAACCCACTGGCAGTCACAAGGAATGGCAAATTCGATCGGAACGGCTTCGGGCAAATCTTATCAACCGCCTGCGCACTCGTGCGCAAGGATTTCAAACAACGCAACACGGAGGATTACACCTTGAGCCTTGAATCTGAAAGAACCGACCGCGACTATCTCTACGGGCGACTGCTCGGTGCGGCGGACAAATTGGAGGAATACGCCCTTTACAGGAACAAGAAAGATCGTATCGTCACTGCCGCAATCCGCCATATGCAGACTTTCTCCCAGCGCCCGTTCAGAACTTGGAAGACCATCCATGACTGTTTGAATCCCTATATTCAAGCGGTAAAAGGAAGCTTTGCCTTCCAAGAAATCGAAGCAGTGAAGAATCTATTCCGGTCGAACGATTTTAAAAACGACGTACCGCTGGACGGCTCCTACCTCCTTGGTTATTACCACGAGCGAGCCTACATTGACCAGCTTGTCGCGGAAGCCAAAGCCAAGAAACAAACTGAAACTGCATCTGAAAACCAGTCATCAACCAACGAATCGGAGGAAAACCATGAGCCTGACGAACAAAATTGATTTTGCGGTAATCATTTCGGTATGCCGCGCCAACCCGAATGGCGATCCCTTGAACGGCAACCGCCCTCGTCAAACCTATGACGGTTACGGTGAAATCTCGGATGTCTGCCTCAAACGCAAGCTCCGCAATAGTCTTCAAGATATGGACAGGGACAATCCCATTCCTATTTTTGTCCAGTCCGATGACAATCGCGCGCCCGGAGATGAGTTCCGATCGCTCAACGACCGCTTCAACGCAGAAAAATTCCAGAACCCGAGAGAAGACGGCTGTAAAAAATGGTTTGACGTGCGAGCGTTCGGGCAAGTCTTCGCATTCAAAAAAAAGGCCGAAAAGAAAACAAAAAAAGGCGAAGAAAAGAAAACGGAATCGGTGGAAGCCGATAGCGTTGAGGGTGGAGCCGATGCAGTTTCCATTGGCGTTCGGGGTCCTGTTACCATCCAGAGCGCGTTCAGCATCGAGCCGATAATTCCGGAAAGCCTGCAAATCACGAAGAGCGTCAACCTCGAAACCGAGAAGAACCCGGACAAAAAAAGCCCCGACACGATGGGCATGAAACACCGTGTGGGTAAAGGCATCTATGTCACCTTTGGCGCCATCAACACGCAACTCGCTGGAAAGACGGGTTTTTCGGATGACGACGCCGAGAAGATCAAGAAGGCGTTGCAGACGCTGTTCGTCAATGACGCTTCTTCCGCGCGTCCCGAAGGCAGCATGGAGGTACTCAAAGTCATCTGGTGGAAACATGACAGCTCAATTGGTCAATATTCTTCCGCAAAAATTCACAGAGCGTTACGCGAACTTCTGGAGGAAAGAAAAGATGGAACGTACGATTCTGAAAAACTAAAACAAAAATTGCCCGGTCTCGTACCAGAAGAACTTGACGGAAAATGAAGACCGTATGAGTCGGCTGTCGTTCAAAGTGTTCCGCATCGAAAAATATGCGAGCATGAAAAAGATGCCCGGCAACGAGATCTTCCGGCTGTTCGAAAAAAACAGAATCCTGCGGATGCCGGACGAGGACTATAACTTGCTACATGGACATGGCTTCGACATCAACAGGACTCTGAAGTGTCGGTCATGATGTCCTACCACGTCACCGAAACGTAAAGGATCATCATTTGGAAAGTAAAAGATGGTTGTGTTCCGCGCGCGATATAACAGTAATAGACAATATAATGGGATGAAGCTTGGGCGGATATCCAGAAAAGAGGGGAAACTTAAATGGTGGAATTGAGTGTGGTGGTGCCAGTTTTCAACGAGGAAAAGACCTTCGGAAGGTTAGCGAATAGGTTTTATCCTGTATCGCATTTGAGAGATTACGATTTTTCTATGGAACAAGATACACTGATAAGGTGGTGCAACAGATGGGACGAGGAGATTATCATGCTTTCCCGATCAGTGTAGAGGCTTTTCAGAGTTCGGGTCGTGTAAGTGCTATTATCGGTCGAGACGGATATTCTAGAGAAATATTGAGGATATCCGGAGGATATGGAAGAAAAAATGGATATTTTGAATGGAGCTGAAGTAGATAAGATCTAAAATAGACCTATTATGCCCCAGCTAACACGTTGTAAATTAAAGAAAAATATTCAATTTCCGGCGCCATCGGCTCGATGGTGACAGGGGAAAGCGGCAGATATGGCGCGGTGATTGGGGCGTTTGGATATTTGTTTAATGACTTTTCTCATAGAGCGTCGTCCTTTATTCCTCCTAGTCTGCCTCAATGGGTGGTTGATTTTTCGGCAGGATTAGGAGATGGTATTTTGGCAACAATGTCTCTTGGTTTTGTTGATGGACAGTATATTCGTGATAGCCTTGGAATTGATGGAGGTGTTAATCTACAGGCCAACGAATATATTGGTGGGCGTGTTACAGGTACAGCAATTACAATTGCGGCTTTTATGATGGGAGCAAGGCCATCTACCTTGACGCATTACACTACGGAAACAGGAGCATTGGGGATAACGGAATCTGGTTTGAGGGCATCTTCTGGAGGAGTTTTTGGTGGAGGGCGGTATGCTTCCTCAATGGATCCATATCCCCGTAATTTATTTGTTCCTTCAGGATCAAAAGTTCCTATCGAGATAACGAATACTGCGAGATACTTAAGGGTCTTTCCGGGAACGTTTTTGCAGCCGACATCTAGCGGTTATATTAAAACAGGAGCATGGGTTACCCTATACGGGAGCTTGGCTAATAGAAAGGCTTTTAAGTAAACGTATGATGACCCAAAAAAAGTTTAAAAAGATTATGAGTATTTCTAAAAACATTTGTATTATGTTTTTTTGGGCGTGTCTATTAAGTAGCGTATACCTTGGCTTTTTTGTCTTTCCTAAAAAGAGCTTCTATCAATTACTTATTCTTTTAATATGGGTAATAGGAACCCTCCCCTATATTCTGCATTATTTTTTTATTCCATTCTTCATTGAAAAGATATTGAAGATTAAAATTGATAATGAGGATGCGGTATAACTAAAGATGTTCTCCAAAAACAAAAAGATAGAATTTGTAGAAGGGGATTTGCTTGAGCAGTCTGTGGAGGTAATTGTAAACACATGGAACCGTAATTTTATTCCTTGGTGGCTGCTACTTCCCCAAGGTGTTTCCGGAGCGATTAAAAGAAAAGCGGGATACAAGCCTTTTATTGAGCTTCGTCGTTATGGGGTTTTATCTTTAGGTCAAGCGGTATTTACTTCGGCAGGTAAACTCCCATATCAGGGAATAATTCATGTTGCAGGGATAGGGTTAACTTGGCAGGCAAGTAAACGTTCTATAAAATTATCAACCGCGAACGCCTTATCTTTAGCGAAAGAAAAAAATTTTTCTTCTATTGCTTTTCCTCTTATAGGGGCGGGTACTGGCGGTTTTTCTGAAAAGGAATCCGAGGAAATCATGATGGAAGAGATTAACTTGTTGGATTTTGATGGAAGCATTATCCTTGTCAAGTTCAACAAATAGTCAAGCTTACTAAAACTGTTCTAATGAATGAATTTATTGCGGGCGGCTAGTTACCATTACAAAACAGACCAAGGTCGCATCAGTGACAGTGCATTCGGATAACAGATCGCGAGGTGAGCCTGTGGTACTTAGGCAGCTTTGAAGTCAAACACGATCAGAATGGCGCTATCGAAGAACGGCATTACCCTTCTGGCGCCGAAGGCGCGATAGGCATTCATACGCAAAGCCATGATACTCGGCGCAACGTAGGTGTCTTCCGACGATATTCAAGACTGAACGATAGCTACTGCCGCGGCGACATCGTCCACGATATGATCTTCACCCAGTACCTCGCGCACGAAGCCAGTACGCTCCATATTTTCGCGTACCGTTTCGTTGACATCGCATAAAACCAAATAACCGTCGCGTTTTTTGAGTGCTTTCTGCAACGATGACAGCGCGTCAAGTCCGGTATCGTCGATATCCAGTACATAATGCATGTCGAGAATCACAATATGCGCCGTGCTGATACGATGATCCATCAGCGGTTCGATTTTGCCAACCGCTCCGAAGAATAACGAGCCGGACAAGCGATACGCTGATACGCCAGGCGGCAATTTTTCAAGCGCCAATCGTTCGATGCGCGTCAAGTTTGCCACGCGGAAAATAAAAAACAGACTGGCTAATACCAAACCGATTTCGACCGCCAAGGTCAGATCAAAAATTACGGTAACGATGAACGTCGCCAATAAAATGATTCGATAATTTACTGGAAACTGACGCATTCGATAAAACGCGTGCCAGTCTCCCATATTGATCGAAACAATGACCAGAATCGCGCATAGCGCGGCAAGCGGGATGAAACTTGCCAATGGCGCGGCGATTAAAATAATTAATAATAATGCCAGCGAATGAATCATACCGGCGATGGGTGTTTTCGCTCCGGCGCGAATATTGGTCGCCGTTCGTGCAATCGCGCCCGTCGCCGGGATGCCGCCGAAGAACGGCACGACGATATTGGCGATACCTTGCGCCATCAATTCTTGATTAGGATCATGCCGATCATCAGTTTGCGCGTCGGCGACACGAGCCGATAACAAAGACTCGATCGCGCCGAGCAACGCAATCGTCACTGTCGGCGACGCCAAACGGCGCAAACTTTCCCATGAAAATTCTGGAAATTGCAAGGGCGGGAAACCTTGCGGAATGCCGCCATCAAATCGCGTACCAATGGTTTCTACCGAGAACCCCATCGGTTTGAGTACCGCGACGAGTAAAGACGCCAAAACCAATACGCCTATTGGCGCTGGAATCCGTGCCATCAATCTCCAGCCTCGCGCCGTATGCGCAAGCGTTTGATGAACCAAAAATCGCGTTGCTCTTAACGTTGTGTCAATGACGCCGCCTTCGTTTTCTTTGTCGGGTAATAGTTGTTCGCCTTGCGCTTTGAGCACCGAACCTGTCGTCACAATGCCGCGTGATGGCCAGAACCAAATCGCCAGTACACATATCGTACTCAATATCACCGCGTGCAAATTTATTGAGCCGATATTTTCGAAAATCACTTGCAATTTGGCGAAAAATTCATCTGGTAAGGTTACCGACAGTCCCAGAAATTCCTTGACTTGCGAGAGCATAATCAATACGGCAATACCATTGGTGAAGCCGATCACGATCGCGACAGGAATGAATCGAATCAATGCACCCAATCGCATGAATCCCATCAAGAAAAGTAAACAACCGGAAGCCATCGTGCAAACCAATAGATTGGCAAATCCGTATTCGCTGACGATACCGTACACAATTACGATGTAAGCGCCAGTCGGTCCGGCGATTTGAAAACGCGAGCCACCAAGCAAAGAAACAAAAAACCCGGTAATGATCGCCGTTATGATCCCTGCTTGCGGTGGCACGCCTGAAGCAATGGCAAACGCCATCGCCAATGGCAACGCTACGATGCCGACCGTCACGCCAGCACTGAGATCGGCTTTGAAAGTATCGCGGTTATAGCCATCGATGCAATTAAGTATTACGGGACGAAACAGACGGAGAGACATAGTTTTTCAATATAAGGTTAGCGGTCACTTGATTTTCATGCCGATGGCGGCGCCCGCATCGGGTTGCAATAGATAAATTCCTGAATCTGTGCTAGATGCCGCGAGAATCATGCCTTCGGAAACGCCGAATTTCATTTTACGCGGCGCGAGATTAACGATGATCGGCGTCAAACGCCCGATCAAATGCTCAGGCGAGTACGATTTTTTGATGCCAGCGAATACGGTACGCGGCTTATCTTCTCCGATATCCACAGTGATTTTCAGAAGTTTATCCGAACCTTCGATACTTTCCGCGTTAAGAATTTTTCCGATACGTAAATCGACTTTGGCAAAATCATCAATATTGATCATGGCAGACGCGGTTTCGCTCTTGGCTTCGGGTTCAGATTTTTGAATCTGTTGCTTTGCTTGCGCTTCCAGCAATTGGTCGATCTGTTTGCCATCGACTCGCGTCATCAGATGCTGATAGATATTCACGCGATGTCCCATCGGCAACGGCACATCCGCGTCACTCCAAGCCAAAGATGCGATATTCAAGAACTGTTCTGCCTCTCCCGCCAGTCTCGGCAAAATAGGCTTGAGATATAACGTCAACAAACGAAACACTTCCAGCGCCGCCGAGCAGGTATCGTGCAAATCGGCGCGCTCGGCATCGCTCAACGTGTCGAACCGTTTCGCCAACGTCCAAGGCGCTTTTTGATCCCAATAAGCGTTCATGCAATCAGCGAGTTCCATGATACGGCGTACCGCTGCGGAAAATTGCCGCTTCTCGAGTAACTCCGCCAATGTTGTCGCTTCGCCGCGTGTTTCTTGAACGATCGGCAGATCAGCAAAGTTCTTGCCGAGATGATGATCGAAATACTTTTGCACGAAGGGCGCAGCGCGACTGGCGATATTGACGTATTTGCCGACCAGATCGCTGTTCACACGTGCGATGAAATCATCGGGGTTGAAATCCAAATCTTCGACGCGATCATTGAGTTTAGCGGCAAAGTAATAACGCAACCATTCCGCATTTAAACCAAAATCGAGATACAATTCGGGGTTGATACCCGTTCCCCGAGATTTGGACATCTTTTCGCCGGAAAACATGATGAATCCGTGTACGAAAATGTTATCGGGAATATGATAAGGCGCACCCGAAAATTTCATCATCGCAGGCCAGAAAAGCGTATGAAAATAAATAATATCCTTTCCAATGAAGTGATATTGTTCGATATCAGCGCCCCCTAAAAAATCTTCCAGCGCGATGTTTTCTTGCGCCAACCTCGCTTTGAGACTCGCCAAATAGCCGATAGGCGCGTCCAACCAGACGTAAAAGTATTTCCCTGGCGCGTCGGGGATTTCGATGCCGAAATACGGCGCGTCGCGCGAAATATCCCAATCGACGATTTTGCTCTCCTCGCCATCGTGTCCCAACCATTCGCGGATTTTGTTGGTGACTTCACCTTGCAAGCGGTCGCCTTTGACCCACTCGCGCAAAAATTCCAAACATTGCGGATCGGAGAGGCGAAAGAAAAAATGTTCGGACGACTTCAACACAGGCGACGCGCCGGAAAGCGTCGAACGCGGATCGATCAACTCGGTAGCGTTATACACGGCGCTGCATTGCTCGCAGGCGTCGCCATATTGATCCGGCGCGTGGCAGCGGGGGCATTCGCCCTTGATATAACGATCTGGCAAAAATATATTTTTCACCGGATCAAAAAACTGCTCGATGGTTTTGCCGTAAATCAATTGGCGCGCCTTCAGTTTGCGATAAACGTCACGTGATAATTCGGTGTTTTCAGGCGATTCGGTACTGTGCCAATGGTCGAACGAAATCAAGAATCCGTTCAAACATTTCGGACGCGTCGCCGCGATTTTGTTCACCAACTCCTGAGGCGCCATCCCTTCCGCTTCCGCTTTTAGCATGATCGGCGCGCCATGCACATCGTCGGCGCACACAAAATACAGACGGTCTTCGCCACGCAAGCGCATTCGCTGATATCGCACCCAAATATCGGCTTGGATGTATTCCATGATGTGACCGATATGAAAAACGCCGTTTGCATAAGGCAACGCGGTCGTGACAAAAACCTTGCGGGGCGAATTGGAAGGGGTTGACATAATGAGTGAGAAGCAAAGTTTTAATTTTAGCAAAGCCTTCGCCAAAGATTCACTGAAATCGCCGCTGCGTAGCGGGATACGCAGCATTCGGGATAGAATACAACATTTTCGATGCCAGCGATCTCGAAGTCAAACCGCTGGCAGGATACGGAGCGCACATACCATGACAACCGCCGAAACCGAAATTCGGGATCGCTTGACAGCATTGATCGATCCTAACACCGAGACCGATTTTGTTTCGAGCAAAAGTCTGAAAAAAATTGTCATTGACGGCAATACAGCGATTATCGAAATCGAGTTGGGTTATCCGGCGAAAAGCCAGATCGAACGTATTCAAAAACTGGTGACCGACGCTTTGGCGTCTTTGCCGAATCTCGACATCGAAACGCGCGTCACGCAACGCATCGTCGCTCACGCCGCCCAGCACAGTATGAAGCTGCTTCCTTCGGTCAAAAATATCATTGCGGTCGCTTCCGGCAAAGGCGGCGTAGGTAAATCGACCACCGCCGTCAATCTGGCGCTGGCGTTAGCCGCCGAAGGCGCGATGGTCGGCATGCTCGACGCGGACATTTATGGTCCGTCGCTGCCGATGATGCTCGGCGTTTCGGGGCGTCCACAATCCCAAGACGGCGAAATGCTGGAGCCGCTCGAACAATACGGGATGCAGATCATGTCTATCGGTTTCATGATCGACATCGACACGCCGATGATATGGCGCGGTCCATTGGTCACGCAAGCGCTCGACCAATTATTGCGTCAGACGAAATGGCGCGCGCTTGATTATCTCGTGATCGACATGCCGCCCGGCACTGGCGACATTCAATTGACGCTGACCCAAAGGGTGCCGGTGACTGGCGCGTTGATCGTCACCACACCTCAGGATATCGCGCTGATCGACGCCCGCAAAGGCTATAAGATGTTTGAAAAAGTCAATGTGCCTGTGGTCGGTATCGTCGAAAATATGAGCGTGCACATTTGCTCCAATTGCGGACACGCCGAGCGTATTTTTGGAGAAGGCGGCGCGGTGAAGATGAGCGAAGATTATAAAGTTCCGGTGCTCGGCGCTTTGCCGTTGACGCGTAGTATCCGCGAAGAAGCCGACTCAGGATGTCCAACGGTCATCGCCGCGCCCGATAGTCCGATTACTTCCATGTACAAGGAAATCGCCAGAAAAACAGCTATCGCTATTTCCAAAAAAGCCATCGATTTTTCATCGAAATTTCCGAACATCGTTGTGCAAAACACTTGACGCGCAAGCCCATCAGTCATTCCCGTATATCGTGCCCGCCATTCTTGAACTTCGTGACGTTTCCAAAAATTACCGCGTCGATCAGTGCGATATTCCGGCTTTGGATCATATTGATCTCGAAGTCATTTCTGGCGAAGTTTTCGGGATCATCGGTCACTCCGGCGCCGGAAAATCCACGCTCATTCGTTTGATCAACCTGCTCGAACATCCGACGAAAGGCGCGATCCTGATCGATGGACAAGACATCACGCGACTGGACAAAAACGAGTTGCGCGTGTTGCGTCGAAAAATAGGCATGATTTTTCAACATTTCAATCTTTTGTCGTCGAAAACCGTCGCGCAAAATATTGCTTTTCCGCTGCGCATCGCCGGACATTACAACGAGGACGAAATCAAAAAGCGCGTCGGTGAATTGATCGACCGCGTCGGTCTTATCGAGCATACCGACAAATATCCAGCGCAGCTTTCGGGCGGACAAAAACAACGCGTCGGTATCGCTCGCGCGCTTGCCACTCAACCGCGCATCTTGCTTTGCGATGAAGCGACATCGGCTCTTGATCCGCAGACGACACAGTCGGTACTGAATTTGCTCAACGAAATCAATATTGATCTCAAACTCACCATCGTGTTGATTACGCACGAAATGAACGTGATTCGCATGCTGTGCGACCGCGTTGCCGTGCTCGATCAAGGCAAGATCGTGGAACTTGGCGAGGTGTCCAATGTTTTTCTGCATCCACAACATCCTACATCACGCCGTTTTGTCTACGAGTCGGAAGACATCGACGAAGAAATGCTGCATGCTGCGTTCTCGCATCTCGAAAGTCGTTTGATTCGTTTGACCTTTCGCGGCAACAGAACATACGAACCGATACTCGGCAATATCATGCGCGCTTATCACGTCGATTTCAGCATTCTTTCGGGACGCATCGACCGCATCAAAAACATGCCTTACGGACAACTCATTCTCGGATTACAAGGCGATAGCGTTGATGACGCGCTTGCCCATTTTCGCCAACAAGGATTAACCGTCGAGGAGCTCCGCTGATGGAACTATTGATCAACATCCCTTGGGCTGATATTTTTGAAGCCACACTTGATACCTTGATCATGCTCGCCGTGTCGGCAACGTTTACGCTAATATTGGGTTTACCGCTCGGTATCTTATTGTTTCTTACCGGCAAGAGGCAATTGCTCGAACAGCCGAAATTTTACGGCGCGCTGTCGTTTATCGTGAATATTTTGCGTTCCGTACCATTTATCATTCTGCTGATCGTGATGATGCCGTTGACCGAAATCGTCGTCGGTTCTTCGCTCGGCGTCGTCGGCGCGATTCCCCCGCTGGTCGTCGGTGCGACTCCGTTTTTTGCGCGTCTGGTTGAAACCGCTTTGCGCGAAGTCGATCGCGGGATCATCGAAGCGACGCAGGCGATGGGCGCATCCATGCGACAGATTGTCACCGGCGCGCTGATTCCTGAAGCGTTGCCCGGCATCATCGCCGGCATGACTGTGACCGCCATCGCGCTGGTGTCCTACACTGCCATGTCCGGCGTCATCGGCGGCGGTGGACTGGGTGATCTGGCGGTGCGTTACGGTTACCAGCGTTTCCAAGACGATGTAATGGTGATCACTGTGGTCTTGCTCGTTGTTTTGGTTCAGATACTACAAATGTTCGGTGATAGGTTAGTATTGCGTTTTTCACACCGTTGATTGTTTTTTCGATTCAAAGAGGAAGCGCTCATGAAATATCTGCTCAAAACCATCCTACTCTTTTCCGCCGCGCTCCATTGCGGCAGCGCGGCATTTGCACAAGACAAACTTTCCATCGGTGCGACGGCAGTGCCACACGCCGAAATTCTCGAATTTGTCAAACCGATGTTAGCCAAAGAAGGCGTCGCGCTCGAAATCAAAGTGTTCACCGACTACGTGCAGCCAAATTTGCAAGTCGCGCAGAAAAAACTGGACGCCAATTATTTTCAGCACAAACCCTATCTCGACGAGTTCAATAAAAGCAAAGGCACCGATCTCGTTTCTGTCGCCGGTGTGCATATCGAGCCGTTCGGCGCGTATTCAAAAAAGATCAAAACACTGGACGAGCTGGTCGAAGGTAACACGGTGGCGATTCCCAACGACGCGACCAACGGCGGCAGAGCGTTGCTACTGCTCGTCGCCAACGGCGTCATCAAACTGAAAGATCAAGCCGGAATCACCGCGATGCCGCGCGACATCGTCGATAATCCCAAAAAACTGAAATTCCACGAACTGGAAGCCGCGACCTTGCCACGCGTACTCGGTCAAGTCGATCTGGCGCTGATCAATACCAATTACGCGCTCGAGGCCAAACTCAATCCGCTGCAAGACGCGCTAGTGATCGAGGGCAGCGATTCGCCGTATGTGAATGTGTTGGTCGCCCGTCCCGATAACGCCGCATCCGACGCGATGAAAAAACTGGCGAAGGCGTTGACGTCCGGCGAAACGCGAAAATTCATCCAGGAAAAATATCGAGGGGCGGTCGTTCCGGCATTCTGAAGCGGGCAAACGTGCGAGCAAAACGCTGCGCGGGAAAATATCCTGCGCAGCGTTTTTTATTCTAATCGCCAGCGTAATAGCGTCGCGCCCCACGTGAAGCCGCCGCCGACAGCCACCAATGCCAATAATTGCTCTTTCTTGAATAGCTTTTTTTGAGCAGCGGCGTCAATCGCCAGAGGAATTGACGCCGACGATGTGTTGGCGTGTTGTCCGACCGTGCTGACCATTTTCTGCTCGGCAATACGTAACTTGCGCGCGGTCGCGTCCATGATGCGTTGATTTGCTTGATGCGGAATCAGCCAATCGATATCGTCGATCCGTAAGCCGTTGAATTCGAGCGCCTCTTGAACGCAATCTGCCAGCACGCGTACCGCGAAACGAAATACTTGTCCGCCGTCCATTTCGATATACGGTAAGCCGCTGATTTCACCGTTCTGGATTCTGCCCGCCGTCTTCAAAATGTCGCGGAATCTGCCGTCGGCGTGCAGATGCGACGACAATACGCCAACTTCTGCCGATGCTTCCAAAACCACCGCGCCGGCGCCGTCCCCGAACAAGACACACGTTTTTCGGTCTTTCCAATCAACGATACGCGACATCACTTCCGCGCCGATCACCAGCGCGCGACGATAAACGCCGCTGCGAATCATGCTGTCCGCTGTCGCCAAAGCGTAAATGAATCCGCTGCATACCGCCTGCACATCGAACGCTGCCGCGCCATTGGTCATACCGAGTTTCTCTTGCACGATGCAAGCAGTCGATGGAAAGGTCATTTCTGGCGTAGTGGTCGCCAGCACGATCAAATCGATCTCGTCGGCGCTCAGTTTCGCGTTTTCTAGCGCGCGTCGCGCCGCGATCAGAGCCAAATCCGATACGTTCTGATCATCCGCCGCAATGTGCCGCTGCCGGATGCCGGTTCGCGCGCAAATCCATTCGTCACTGGTTTCGACTATCTGCGCGAGATCGTCATTGGTCAATATTTTTTCCGGTAGATAACTGCCCGTTCCGATAATACTGCTGTAAATCATAGAATCACCAGAACCTAATATTATCCGGCGTGTTTTTCAACTTCGGGCAATTGCGCCGACACCGCCTCGATGCGTTGCGCGATTCGGTCGAGCATCCCCTGCGCGACTTCTTGGTATGCCTTACGCAGCGCATAGACGAACGCTTCTTCGTCGGCGGAGCCATGACTTTTGATCACCACACCACGTAAACCGATCAACGTCGCGCCGTTGTAGTGATTCGGATTCAACCGTCGTCTGAAAGCGGAAATCACGCCGCGCGAAAGAAAAGCCGCGAACAGATTCAATAAGTTGCGCTTATATTCCTTTTTCAGGAAATCGGAAATCATTTTGACGAGACCTTCCGACGTTTTCAACGCGACGTTACCGACGAAACCATCGCATACGACGACATCGGTCGTACCTTTATAGATATCGTCACCTTCGATATTACCGTAGAAATTTAAACCAGATTCGCGCAGTAATTCCGCCGCTTCCTTGACGATTTCATTGCCCTTGGTGTCCTCTTCCCCGATATTGAGCAATCCGACGCTCGGGTTGTCGCGTTTTTCGATCGCCGTCACCATCGCGCTGCCCATCACGGCAAATTGCAATAATTGCTGCGCCGTGCAGTTGACGTTCGCGCCCAAGTCCAACATAGTCGTCGAGCCTTTGAGATTAGGTAATTGCGTGGCGATTGCCGGACGGTCGATTCCTTGCAAAGTCTTCAAAACGAATTTACCGATTGCCATCAACGCGCCGGTATTTCCCGCCGAAACGCACGCTTGCGCCTCGCCGTTTTTGATGAGATTGATCGCTACCCGCATCGAAGAATCTTTTTTGCGGCGCAGCGCGTCTGCCGCCGATTCGTGCATCGTGACGACTTCGTTGGCGTGGTACAAGCTGATATTAGGATGTCCCGCCGCGTTGGCGGCAATCAACGCCTCTTTGATCGGTTCTTTTTGCCCGACCAAGATGATGTGCGCGCCGGAACAAGAAGAAAGAAAACGGACGGATGCCGGCACGGTCACGGCAAGCCCTTTGTCACCGCCCATAGCGTCAACGGCAATGGTTACGCGCATATGTTGATTCTAGTGAATTGATGGCAAGAACACAGAAGCATCATGTGTCTACACATCTGCATGATCGGAATCGCCAAATATGGGCGCACTTTTGATTTTTGTTGTCGTTTTTCCAAAACCGGATATTTCCGGTTTGACCAACCGCTATTCGTCAACTTTGGTTTTCATCACTTTTTTGCCACGATAGAAACCACCGGGCGTGACGTGATGACGACGATGCGTTTCTCCGGAAACCGGATCGACCGACAACGGTGGATTGGTCAGAAAATCATGCGCCCGATGCATTCCGCGCTTGGACGGTGATTTCTTGTTTTGTTGAACAGCCATTTTTCTCTCCTTACAAAGCGGCGCTGCGCCGCTTACGTTTGTTTTACGCTATCGTCTCGGTCACGCTATTCGGGCACACTTCGTGCGTCGGCGCAAAAGGCAACGACAACAATAATTCATCCTCGATCAAAGTTTGCGCGTCAATACCCTTGTCGCACAAAACGACTTCCAGTTCGCTGTTTTCATCAAGCGCGATCAATTCGTCCTGCGTTTTCGCAACCAATACTGTCGATCGCTGCGAAACTTTCCACGACACGGATTGCAAACAACGTTGGCACTCCAGCGGAAAACCGCCACGCACCGAAATTTCCAGCGCCCGACGCCCCGTCGTTTCACGCGCCCCACGTATCGACCATACCAGAGGCGGCACGCCTTCCATGTCGAAACCCTCCGGCAAGCAGCCTGCCAAACGCGGCAATTGCGTTAACGCGATTTCGCCCGACGCCGTTTCACCAGCATCAATAAAACGATCTGTATTGGCTATTTTGGGTAGTGAGGACATCATTCAGTCAATCAACATCATTCCCAGCAAGCAGCGAACGCGGTGGAACATATAATTATAATCAGGCCTCTTTTACCTGTAAAGCAAAAAGGTTTGTTATTAAACAAGCATGGCATAAGCCTATCCGTTCATCAAGAAGTAACGTCCGGAATATCCATTATGTCCTTCAAAACGCGAAAATGCCTGGAAATCCGGTAACCGATTCAGCGCGACTTCAGTACCGATGTCATCCGCGCTGCGCAGCACAAGCGGTCTTCGGCGTCGTAAACGCGAATTTCCCAGACCTGATGTGATCGCCCGATTCGCAACGGACGACAAACGCCACGTACTGTCACACCTTTCGGAACGGCGCGTAGGTGACTGGCGTTGAGTTCCAAGCCGACGACTTGCTCTTCGCCTTCGCTGCACAAATAAGCGGCGAAAGAACCCAGCGTTTCCGCTAGCGCCGCCGACGCGCCGCCATGCAACAAACCGAAAGGCTGTTGTGTGCGCTCGTCCACTGGCATCGTTATCTCCAGCGTATCCTCTCCGACATGCGTCAGCGCCATGCCCAAATGTTCTGCCAGCGTACCGGAGAACACCTTATCCAAAATTTCCGGCGTGATTTCGCGTTTCCAAGCCATAAGTCGATTAAATCGCGTTTGTCAATATTTAATTTCGTCAAACCAGCGCGGCGACGGCGGGCAAAGTCCTGCCTTCGAGAAACTCCAGAAAGGCGCCGCCGCCAGTAGAGATATAATCAATCTCTTTTTCAACATTAAATTTGGCGATCGCCGCCAGCGTATCGCCACCACCGGCAATCGAAAACGCTTCCGATTCAGCGATCATCTTTGCTAGTGTGCGCGTCCCTTCGGAAAAAGCGTCAAACTCGAATACGCCGAGCGGTCCGTTCCAGACGATCGTTCCTGCCTGCGATAACAGTGGCGCGTACAACGCCGTCGTTTTTACGCCGACATCGAGAATCATATCGTCGTCGGCAATTCGATCGACGCTTTTTATTGTCGCCGTTGTCTCTGCGGAGAACGTTTTGCCGCATACCACATCGACGGGCAATGGGAACTTGTCGGGATAATCGGCTAATAATTGCTCGGCTTCACTGACCAGTTCCCGCTCGACCAATGAGTTTCCGACCGGATAGCCGCGCGCTAATAAAAACGTATTGGCAATTCCGCCACCGACGATCAGCGTATCGACCTTTTCGACCAACGATCTCAACACTGTCAACTTCGTCGAAACTTTGGAACCCGCAACTATGGCAACCATCGGTCGCTTCGGCGATGCTAATGCGCGCGACAGCGCATCGAGTTCCGCCGCCAACAAAGGACCCGCGCAAGCCATCGGCGCGAATCGCGCGACGCCGCAAGTCGTCGCTTCGGCGCGGTGCGCCGTACCGAAGGCGTCGTTCACATATACGTCGCACATCGCCGCTATCGTTTTGGCAAGCGTTTCGTCATTCTTTTTTTCCCCTTTGTTGAAGCGGGTGTTTTCCAAAAGCACGATGTTGCCGTGATGCAGATTTTCTTGCCATGAAACGTCAATTACCCAATCTCGAATCAATGGCACAGGGCGTCGCAACATTTCGCTCAAGCGTGTCGCAACTCGCGCCAGCGAAAACTCTTCACACCATACGCCCTCTTGTGGGCGGTCAAGATGCGAAGTCACCATTACCGCCGCGCCGCGCGTCAGCGCATCCTCGATTGCCGGCAATGAGGCGCGGATACGCGTATCGTCAATGATGGCGCCGCGCTCATCTTGCGGCACATTCAAATCGGCGCGGATCAGCACTCGTTTACCGCGCACATCTATATCGGAAAGTCGTTTGAAATTCATACGTTTTCATGTCGGTGATTTTTTGTTCGCATATTTTTCAATGCAAGCCTCTAACCATATATTGGCTTCACGCTCATCAGCGCAACCGTTGTATCAAGCATTCGATTGGAAAACCCCCATTCGTTGTCGTACCAGCTCGATACTTTCACTAACCGCCCGCTTACTTTGGTAAGCGTCGCGTCAAAGATTGACGAGCGCGGATCGTGATTGAAATCGACCGAAACAAGAGGCTCGTCGGAATAACCTAAAATACCTTTCAACGCGCCCGCTTCGGACGCCGTTTTGATAATAGCGTTTACTTCGTCCACCGTCGTGTCGCGGGCGGCGATGAACGATAGATCGACGAGCGATACATTGATCGTTGGCACACGGATCGAAAAACCGTCGAGCCGTCCCGCCAATTCCGGCAACACAAGACCGACCGCTGCCGCCGCGCCCGTCTTGGTCGGAATCATGCTCGATGTTGCTGAACGCGCGCGCCGTAAATCGCTATGATAAACATCGGTCAAGACTTGATCGTTGGTATAAGCGTGAATCGTTGTCATCAACCCATTGACCAAACCTATCGCTCGGTGTAGTGGTTGTACGATGGGCGCGAGGCAATTCGTCGTACACGATGCATTGGAAATCACCGTATCGGTCGCCTTCAATGTTTGATGATTCACACCATAGACAATGGTTGCGTCGACGTCTTTACCGCCAGGCGCCGAGATGATGACCTTTTTCGCGCCCGCTTTCAGATGCGCGCCCGCTTTTTCTTTACTTGTAAAAAGTCCTGTGCATTCAAGCACCACATCCACGCCCAACACGTTCCAGGGCAATTTTGATGGATCGCGCTCAGCGAATACCTTGATTTTATCGCCGTTGACGATCAGCGCATCACCTTCAACCGCAATCACGCCGTTGAATTTGCCATGTACCGTGTCGTAGCGCGTCAAATGCGCGTTGGTTTCGGGGCTGCCCAAATCGTTGACTGCAACGATTTCCAGAGGCGCCTTTTTGTCGTTCTCGTAAAACGCGCGCAAGATATTGCGCCCGATGCGTCCATAACCATTAATCGCAATTTTAATATTCGCCATAATATGCTTCTCCTATCTTATGAGAATTAATAACATGTTGATCTTATCGCTTTCACTTCCACATTTTTTATTTCATTAGGCTTCAGCAATGTTTCGCCTCTGATTCGGAATTTGGATGAATTTTGCGCGGCAATACGCAATTTTGCTTGTTTCAGTAACAGATAGTCCGCCACATGATCCTCGTTATCGAACAAACGCACCTCGAAAACGATACCGGACTGAGCTTGCTTCGAAGCATTATGGGCTTCACCTATAATATATATTTCGCACGTTTCACTACATAAAGCAAAGCGCGTCTTGATATCCGATAAAACAATTGAAGATGCTACCGGGGAACTGGATTTTTCGTTATCTTTTCTTGAGTCAAAAAAATGTACAAACAAAAACAGTATCAGAAACACTACGGCGCCTCCTCCGAATATCACAAAAGGGAAACGCGGGTCTTGATTATTTCCTATCCATGACTGGTGGCTCAGACAGTGTTGGCATATCCGCGCTTGCGGATGAATCGGCTGATAACAGTGTTTACAAGGCTTTGACGGCGTTGAAGAAGTTTCCAAGGTTTAATCCTCTCTCGATTTCAAAAGATAATCGACCTTCTCGAAAACATTGTCCAAAGTAAATCCGAAATAACGAAACAATTCATCCGCAGGCGCGGACTCGCCGAAAGTATCCATGCCGATCACCGCACTGCCCGTATCGTCTGCCGCGCCGACGTAACGATGCCAATAGTGTGTCGAACCAGCTTCGATAGCAAGTTTCGGTACGTCCGGCAATAATACTTGCGATTTGTATTCACCGTCTTCTAAATCAAAAAGTTCGCAACACGGCATCGACACGACACGCGCGGCAATATTATTTTTGGCGAGCGCTTCGCGCGCCTGAACCGCCAGCGCGACTTCGGAGCCGGTTGCCAAAATGATCACCCGCTGGTTCGTTTCTACATTATCGGGAAAATCCGCCAGAATATAAGCGCCGCGCTGAATATTTGCGACAACTTCGCTGCTGCGGGAATATGATGGAATATTTTGACGAGTAAGCACAAGACAACTAGCTCCTCTTTCCCTTCTTTCTATCGCTATCCGCCAAGCTTCCGCCGTTTCTATCGCGTCACAAGGACGCCAAACATTCATCCCCGGGATCATGCGTAAACTCGATACATGCTCAACCGCCTGATGTGTCGGACCATCTTCACCTAAACCGATCGAGTCGTGCGTAAATACCGCGATCACGCGCTGTTTCATCAGTGCCGCCATTCTGAGCGCGTTCTTCGCATAATCGGAAAACGTCAAAAACGTGCCGGCGTAAGGAATGAAGCCGCCGTGCAACGCGATTCCATTGGCGATGGCAAACATCGCAAATTCGCGCACACCGTAATGAATGAAATTACCTTCGCCTTGTTCATTCAAACTGCGGCTTCCCGACCAGTTGGTGAATACCGAGCCAGTCAAATCAGCAGAGCCGCCGAGTAATTCGGGTAGATGCGGCGCATACGCTTCTATCGCCTGCTGTGATGCTTTGCGTGTGGAAATACTTTCCGCTTTTCGTTGTTGTTCGCGCACGAACGATTCGGCGATTTCGGTAAAATCCCAAGGCACAATACCGCGCATCCGCCGTTCGAATTCCTGCGCCAACTCGTGATGCGTTTGATCATAAGCGGCGAAACATTGATTCCACGCCGCCTCTTTTTTGTTGCCGTCATCGCGCGCATCCCACGCCTCGATAATCGCTTTCGGTATTTCGAACGGCGGATGACGCCAACCCAATGCTTTGCGCGTAGCTTCGGCTTCCGCGCTTCCCAATGGCGAACCGTGCGTGTCGGCGCTGCCCGCCTTATGTGGCGCGCCTTTGCCAATAATCGTTTTGCAACAAACCAACGTCGGACGCTCTTTTTCTTGTTTCGCCTGTGTAATCGCCCGATCCACCGCATCCACATCATGTCCATCGATATTGCGAATCACCTGCCAACCGTAAGCTTCGAAGCGCTTGGGCGTGTCGTCGGTAAACCAACCAGAAACATCCCCGTCGATTGAAATACCATTATCATCATATAGCGCGATCAATTTGCCGAGCTTCCATGTGCCGGCAAGCGAACACGCTTCGTGCGAAATACCTTCCATCAAACAGCCATCGCCCAAAAACACATAGGTGTAGTGGTCGATGATTTGATGTTCGTCACGATTGAATTCCGCCGCCAGCATTTTTTCCGCCAGCGCCATTCCCACTGCATTTGCTAAACCTTGTCCCAATGGACCTGTCGTCGTTTCGACGCCAGGCGTAATGCCTATTTCGGGATGTCCGGGCGTTTTGGAATGCAGTTGTCGGAATCTTTTGATTTCCTCTATCGAAACATCATAACCGGTTAAATGCAGTAACGCATATTGCAGCATTGAACCATGCCCGTTCGATAATACAAAACGGTCTCGGTCATACCACGCGGGATTATCCGGATTATGTTTCAAATGGCGGTGCCACAACGCTACAGCGATTTCCGCCATTCCCATCGGCATACCCGGATGACCGCTTTTGGCGGCTTCGATAGCGTCTATCGAGAGAAAACGCAGCGCGTTGGCTAGATCGGGAGAAGAAATAGAAGTCATAACAAAATATTTGTGTAAATACAGATAAACTGTTAAAGCTTACCTCAGAAGCTTACTTTTTGGGTGGATAAATAACCAAGACAAAAATTTTTCATTACGATGATTATGTCTTTGTAATCGTTGTTTTTATGTTCTTCACATTATTTCTTTCAAAAGCAGTGCTTTCTTGATTTTTTTATGAGATAATCACAATCCCTTCGGCATGAGGTCGGAGGTTCGTGGGTGCCCTTCCGCCCGTCAGCAATGGAATGCGCGATATGCTCGATTCTGTTCTTTCTGGAGGTAGGGCTTTTTCCTTTATAGGAGGGGACACTATGGATGGAATCCATCTGTTAGGAGAGTGGTATGGCTGCCCTGCCCACACGCCGGAATTCACCCGTGCCGAGGCATTGCGCGAAGTCTGTTTAAAGGCAACTGAGGCTTCAGGTCTGACTATTGTTGGCGAACGCTTCTATCAGTTTGAACCGCACGGCGTAACCGGCGCGGTTATTTTGGCTGAATCGCACATGGCTATTCATACTTGGCCGGAATCCGGCTTTGTGACGGTCGATGTTTATGTCTGCAATTACACGACGGATAACACTGCCAAAGCGCAAAAACTTTATGATTTGCTCGAAGCCGCGTTAAACCCGGCGCGCGCGCATTCGCAAAAGATTGTTCGTGGAGGTCGCCATGAGCAGTCCCAAGCCGCTTGATGGTGTTTTACCGTCCGACGCGATAATCGAAAACTTAACCCCTGACTGGGGGGTTTTCATCACTTCGCGGCAACGCCACGAAGCGTTTTATTCGGGTTTGCAAAGTGTAGAGGTGTATGATTCGCGCGAGTTTGGGATGCTGTTCCGCCTCGATGGGCATTTCATGACTTCCGAAAAAGACGAGTTTTTTTATCACGAAAATCTCGTCCACCTTGCTGCTGTCACGCACGAGAAGCCGAAAACCGCGCTGATCGTCGGTGGCGGCGATGGCGGTTCGGCGGAAGAATTACTCAAGCATCCGAGTATCGAGCGCATTACACTAGTGGAAATCGACGCTTCCGTCGTCGATATTTCTCGCCGCTATTTGAAACGAGTCCATCATGGCAGCCTCGACCACCCCAAATTAGCGCTCAAAGTCGAAGACGGTTTCGCCTACATCAAAAACTCGGATGAGCAATTCGATTTGATCATTCTCGATCTTACTGATCCGGGCGGTCCGTCCACGTTGCTTTATACGCCGGAGTTTTATCAAGCTTGCGCCCGCCGCTTGACGCCGGACGGCATAATGACTTTGCATATCGCCAGCCCAATCGCGCACCCCGCGCAGATTCGTAACACGATCACGCAGCTTCGCGGCGCTTTTCCGCGCGTCGCACCATTTTTGACGACCGTTCCGCTCTACGGCGGTATGTGGATGATGGCTTTTTGTTCGAATGGCGCCGACCCGCATACGTTGTCCGCGGACGATGTTGAACGAAGGTTGAAAGAACGTGAAATCGGCGATTTGCAGTATTACAATGGTGAGATGCATCGCGCGGCGCTGGCGTTGCCCAACTTTGTCCGCGCAATTATTGCATAACATTCCAATCGAACCGCAACATTGTTTCTTAATCGTTTCGCTGTTTCGCGGAAACGCCTGTTTTTACACCAAACATGCTAAACGTGTACATTTTTCTTCGTAAAGCTTGAATTTTTTCACCTTTTCCTTATCTAATAGAGAGACACGCGAATCGTTTTTTTACTTCGTCGCGGAGAAAAGAGGAAATTATGCCCACCTTTATTGAAGCCATGCGCGACGCCGATTTTATTTTTATCGACGGCAATATTTTCAAGACGCGTTATTTGCGTATTCCGGACGAAACCACGCAAGCCGACGATATCATTCTCGAAGCGCAACACGAAGATACAGAAGTTGAATTGACTCGCTTTGACATCGATCAAGCCATCCCACTGGAGGCGGGCTTTTTTCGGCTGAAAAACGGGATGGTCGTGCGTTTTATCGCCGCAACCATCATCCATTAAAAGCCAGTAGTTTGATAACGAAGGGAAGGGCGCTCAAATTCTGCGCGGTAAATTGTTTTACTGTTTATCGTGCCTGATATCGACGATCATCGATGCTTCGTACTGTTTCCAACGCACCATGATCACATACGGACGAGCGCGTACCATATGTTGCAATGATTTGGCTTCTGTGCCATGCATCGTCAACGGAATGGACACTTCCATTTTTTCACCAAAATGTCGTCGCGCGTTGCCAGCAAGTGTATTGGCGATCTCGCCAACCGCGTCGAGTAATTGATCGTCTGTATGCTTCGTTTCGTTCATCGCCAGTAACAAACGCGATAAGAGAAAACGGTCTGCGGAAAAATAAATACAGCCGCGATAATCACCAGAGATTTTGATGACGCCCGTGAATTCCGACGTTGGCGGAAGCGTTTCACCCGCAGCAAGATACGCAGCGCGTACCTCGGCTTTTTGTCCCGTGATTTGCAGGAAATATTGAACTACCGCATCAACAAAAACATTTATTTCATGCTCATCAATATCATTTAACGTCATTATTTTTTCAGTCATCCTACTAATCGATCATCTCTAAAAATGCTTGTATCAGCTGTTCATCGGTAAAGGGCTTATATAAAAAACCTTTCGCTCCTTTTTTCAGCGCTTTGATCGCAGTTGCCTTATCGCTCAGCGCCGAAATAATCAGGATATTGACCTTCGGGTTCAATGTCGCTATCGCTTCCGTACACTCCACGCCATCCATTTCCGGCATGGTCAGATCCATAGTCACCAATTCCGGCTTGAATTGCTGGGACAATCCTACCGCCTCGACGCCGTTTCTTGCCATACCGATAATTCTTATTTCTGGTAATCTCGGGTCAGAGAGGATACGTGCAATCCGTCCGCGTATAATACTAGAATCATCGACTATGAGTAATTTCACTTGTTTAATGCCCCATTAATCAATAATCTTCATCTTAACGCAAAGCCTTAACAGGCATTGTCCCATCAACTCATCAAACGTAACTTCACGCATCGAAGCGGACACGAAATTCGGTAAACTCGCCTATCTTGCTATTAAGCATCAGATTACCGCGAATCTTTAGCACTTTATCGGCAATCACGTCCATACCGACCCCGCGTCCTGCGTCACGATCCGCCTCTTCGGCAGTTGAAAAACCTGTTTCAAAAATTTTCATAATGACATCTTTGGCATTCAACGCCTCGGCTTCTGCCGCGCTCATTCTACCCGAAGTAATCAATTGCTTACGGATACGCGCTACAGAAATACCGCGTCCATTGTCACGAACCACAAAATCGAATTGATCGGGCACTTCCGTTTCACGGCAGGAAATTTGTATTTCACCGTGCGGCGATTTACCCTGCGCGATCCGATCTTGCAAAGGCTCGATACCATGCTTCACCGCATTACGCACCAATTGGACCGCGATACTGCCCAATTCTTTAGTGATTCGTCTCGGTAATGTCGCAATCTGCGCGATGTCGGTCACGACGACAACTTGTTTGCCATCGTCGATGGCAATCCGCTGCGCCAGATTCCTAATATTCTCTTCAAACGATTTTATGATTTTCTCTTCGGCGCCTTCCGTAGGAACCGCTGCGCCATCCTTGCTGGCGCTTGGAGAGCCTACCGCGCGAGTCGCTATGCTCGACATCGACGCCAAGCGTTCATAAAAGCCTTCCAGAAGAACCGTGATGCGCACGATATCCTCGCCGCGTACTTCGCCGCGTTCGCGCATCACCACAAGCTCTTGCTCGAAACTGTGCGCATAACTTTCAAACATTTCCGCGCCTAACGCCGCAGCTTCGCCCTTGATACCGTGCACTACTCGCATGATATAAGCCAGAATGTGCATCCGTCCTTCCATCGTATCGTCGTCGTTGCGGAGTCGCTCATTGATTTGCGTCAACGATTGCTCAGTTGTAGTAAAGAATTGTTGCAACGTCACCGGGTCTTTTTGCAGCAAATTGAGCAACACTTCGACTTCTTTGCGCGAACGGTCTTTCGCCGCTTCGAGCTGTTGCTCTAAATAGACCCGCTCGGTCACATCCTGCACAGTGACCAACAAGTGTGAAATTTCGCCTTCTTCGAGAACTCGGTTGAAGTTAAAACTCAGATAATGTTTCGCGCCGGAATCGCCTTCTATTTCCACCTCGTTCAGCGGATTCAAGTCGGCAACCAACGATTCTTTGACGCGATTACCGAGCAGCAGCTCGATATAGCTCGTTGCGTTCTCGAACACCTTTTGGGGAACCATTTCCCTGAGGATGGCGGTGAAGTCCATGCCAGGTTGGATTTCCCTGCGCATCATGCCCGGCAGCGACGCGGAGAACTGCGTCCCCATCTTTCCGTTCTTATCCAGCAGGAAAAGCCCTTCATGCACGGTGGTGAGGATTTCCGTGGTTTCCTCCTGCGCCATGGCGATTTGCTCGTCGCTCTTGATCAGATTGCGGATGAACATGAAGAAGAACACCACGCCAAAGAGCCAGAGTCCCGCGTGCGAGATGCCCAGGAAAACCGTCGCGGAATTGGCTTGGACCAAGAAAGGTTCCATAGGCACGGACACGCTGATGCCGCCGCGTTGCTCACCGACCTTGTATCCTTGAAACGCATGGCAGCCCATACAACTCTCTTCTGTGATCAGGGGTCCGATGAAACGCAGGTAGGGCTTGCCGTTCATTATCTGTCTCTCGGAAAATTCTTTCATGTCCGGATGACTTTCGAGCAGCGTAAGCGCCCTTGCTTCCCAAGGATCTGGCTCGTTGCCCGGACGGATGGGATTGTTGCTGGTGATGTGTCCAACAATGCCTGAGGAAAGCTCCCCGAGTTCATGCACGATACGCGTCATGTACGCTGGATTGATTTTGGTCAGAGGCTCGCCCTTGGCTCCCGATATATCTCGCTCCGGATCCCTGAGATAAGGATTGGGTGGTGTGGTTTCTGTGACTTTCGCATAGACGCCGCCGAGGCGGGAACTCCAGCGACGATAGATGACGTCCTTGTCGAAAGCCGTACGCGCCTGGTGCCCGGCTGCTTCTTCGGCATGGCGATAGGTCCGGTCGATATTGATCCACAGCGACGCGCCCACGCACACGGTCCAGAAAACGATCAGCCCGACGGTGAGCGCTCGGTATTTGCTTATGACGGATTTCGTCGCTATCACTGAGGTTGAAGTAGTTGCCATGTTCGTCTCCGATTGCATTAAGGCTGAGGTATATATACCCGCCGATCGCCTGTCAATAAATTCTTACCCTGAGTCAATACTTCTTGAATCTTCGTAACATACCGAAATCTGGTTTATTGTACAAGCTTATTTCGCAAACAATCATACATTAATTTATATTTTTTCTTTCTTATGCATATTTTATCGAATCGCCAGACTTTTTTATCATTTTTTGGGCTAAAAAGCATGCTTGTTCCCCCCCTAATTTTTCCAAACAAAGTCGATTACCTTTATCGCGCTTTTTCTTTTCATACTCTGTAACATACAAGTACAATACAAATGTAGGAGGAAAATCTGTTCCTTTACATATTTACCATGATGATCTCTTTCCATTACCATATTTGGCGTTTCATAAAACGAACATCATAATATTAATGATGCAAAGAGAATCTCGACATCCTTCCATCCACCGCCGGAATAATATGAACAAATGCGCAATTGATTATTATCAATTTATTGATTCTTGCTCCCGTGAAACCGTTTCCGCCGACTGTGTTCGATCATGATGACTTTAGATGCATTTCTGCAAGCAGCGATTCTTGGTATTGTGGAGGGATTTACCGAATTTTTACCTATTTCCTCGACCGGTCATCTGATCGTCGTCGCTTCATTGCTCGATTTTTCCGGCAACAACGGCATGACTTTTTTCATTGCCATTCAGTTGGGCGCCATACTTGCCGTCTGTTGGGAATATCGAAAACGGCTGGTCGATATTATGATGACATTTTTAGTCAATGGCGACTCGCGTAGACTTGTGTTTAATCTACTGATCGCCACGCTACCCGCCGGCGTCATCGGCTTACTGATCAAAGACTTTCTGGAACGTCATCTCTATTCGGCTATTCCCGTCGCTTGCGCGTTGATCGTTGGCGCGTTTGTAATTTTCTGGGCGGAGAGGCGCTATCGTAATCGCCCGCAGCAAATCCGTATTCACTCATTGAACGACATCGGCTGGCAAGACGCGCTCAAAGTCGGCTTGGCGCAATGTCTCGCAATGATTCCCGGCACTTCACGTTCCGGCGCAACCATCATCGGCGCGATGTTCTTCGGCTTTTCTCGCGTCGCCGCCACCGAATTTTCTTTTTTTCTGGCGATTCCGGTAATGTTTGCCGCTACCGCCTATTCAATCTATGACGTTTCTGTGCCGCTAAACCGCGCCGAATGGCTTGCGCTTGGCGTCGGTTTTATCACTTCGTTCATTTTTGCCTTCCTGTGCGTGCGCTGGTTGCTGCGTTACATCAGCCGCCACGACTTTACCCTTTTCGCTTGGTATCGACTGGGGTTCGGCCTGTTTATTTTGGTGACAAGTGAATACGGATGGATTCGATGGTAGCCGATATCATTCACCCTTTTCGTCGTTGCGACGCTGCGCGTCGCTTCATGATTTATTTCATTTTGGAGTTTCTATGCGTTTCATGACGCGATTTTTAGCTTGGTTTATTTTGCCTATGACTTCCGCTTACTCTTTTGCTTCCTCCAATACGCCGACGCTTCCGCCCGGTGTTCGCGCCGGACCCATCGTTGAAGGCGTCGCTTCTTATACGTTGGATAATGGTTTGCGCGTTCTCCTCTTTCCTGACGACAGCAAGCCGACCACTACTGTCAATATCACTTATCTGGTCGGTTCGCGTCACGAAAGCTATGGCGAAACCGGTATGGCGCATCTGCTCGAGCATTTGCTGTTCAAGGGCACGAAAACGCGAGAGAACATCTTCGAGGAGCTGGGACGGCGCGGAATGCGGTTCAATGGATCGACTTACTTCGACCGTACCAATTATTATGAAACATTCACCGCCGATGATGAAGCGCTTGCTTGGTCTTTGAAGATGGAAGCAGACCGTATGGTCAATGCCAATATTTGGCGTTCCGACCTTGACAGCGAAATGACCGTCGTCCGCAATGAATTCGAAAACTGGGAAAACAATCCACAACTGGTCTTATGGGGGAAACTGCAAGCGACGGCGTTTGATTGGCACAACTATGGAAATTTGACCATCGGCGCGCGCTCCGATATCGAGAATGTCGATATTGATCGGCTCCGCGCTTTTTATCAAAACTATTATCAGCCTGACAACGCTATACTCATCGTATCGGGCAAGTTCGTTCCCGAAAAAACGCTGACCATCATTACCGACGCGTTTGGTAAAATCTCGAAACCTACCCGCGCTCTTCCCAAGCTCTATACTCAAGAACCGGTGCAAGAAGGGGAACGGCGCGTGACCGTGCGCCGCCGCGGCGGTACGCCTTGGTTGGCAATGTTGTTTCATACGGTATCGGGACCCAATCCCGAAAGTGTCGCCATCGAAGCGCTCGGTGAAATCATGTCGTTGGCGCCGTCGGGACGTTTATATCGCGCCTTGGTTGCCGAACACATAGCAGGGAATGTCGAAACATGGAGCTTCTCGCTTGCCGACCCCGGCATGTCAATCTTCTGGGCGCAACTTGCGCCGCAAGACGCGATTGCGCCCGTCGAAGAGCAAATGTTCAAAACGCTTTATGATATCGAGAACAATCCGATCAGCGACGATGAAGTCAAACGTGTCCGCGCCCGCGCGATCAAAGATTTCAACCATCTGCTGCGCGATCCCGAACGTTTCGCCATCGCGCTTTCCGAATCCATAGCGCAAGGCGATTGGCGACTCTTTTTCATTCAGCGCGATCTCTGGCGCAACCTCACCACTCAAGACGTGCAGAACGCCGCGCTTCGTTATCTGAAACCTTCGAATGTCACCGTCGGACAATATTTACCGTTGGATGATGCCGCGCTCGAGCAGACTCGCGCGCCGTCGTCCCCCAATATCGACATTGACGCGATGGTTCGCAATTACAAAGGTAACGAAGGCTTCGCTGCCGGAGAAACTTTCGACGCGTCGTCCGCCAATCTCGAGGCGCGCACGAAACGCAGCGTCGTCCGCGAAGGGTTGGTGCTGGCGTTATTGCCCAAGAAAACGCGCGGCGAAGCGGTGCATTTCAACCTTCGTCTGGATTGGGGTAATGCCGATAACTTAAGATCGCTGGCGACCGTTGGACGCTTGACCGCCGATATGATTTCGCTCGGCACACAACAACACGACCGGCAAGCTTTCGAAGACGCAATCGATCAACTTGAAGCTCGTCTTTCGATCAATGGTGATGCCACTGGGGTGTACATTACCGGCGAAACCGTCCGCGAACATCTGGCGGCGCTGTTGTCGCTCACGGCTGAGGCGTTGCGCGCGCCCGCTTTCTCGCAAGAAGAATTCGACAAGCTCATCCGCGAACAATTCACGCGCATCGAAGCCGATCGCACCGATCCACAAGCAATCGCTTCTTTGGCGTTACGCCGATACACACGTCCTTACGACGCTGATGACGTTCGTTATGTCGCGTCCTTCGACGAAGAAATCGCGCAACTCAAAAAACACACGGTGGGTGATTTGAAAAAATTTCATCAACGTTTCTATAGCGCAACGCACGGAGAGTTGGCAATCGTCGGTGATTTTTCGCCGGACGAAATATTACCTATCGTCAATGAGCTTTTCGCTGATTGGCGCAACGAAACCCCATATGCGCGCATCGAAGACGCTTATCGACAAATTAAAGCCAAAGAACTGCGCACCGAGACGCCGGATAAAGCCAATGCTTTTTTGATTGGCAGCCTGGCAATGCCGCTCAACGATCAACATCCCGACTTTGCCGCGCTGATGGTCGGCAACCAATTGCTTGGCGCTTCGACGGAATCGCGTTTGCCCAACCGCCTTCGCACACAGGATGGCTTGAGTTACAGTGTCGGTTCGGCGTTGCAACCCGGCACCATCGACGCTAATACTCGTTTTGTCGTCTACGCGATTTTCGCGCCACAAAATCTGACGCGTGTTCAGCAAGGTTTCCGCGAAGTACTTACACAAGCTGTTTCGGGTGAACCGTCGAACAAAGAAATCGACGACGCGAAACTCTCGCTGTTGCAGGAACGGCAAATCGCGCGCGCGCAAGACAAGGCACAGGCTTCCAGCCTCGTCTCACAACTTTATCTCGATCGTACTTGGAAGGAATCCGATAAACTCGATAAAGCCATTGCCGCAGTAACTGCCGCCGATGTTGCTCGCGTACTCAAAAAATATCTTGTGCCCGATCAAATCGTTTACTCCATCGCCGGTGATTTTGAAAACGCAAAATCCACACCAACGCCGTAAAACGTCGGAAACCCTTTATCAGCGGCACGTTACGACGTGCCGTTTTTTTATTTTTGAATATTGAAAACCATTATAAGTTTGTGTTTTTTATAATAACAATCGTTGCCAATTTCCCATATTTTTATTATTTTATCTGGTATTGACATATCAACGCATGGCATAATGCACTATCGATGATGCTTTTCTCAAACGGTGAATCTCATGGGTAGTGATTTTATACATCGGTTCCGCACGATATTTTTTTTGCTCGGTTTAACCATATTGATAAGCTTTTCCGGTTGCGCTTCCATGCAAATGGGCGCTGAAGGCGCTAAAACTGAAGCAACGGGTTACGTCGGCGGCTCAAACACTGAAGGCGAAAACGTGACTCTTGAGAAGTGCGACACTACGCTCGGTACTCTCGCGCTCGTCGAGGACATCGAAGCGCCGTGGTATCGGATACTTTCCGAGCAGTTCAAGCTGGATTCGACTGTGCCAATCCTCAAACTTTTGGCGCAACAGTCCAACTGTTTCGTCATCGTCGAGCGCGGATACGCGATGAGTAATGTCATGCAAGAGCGCGCGTTGACACAAGCCGGAGAATTGCGTAAAGACGCCAACTTTGGAAAAGGACAAATCGTCGCCGCCGATTTCACTCTGAATCCTACGCTGATTTTCAGCGATAAAGATACAGGCAAAACCGCCGCTGGCATCATGGGTGCGTTTGGGTTTTGGGGACAAATCGCCGCTGGACTCGCCGCCAGTGCAAGAACCAAAGAAGCCGGAACTTTGTTGACTCTGATCGATAATCGCTCCGGCGTGCAACTGGCGGTCGCTGAAGGCAGCGCGAGCAATACCGACTTCGGCGTATTGAGCGCTATTTTTGGCGGTTCGGGTGGTGGTGCGATGGGCGCTTACGCCAATACGGCAGAAGGCAAAGTAATTGTCGCCGCGCTCACTGATGCCTTTAACGGTATCGTCCGTGCCGCGCGCGATTATAAGGCGCAAACCGTTGAAGGAGGACTAGGGACGGGACAGGGTAAAATGCAAGTACAAAATGAAGCGACTGGTAAAACGTCTTCGAAGTCAACGTCCCAAACTGTTTCCAAGTCTTCGTCTGGCAAAGCGCCTGCGGCAGCGGCTTCTAAGGCCACTTCTAAAACTTCATCCGGCAGTTCGTCTGCGAAATCGGCATCCAAGACTGCTCCTAAAGATTCATCCAAGGCGCCATCTGCCGATGCGCTGCCTAATAAAACCAAATAAATTGAATCATCACGATTTTCCCGACGAATTCATCCACCCCAAGTCATGGGGCAACAACACTCGCGTCCGCGTGTTGACCACCACGCGGCAATTCCCCGTCTTGCCCGATTCTCGACCCGATATCGTGCGTTGGTCGCCGACGACACATCCACGCGGTGTCATCATCGAAGATGCTTTTGCGCGTCACGGTTGTGATCTCGCACGTTTTTTGCCCGCAGCCCCTTTGTGGCTCAATCAAATGCACGGGACTGATGTGTTCGACGCCGATTCCATTCCCGCCGAGATTGTACGCGCTACGCCGCCCATTGCCGACGCGGCGATAACGCGCGTACCTGACACTGTTCTGGCAATTTTATCCGCCGATTGTTTACCGGTGGTTCTAGCGGATGAGCGCGACGGAGTCATCGCGGCAGCGCACGCAGGTTGGCGCGGATTGGCAGCGGGCGTATTGGAGGCGACTGTCGAGAAAATGGCGGTCGTGCCTGAACGATTGGTGGCGTGGTTGGGACCAGCCATCGGCGCGGCGACGTTTGAAGTTGGACAAGATGTGTTCGACGTTTTTCGCGGACGAGATGATTGCGAAGCCGCCACTTGCTTCGCTGTCACGGGGGGAAATAAGTACTTTGCGGATATTTACGCGCTGGCGCGATTACGGTTGGAAAGAATCGGCGTGACGCGGATCGATAGCAATGATTTTTGCACTTATACTGACCAACGGCGTTTTTATTCTCATCGCCGAAAAAAAAGCGAAGGCCGCATGGCGACCTTCGCATGGTTTGCGTCAACTTAACTTTCCAGCTTTTTTTCTTCGCACAGACCGCAACGCCTACAATCGTCGATACCGCATGAAGGTTGTTTAGGCATTGGCAAATAGCGAGTGCGTATCCGATACAGTACCAGTAGTACTGCCGCGATGACCACAGCCATTTTTAGAAGTTCTATCACTGTGCTTCCTTTCTTGCCGGAAAAATACCAAAGAGAGAGATTTAATGATAACAAGAATGATTCTCATTTGCAAGTGTTTTTTAACGGTGTTCGTCATATTTGTTTCGACCGCTCCGTACAAATGCTATGATTTGAGAAAACGTAAGCATATTGACATAAATAAGCGGTGATTCCTGACGATTTCATACAAACGCTGCTGGCGCGTATCGACATAGTCGAGGTCATCGACCGCTTCGTACCGTTGAAAAAAGCCGGTGCGAATTATGTCGCCTGTTGCCCATTTCACAAAGAAAAAACGCCGTCATTTTCCGTCAGCCAAAGCAAACAGTTTTATCACTGCTTCGGTTGCGGCGCGCACGGAACGGCAATTGGTTTTTTGATGGCGTACGGAGGAAAATCGTTTCCTGAAGCCGTCGAGGATTTAGCGCGCGACGCAGGGCTGACCGTTCCCAACATTGCGCCCAAGAATCGGACGTCGCAAGTCGATGTCACGCCCGATCATTACGCCTTGATGCGTACCGCCTCCGATTTTTATCGCGCCCAATTACGTGAGTGGCAAAATGCCATCGCTTATTTGAAAGGACGCGGTATCGACGGCGGGATCGCCAAACGATACGGCATCGGTTACGCGCCGGAGGAATGGCAGTCGCTGAAACGGGTTTTTTCCGATTATGAAAGCGCGCCGCTTGACGTTCTGGGGTTGACTGTGCAGAAAGAGGACGGACGGCGTTACGACCGTTTTCGCGGACGTATCATGTTTCCGATTCTCGATATGCGCGGCAAAACCATCGCCTTTGGCGGGCGCGTTATCGGGCAAGATGAACCAAAATATCTCAACTCACCGGAAACGCCGCTGTTTTCTAAAGGTCGCGAGTTATATGGCTTGTTTCAGGCGCGTGAAGCGATTCGTCGGCAAGGGTGTGCGCTGGTAGTCGAGGGATACATGGACGTAATCGCGCTGGCGCAGCACGGCATCGATTACTGCGTTGCGACGCTAGGCACGGCGACTACCTCAATCCATACGCAAAAACTATATCGTTTGACCGACTCGGTCATTTTCTGTTTTGACGGTGACCAAGCTGGACGGCATGCGGCGTGGCGGGCGTTGACCAACACGATACCAACGTTGCGCGACGATAAACGAGCAACATTCCTTTTTTTGCCGGAAGGGCTCGATCCTGACGATTTCGTCCGCCAATATGGGCGGGAAGCTTTTGAGGACGCGCTCAGTAAGGCGACCCCGCTTTCCGAATATTTGCTCACCCACCTCTCGACAATATACCCGCCGCGCGATGCCGAAGGTTGTGCCGCGTTCATCAATGCGCTGCGCCCGTTGCTTACGGAAATCAAGGCGCCTGCGCTTGCCGCGTTGTTGCGTAAGCGCGTCGGCGCATTGACCGGCTTGCCGGAAAATGAATTACGTTCTTTGCTGAAAAATCAAACGGCGCGCCCGTCTTCTTCACCATCCGCGACATCCACGACGTCCGTTAATGTTTTCCGTCCCATACGCCGCCCGCCGTCTTTGATCCGTGAGGTCTTACAAGCCATCGTTCAACAACCGCATCTGACACGTACGCACGATATTCCCCATGCCGAAGGGGGAACGCCGGAAGCGGAAACGCTGAACGCTGTCGTCGCTTATTGTCATCAAACTGAAACGCTGCCGACCGTCGCTGCGTTGATTCAGTATTTCAGCGAAACCGCTCATGCTCATTTGATCCGCGATATGCTCGCCGTCAACGAAGCGCAAAATTTGTCGTCTGAGCTCAACACGCTGCAACTCATCGCTGCGTTGCAAAAATGGGAAGAACACCTCGAGCAGCAACGTATCTCCGAATTGTTCAAGCGCCCCTTATCGCAACTCGACGAAAACGAGCGAAGATTACTTTCCCAAATGCGTAAAACACCAAAATCGGCTTCCGAAACGGTCGTCGAAACTCCTTTACCGACGCCTGAACCGGAAACGAATGTCATGGCAGCGCCACGCCAATCCAAGCGCCCGCCACCCAAAATGCCGCCTGACGATGATATTCCTCCGTTTTAGGCGCTTTTTATCGTGGCGATTTATGGGTTTTGTTACCGTATTCCTATGTCAGTTTTGTTTCTCAAGAAGATAGCCCTCATGTTATAATCCCCGACCGCTTCCTCCCGCTGGCTAATTGAGGAAATGTCCATTTCACACGCTTCATCTTTTCAAAAAAACGCTGCGCTATCATGCGGCGTGTGGTAATGCGCGTTACTGTTTAACGATAGGATTATCATGGTCAAGAAACCCGCGAAAAAAACGACCGTTCGCTCTACGCCTCGTACTACCGTCGGCGCGAACAGGAAGTCTTCCAAAAAAACAACTGTAAAACCTGCGACGAAGAAACAAGCGTCCGCAGCCAAATCGGTCTCGGTAAAATCTTCCAGCGCGAAATCTCCTGACGCGAAAGCGCGTGCGGTAAAAGCCACGTCCGCGACTAAAACAACGCAGAAAACCACAGCCGTGAAAAAAACGGCAAAATCCACCGTCAAAACGAAAGTGGTAAAGTCTGTCGGGAAGTCTGCGCCTAAAACCGCTGTATCGAAAACAGCAAACGAGACGACTAAGAAGAAAACTACCGCGCCGAAGTCTACTACACCCGCCGTAAGAAAAACGACTGCGAAAACGACGAGCGTAAAAAAAACTCCCGTTAAAAAAGCCTCGTCTGAAAAAACTGCCGCAACTGCCAAAACCGCCGCGTCAAAAACAAGCGCGCCTAAGACGGTCAAGCCGATCAGGAAAACGTCTGTTGCAAAAATCTCCGATGCGCCTGCCGTAAAAAAAACGGCGGCGAAAAAAGCGAGCGTGAAAAAAACATCCACTGAAAAAGCTGCGCCGGAAAAAACATCCGCAACGGGTAAAACCGCCACGTCAAAAGCGAGCGCGCCGAAGGCAGTCGAGCCAAAAACCAACCGAAAAGATACCAAACCGGGAAAAAAAGCAATAACTAAGCTGGCGAAAACCGAATCAAAAACTAAGAAGGAAAAATCCGCCGTCGCGCCAGCCGATAGAAATATTAAGAAAACGCCAAGATCGCGTAAAAGCAAAGCGCAGGAAACATTGGTTGATGCGATGACCAACCAATTGGTCGAAAAAGCCAAATCATCATCGTCGGCTAAAAAAGCGCAACGCGCCAACAAATCTTCCGACGAGATCAAATATCCCGAAATCTCGGCAGCGGAAGCTGAAGCGCGACGTTTGCGTTTGAAAGAACTGATCCGTCTTGGCAAGGAACGCGGTTATCTCACTTACGCCGAAGTCAACGATCATTTGCCCGACGAGATCGTCGATCCTGAACAAATCGACGGCATCATTTCGATGATCGGCGATATGGGCATACAGGTGTACGACGAAGCGCCTGACGCCGAGACGTTGTTGATGTCGGAAGCTACGCCTACCGCGCCGAGCGAAGATGTTGAGGAAGAAGCCGAAGCCGCCGCTTCGTCGCTGGATTCGGAATTCGGGCGCACCACCGATCCGGTGAGAATGTATATGCGCGAAATGGGAACGGTGGATTTGCTGACCCGCGAGGGCGAAATCGAAATCGCCAAACGTATCGAAGAAGGCATTAAATGCATGTTGAACGCCATCTCCGAATGCCCGATGACGATTGCTCAGATTCTTGAGTTTGCCGATAAAATTAAAAACGGTGAGATGAAAATCGATGATGTCGTCGATGGGCTAGTCGATCTTGAAGAAGAGTTGTCGCAAATGGCAACCGACAACGCGAAAGCCGAAGAAGAGAATGATGCTGTCAATGAAGATGGCGGCAATGAAGATGCCGATGATAGCGCGTCTGCGGCAAGCAAAGCCAACGCCGAGAATCTGGAGCGATTGAAAGAAAAGGCGATGGAAAAATTCACCGAGTTACGGAAACTATATGTCCGTATGCAATCGCTGCTGATAAAAGAAGATATACACTCACTCAAAGTCGTTAAAATTCAAAAGAAAATTTCGAGCGAATTAACCGATATTCGTTTCTCAGTCAGAATCGTCGAGCGGTTGTGCGAATCCGTGCGTAGCGAAGTCGAGAATATCCGGCAGACCGAACGAAAAATCCGTGATCTCGTGATCGAACAATCGGGAATGTCCCGCACGCTTTTTCTTGAGCGTTTCCCGAAGAATGAAACCAATCTATCGTGGATCGATCAGGAAATTGATTCCGATGCACCATACAAAGAACAATTGGCGCGTTTCCGCCAAGCAATCGTCGATGAACAACAAAAACTCATCGATCTGCAAAAGCGAGTGATGGTGCCACTGAACGAATTGAAAAATATCAACAAGCAAATGATCGAGGGCGAAAAAATGGCGCGCCGCGCGAAACGCGAAATGGCTGAAGCGAATTTACGTCTGGTCATCTCGATTGCGAAAAAATATACTAATCGCGGTTTGCAATTCCTTGATTTGATTCAGGAGGGTAATATTGGCTTGATGAAAGCTGTCGATAAATTTGAATTCCGGCGCGGCTTCAAGTTTTCGACTTACGCTACCTGGTGGATCAGGCAGGCGATTACCCGTTCGATCGCCGATCAAGCGCGTACTATCCGTATTCCGGTGCATATGATCGAGACAATCAACAAGATGAATCGAATTTCACGTCAGATTTTGCAAGAAACCGGTCAAGAGCCTGAACCGGCGTTGCTGGCGGAAAAAATGGAGATGCCGGAAGAAAAAATCCGCCGTATCCTGAAAATTTCCAAAGAACCGATTTCGATGGAAACCCCGATTGGCGATGACGACGATTCGCATCTCGGCGATTTCATCGAAGATTCATCAGTCACCGCGCCGACCGACGCCGCAGTCAACGCCAGTCTGCGCGATGTGTGCAAAGATATTCTCGATTCGCTGACGCCGCGTGAAGCCAAAGTATTGCGTATGCGCTTCGGCATCGAAATGAGTACTGACCACACGCTTGAAGAAGTCGGCAAACAGTTCGACGTTACCCGTGAACGGATTCGGCAAATCGAAGCCAAAGCGCTGCGTAAATTGCGCCATCCATCACGCTCAGAAAAATTACGCAGCTTCCTCGAAAATGAGTGATGATCTCCGCCCCCTAAAAAAACCGTAAGTGTCCCGCTTTTCAGACAGGGATTTTCTGTATTGACATGGAAACTTCGTAGTTAAGCTGCGATAGATTGCAACTGTTGATTAAAGTAAAACTGATTCGGAGGTCTGTCCGTCGAGGGCTGAATGAGGGCGCTTTCGGGTCGTAAAAATCGAAATAACAACGCAAAACTTCTTCAGTTTCAGACATGGAATTGTAACCGCACAAATAGATTTTTTCATATTTGACGGTTTTTCATAGCTGTCCGACAAAAATATTGTCGCGTCAGGTATCTTTGCCATCCATGCTGATTGTGATCTCATAGTGTTGTAAAAGTCCGATAAAAGCGTAGCCAGTAAATTGATTGTTTTTGATTTTTTTACGTCCGCACAAGCAGACCATCTCTTTCGCGCGCCGCGCTCCAGATCACGAAGCGCGGATGCGTCGCTTGGACAAATCCCCCGCACCGACAACCGCTTCGTAGCAGGCATAGCGCTACACAGAATACTTCATACAAATCCATTTGCCGTAGACGGCTCTTCTTGCGCGCGCTTTCCAATAACGGGTTGATTACTTCAAATTGCTCGTGACTAATATCGTCTGGATAACTTTATGATCCCGTAGACATATCATGATTCCAAAGACTTTGAGCAGGTTCTAAGACATAATACATGGTAATGCAGCGAACATGTCCTGTAAGTGAGCGCGTGAAGAATATATCGTAACGGGCTTGTAGTTAATATGCTACGGCAATTGATGTTCGGATCGGATGATCGTATCTCAAGAGTTTTACAATGAAATTAATGGCAATATATTTTTCGATGATCAGAGGTAAAAATCATGATAAAGCAACCTGACTATTGGCCTTACTGGGTGTTCCCCGCACGAGCGGGGATGAACCGCATTCAGTGCCGCCGTCGGTGTTCATCGATAAACGCGTTCATGGCTTAGCGCGGCGGTCGAGCTCAAAATAGTTGGACGCCTTGCGCAATATCTCATTGGGCTGGCGTAGCTCACGATTCTCGCGTTCCAATGCCTTCATCTGCGCACGTTCATTGGTGGTCAAACCCG
>JAISYH010000042.1 GCA_031270015.1 Burkholderiales bacterium | reverse complement strand
CAAAGGGCAAGAATACCGCGCGCAAATCAACGTCAGAATCGCGCCGCAAAACATCTGTCGAGCACGGGAACAGATCGCCAGAATCGCCGCGTCCCCTGAATGTTCAGTCGCGGCGCAGGACAGCAACGGCTTGGGCGTGGACTATACCCGATATGCCAACACGCTGATCCACATCCATTATCTGGACGAGAACGAATCATGAACTGGAAAGAAGAGCGTCGTTTAAGACTGGCGAACTGGTGATTACCAATTGGGACACGGCAGCGGCGGGAGGGCTGTTTTGACGCTTGCCGCGCCGCAAAAAATGAGGGACTGAAGATCAGTCCCTCACCACAGTAGCTACTATTGTTAGACCAGATAAAAAATCGGATTTACTCAGGAATTTCCAGTTTCATGGGCATCTGAAGGTCAGTCGGATCCATCTCAAGCTCATGAGAACGAACAACCGTAATACCAATCTGTTTTCCCAATTTATAAATATCCAAATCATCAGAATAGACTTCCGTCACTTTGGAAACTTCAGCAATCGCCATAATCTGACGATCAAATTTTGCCTTAGCGCGTGTCTGACCTGTTATTTTACCTTTACACGGACCGAATCGATGTATTCTTTCAGCGCATATAATTGCCGCACGTGCACCAAAGGATGAAACGACAAACGGGGTTGCTTGAAGATATTTAATGTATTGGTTTTTTGCGTCTCCTGCGTTCACAAGAATTTCAGTAAAAACAGGCGCAGGAATGATAATTTCAGCTTCTTGTTTTTTTAATTCACGAATAAGATAATCAACACGCTGTCTCACGTACTCGACAGGTTTTGTTGTCCCCGGATCAATGGGGGATTAGCTTCAGGACATAACGTTAAAAGAAGAACGCTCGCATCAAAAAGAACCGCCATCTCATCCCACTTTCTCGTTTTACTTTCTCATTATTCTTAACGCGCCTAGCGGATCAGCCATTTTCGCCCAACCGCTTTTTTGGGTAGCGTCCCGAAGCTCCGAGACGATTTCAATCAGGCTTTTATCTTCAATGGGTTCAAATTCACTAACTATAAATTTATCTAATTTCCAGCGCATGTCCTCATCTCTTGTCCATGTTCCCACCCCCGTAACACGAACATTACAAAATAAATACCGCTCCATTTCTATTGCCGTTTCTCGTACGGTAGTAAGGTTGTATTCTTCTCCATTACACGCAAGAAGCTGTATATGTTTTGTCTTATCCTTTCCACCTATACGGATGATCTCACCTTGAAGCATCCCTTCCTCATTGATCGGCCCGATGATCTCGGGGAGCCTCTCCTTGATTCCCGAAAACTTGATGATCTCTTTGCCGCCTCCTGCTTTCATGCTGCCGTAAGTTTTGTCTTCCCGTAAAAGCGAATTGATTTTTTTATACGGACGCGGTACATCCTCTGGAGCATTAACCGTTTCAACTAAATGCAAGCGTTGCTCAACTTGAGGAACTGCTTCTTCCACTTTGGCGCACGCAAACAAACTTCTTTTTTTATTTTGAGGAAGTGTACATCCTTCTCGTTACCCAGTAATTTAGCAAGCTCCGCTAAATATTTGGCTAGACGCTCCATCGGGATAGTCTCAGGAGTATATCCAGCAATCCTAAATTCAAAAGTATTCATTTTTTGATAACCCCGAGTTTTAAGGGGTATGGCTATAATTTAAACACATTTTTAAACACATTTGCCGCGCGCCACTTACAAATGTTGATCCATGTAATGACCTTGACCTATTATGACAACAAAACTACCCACCCAACGGTCCTTCGATTTCGTCGGACGTGACCGTGTTGATGTTACGTTCAAGGAATCGAGCCTTGCTATTGTTCTCTTCGTAGGGGAAGCGGCAAGCGGGATCGAGATCGATGTCCGCGACGACGGGCAGCCCCTCCAAGATGAGCCCGCCCGCGCCACAGAATAGATCGACACAAGCAATTTTCTTCTTTACGTCAGTTCTCCTGTGCTCGTTTCGACCGCTACATCAGGACTTCTTGTTTTTTGACTTAACTCAATCTTTTGTTTGATTTCGCAACGTAGTAAAAAACGTAGTGACCCTAAATACCAAACCACGTATTTAAGGCATTTACGGACATCAACAGGATGTGCGCGGAAACTGTGAGCTGTTGATTGATTTGATGAATTTAGGCAGATTTGCTTTCTTTTAATCCGTGTGTCCCAGGTTCGAGCCCTGGTCGGGGAGCCACAAAGTAATCCCAAGCTATCCAGTAACGTCCACCGTGACGGCTTTTTCATAAGGAAAATCAGATTTGATTGTCCAGTGACGCCGAAGAAATCTTGGTATCCAAGAATTTTTTTGGAGAGGTAGCTTTTGGGGTATAAAAAACAGTCACAAGGGAGTTACCCCTAAAATGCCTTTATCGGTCCGTCCGTAGCGCCAAGCCACAGGATAAGCCGTATAAGCTCTTTAATGGCGATTGTTCGGGGCAAGTTGCACGTAGCAGCGTACCATTTTCAATTTTTCATCCGCCAAACTCTCTCTTGCAATTCCGGCATCGTTGTTCCATACATGTCGAGGGAGACTTGCTGTTTATGCTTATGATGTTGTAAAAAACAGTTTCCCTTTTCATGGACTTCCTTCTCAACAAGGCACATTTGGCAATATGTCAAAAAATGAGATGATATGCCGTAAAGTAATAAAATACCTGAAATACGTGGTTTTTGAGATTTTATGAGACGATAAGAAACAGGAAGATGGGGGATGGTGGCCAAGGGCGGAATCGAACCACCGACACAAGGATTTTCAGTCCTCTGCTCTACCAACTGAGCTACTTGGCCACGCCAGCCGCTGAATATACCACGAGCTGCCGCTTCTTCGAAAGATGCGGCGCGAAAAAACTGGTGCGACGCTATACAATAATCTCGTCGTTTCTCATTTGGATCGTTTGATGCTCCGGAAAAAATCTTCGCCTTCGTTTTATCTTGCGTCACAAAGCCCGCGTCGGCAAGCGCTGCTTACGCAAGCGGGCGCGTCTTTTGCGGTATTGCCGCCTATAAACGTACAAGAAATGCCGCGCTCTGGAGAATCTGCGGAGGATTACGTACTGAGAATGGCGCAGACTAAAGCAACCATCGGAATGCGTGCGGCGCGGCGGTATGGTATGCCGATGTTGCCAGTATTAGGGGCGGATACTGAGGTGATATTAAATAAGCATATTTTTGGCAAGCCGCAGAATGAAGACGAGGTAAGATCCATGCTGCGCGCGTTGTCCGGCGCGACCCATGAGGTGCTGACAGCTATCGCATTGTGTTTCTTGGAAAAAACGCGGAGAAAGACGGCGTCCGTCGTCGTCGCTTCGCGTGTATCATTCAAAAATCTGTCGGATGACGAAATCACGCGCTATCTTGCCAGCGGCGAACCCTTTGGCAAGGCGGGCGCCTACGCGATCCAAGAACGCGGCGGCGTTTTCGTGACCCATATCGAGGGCAGTTATTCGGCTATCGTGGGTTTGCCGTTATATGAAACGACACAATTGCTCACAACACATGCCGGTATCGTGATATAAACTGTTTTCAAAAATTGGGAACGCATTATGGCGCAAGAAATATTGGTCAATGTCACACCGCACGAAACACGGGTCGCCGTGCTTGAACATGGCATCGTCGAGGAGTTGCATGTCGAGCGCGCCAATGCGTGCGGCTTCGTCGGTAACATTTATTTGGGGAAAATCGTGCGTGTTCTGCCGGGCATGCAAAGCGCGTTTATCGATATTGGTTTGGAACGCGCCGCGTTTTTGCACGTCGCCGATATTTACGAAAATCGCACGCACGAAAACGAAGCCAAACCCATTGAGCGATTATTGCGCGAAGGGCAATCGCTGTTGGTCCAAGTCATCAAGGATCCTCTCGGCGCAAAAGGTGCGCGATTGTCTACGCAGATCAGTCTTGCCGGACGTTTTCTGGTGTATTTGCCGCAGGATACGCACATCGGGATTTCGCAACGCATCGAAGATGAAACGGAGCGCGAAACATTGCGCGAAAAATTACGTGCGCTGTTATCGGAAGATTCCGAGCTTTTGGGCGGTTTCATCGTTCGTACAATGGCAGAAACGGCAACCGAAGAAGATCTCAAAGCTGATATTGATTATTTGACCTGTTTCTGGCGTGATCTTTTGCAGCGCATTGCGACCTTGCCGACACCTTCGTTGCTGCATCAGGATTTTCGTCTGCATCAACGATTGTTGCGTGACGTCGCTTCCGAAACGACTGCGACAATTTTCGTGGATGATGTCAACGCGTTACAATCGATGCGCGAATTTTCACAGCGGTACGCGACGGCAATCGCCGATAAACTATTTCTCTATCAAAGCGAACGCCCTTTGTTCGAACGTTTTGGTGTCGAGGATGAATTGAATAAAGCGCTGGCGCGTCGCGTTGATCTCAAATCCGGCGGCTATTTGATATTTGATCAAACCGAAGCATTGGCTAGTATCGACGTCAATACTGGCGCATTCGTCGATGGCCATAACTTTGAAGAGACTGTTTTCAAAACTAATTTGGAAGCAGCGCATGCTATTGCGCGGCAACTGCGCTTGCGTAATCTCGGCGGGATTATCATCATCGATTTTATCGACATGGATCGTGCCGAGCATCAGCAAGCGGTACTCGAAGAATTGAATCGCGCGTTGCAAAAAGACCGCACGCGCTTGAGTGTCAATGGATTCACCCGTTTAGGATTGGTGGAAATGACCCGCAAGCGTACGCGTGAATCGTTGGCGCATATGTTGAGTGAAGCGTGTCCGGTTTGTTTCGGGCGCGGCCAAATGAAAACGCCACAAACGATTTGCTACGAAATTCTGCGTGAGATCGAGCGCGAAGCGCACCAGTATCCAGCGCGCGAATTTCGTATTCTCGCGTCGCAAGCGGTCATAGACCGTTTCCTCGATGAAGATTCGCAAAGTTTGGTTTGGCTTGCCGACAAAATAGGCAAAATTATTTCGATGCAAGTCGAAACGCTCTATACGCAAGAGCAATACGATATCGTGATTGTCTGATGAAACGACTGTTCAGTGCTTTGATTTTTTCGCTACAAGGAATCATCGCGGCTTTCCGCGATGAAGCGGCGTTTCGCCAACTGGTCGTTCTTGCCGTGATCGGAATCGGCGCGGCGTGGTTGTTGCCATTATCCGCTCTTGCCAAAATCACGCTGACTTTCGCGCATCTCTTTACATTGATCGTTGAATTATTAAATACCGCCATCGAAGCTGCGATTGACAGAATCAGTGAAGAACGTCACCCGCTCTCCAAAAAGGCGAAAGACTGCGGCAGCGCCGCGCAACTGATCGCGCTTATTACGCTTGGCGGTTTGTGGCTGGTGGCGTTGATGAGTTGGATTTGAAAACCGGCGCGCGCAAAAGCGGAAGAGCGAAACATTTTCTTTGTTCAATCGGCTGCTTTCAATTTTCCCAATCGCAGTATTTCCTCATAAATCACAGCGCGCTCGATGCCGGTCGAGGCGGCAGCGACACGAGCGGCACGGGCAGGCGAAAGTTCTTCGAGCAATGCGGGCAGCCAGCGCGCCAGCGCTTCGTCGGTGAGTATTTCTGCTTCATCGTCGATATCGATATCGAGAATCAGCACGATTTCGCCGCATTCGGTTTCGGGATGAGCGGCAATCCAAGCGGGCGCGTCGCCGAGCGAGATGCGCGCAATGGTTTCAAAGGTTTTGGTGAGTTCGCGGGCGATGATGAGCGGACGGGTTGCGCCGAAGTAATGAACAAGTTTTTCAGCAGTATCGCGCACGCGGTGCGGCGCCTCGTAGAAGATCAGCGCAGCGCGCAATGGCATTGCGTGCAGGATGTGCAAACGTTCGAGCAAAGCGTTACACGCTTTTTTCTGAGGAGGGAGGAAGCCGACGAAAAAGTGGCGCTCGGCGACGAGTCCCGTCGCGGAAATGGCGGCGGTCAAGGCGGACGCGCCTGGAATCGGCGAAACGCGGAGTTGTGCGTCACGGACGGCGGCGACAAGTCGCGCCCCCGGATCGCTGATCGCCGGCGTGCCGGCGTCGCTGACCAGCGCGACACTCTGCCCGTGACGCAGGGATTCGAGAACGAAAGCTATGTTTTGCCGCTCATTGTGCCGATGCAATGCGCGGGTCGGCGTGGTAATGCCGTAATGCGTGAGTAATCGGGCGGTGATGCGCGTATCTTCGGCGAGAATCAGATCGACCGACGCGAGAATATCGAGCGCGCGCAATGTTATGTCACGTAAATTTCCGAGAGGCGTAGCAAGCACATATAATATCTGTGGTTCGGCGCTGAAAACGCGGTGGTTTATAAACGCAGTCATGGGAATCAATATGTTTTATCTTAAAGCGGATCAAGCGGAACGAAACGGCAACGTCATGTGGCGCGCGCGGTCGTTCTTGCTTGCCATTGTAACTTCAATGACCATATTGGCAACTTTCGGGGTTTTAGCGCGAGATAATAACGTAACGACGCCAACGGCGACGCCCGCCGTACCGTTGATGAATATTCCAAGCGCGCCTCCGGTATCGGCGGCGCCGCAAGCGACGCCAAATACGCCGGAAATACCAACCATTCGTTTATCACCCGCGCCGCCGCAGAGCCCATTGGCGCAGCAGTCGGAAATCGCGGAACCAAGATGGGAGAGGCGAGAATATTTGCCGATAGCGCCAGCGGAAGGACGTGATTCTGCGCCATTGATTGCGTTGATTTTGCCACAAAAGACGGAAGCGTACCGCAGTGCGGCGCAGACATTACGCGCCGGATTCGCGGCGGCGGCAAAAGCGGCGCAAGCGGAAGATTTGTATATCGTCATCGAGCACGAAGCAGGACAGGCAGCATACGCGTTTGCCGAAGCGCAGCGGATAGGCGCGCGGGTGGCGGTGGGACCATTGTTGCGCGACGATCTGCGTATATTGCTGCGTTCGCCGCCGACATTGTGGACGGTGGCGTTGACGCAATTGGAAGATTTGGACGCGCCGTTGCCGAAAAATATTTTCCCATTAACGTTGACTGTGGAGAGTGACGCTCGTTTGCTGGCGCGGGAATTATTGACGAGCGGACGCATGCAGGGACTGGTATTATTGACGAGCGAAACACCGCTCATGAAGAGATTCAGCGATGCGCTGATAGACGAATGGTTGCGGCTGGGCGAAGCGCCGCCGAAACGCATGGTGTTTACTATTGAAGAAATGACCGAGACGAAGGAAAAGCTGGACATGATTTCACCATCGACGATCGTGCTGGCGGTCGAAGGAAACGACGCGATCCTGGGGCGCGCGCTGACGAAACCGTGGACGACTTACGCCAGCGGTCATATTTATCAACGCGCCGCGCAGTTTGAGGAATTTGCTTTCGATCAGTTGCGCGTCGTCGAAATTCCTTGGTTGGTCGATCAACACGCCGAACGCTTCAAACACTTGGGGATGCCGCCGGAAACGCCAGTGATGGCGCGTTTGTACGCGTTGGGTTTTGACGCCTTTCAAATCGCCACCGCTTTTTCGGATGGTCCGCCGTTGTCGTTGAACATCAACGGCGCAAGCGGTTATATTCGGTTCGACGCGAAAGAAGGTTTGCTGCGCAACGGACAAATGGCGATTTTCGATAGAGGGCGTTTGCGCCCGTTGACTGCGGTGATTCCGTGAAACCGGCGTCACGCAACGAACGTGGTCAACGCGCCGAGGACCTCGCGGCGGATTTTTTACGGCGGCAAGGACTGGCGGTTGAGGCGCGCAATGTCAGGAATCGTTACGGTGAAATTGATATTGTCGCTCGTGAGGGCGATACACTCGTGTTCGTCGAAGTACGGTTGCGGGGATCGGCGGCATTTGGCGGCGCGGCGGGCAGTATCACCGCAGCGAAACAAAAACGATTGTTGACGGCGGCGAATTTGTATTTATCGGGGTTTTCCAGACAACCGCCGTGCCGATTTGATGCTGTTTTGCTCGACACGCTCGATATTGAGCGGATAACATGGCAACGCGACATTTTACAGATGTGATTTATGAACTTGGAACAAAGAATCACCCAACATTTTGAAGACAGTATCGAAACCAAGCGGCAAGCGGCGGCAATGTTGACGCCGTTGATCGCGCGTGCGGCACGGTTGATGACGGATTCGTTGCTTGCCAATGGAAAAATCCTCGTTTGCGGTAACGGCGGTTCGGCAGCGGACGCGCAGCATTTCGCGGCGGAGTTGGTCGGTCGTTTTGAGCGTGAGCGTCCGGAATTACGGGCGTTGGCGTTGACGACGGACACCTCGATTTTAACGGCGGTTGGTAACGATTATTCGTTCAACGAAATTTTTTCGAAACAAGTGAACGCCTTTGGTATCGAGGGCGATGTATTGTTGGCGATTTCCACGTCGGGCAATTCGGGAAATGTACTGGCGGCAATCAATGCCGCGCGTGAGCGCGGGATGCGGATTGTCGCGTTGACCGGCAAAGGCGGTGGCTTGATCGGTGAGATCTTGAGCGCCGACGATGTGCATTTGTGCGTACCGCATACGCGGACGGCGCGAATACAGGAAGTTCATTTGTTGTGTATTCATTGTCTTTGTGACGCTATTGATGTTCGCTTACTTGGAGAAGATTGATGAAAAAAATAGTTTTGTTCATTTTGGGATTGACGTTATTGCCGACGCTATTATTGACGCAAGGCTGTGTACCAGCGGTTGCGGTGGGTGCGACTGCGGGAGGTATACTCGTAGCTTCTGACCGCCGCACGACGGGGACACAATTGGACGATAAAACGATAGCCGCACGTATTTCGTCCGGTCTCGGTGAGAAATATGGCGACAAGGCGCACGTCAACGCGACCAGTTATAACGGGATCGTGCTTTTGACTGGTGAAGTGCCCGATCAGACGGCGGCGGAAGACGCAGCCTATATCGCCAAGCAACAAGAACGAGTGCGCGCGGTGCAAAACGAGTTGGTGATCGGTGAAACGTCTTCGTTGTCTTCGCGTTCCAACGATTCGTATATCACTTCCAAAGTAAAAGCGCGTTTCGTCGATGGTGATTTTTCGCCGACGCATGTCAAAGTGGTGACCGAGCGCGGCATCGTGTATTTGATGGGGTTGGTGTCCCAGAAAGAAGGCGCGGAAGCGACGGAAATCGCGCGGAAAACCAGCGGAGTCAAGCGTGTCGTTAGCATTTTTGAATATACGGATAAATGAACGATACGTTACCGCCGCCGCGCATTTTCTCGAAAGTCGCGGGCTACGAGGACGCCGTCGCGCGGATTGCCGCATTGCCGCGTCCTCTGGTATTGACCAACGGCGTGTTTGATATCCTGCATCGCGGGCATGTAGCGTATTTGGATCAGGCGCGGCAACTGGGGGCGTCGTTGGTCGTGGCGGTCAATTCCGACGCATCGGTACGTCGCTTGAACAAAGGCGAGGCGCGACCGCTGAATACGCTGGAAGATCGTATGGTGGTATTGGCAGGTTTGACGGCGGTTGAGTTGGTTGTACCGTTCGATAGCGATACGCCGCGGCAGTTGATCGCGCAAGTATTGCCCGATATTTTGGTGAAAGGCGGCGACTATGATGCGCAAACGACTGCTGGCGCAACGGAAGTGACCGCTGCCGGCGGGCGATTTGTGGCGATACCGTTTTTATATGAGCGTTCGACGACGGCGTTAGTGAACAAAATTCTCGAGACATGCCGATGAATATCAAAGGCGGAATAACTTCCGATGGCATCCAACCCGACCGTGAAATCGATGCTTGCGGATTGATGTGTCCGTTGCCGATTTTACGTGCGCGCAAAGCGTTGAGTGAAATGAAAACGAAACAAGTTTTATTGGTTTATTCGACGGATCTTGGCAGTAAAGAAGATTTTTCGTCCTTCGCCGAACAAACGGGTAACGTATTGTTGGCGAGTGGCGAAAACGAACAAGGTGTTTATTGGTATGCGTTGAAACGAAAATAGTTTTGGGAAGTAGCGTAAAAGATGGCGTCGATAAAAAAAACAGCCTCGGTCACCAAGGGGAGCGATCCGAGGCCAAACCCGTTCCATTGCCGGAACAGGCGCCCGCTCTAGGGAGGTTAGCGGGAAACTTGCTGTTCGTCTGATATTCTATTGCTAAAGTGTTTCGATGTATACAATTTTCTCTTTCGCCGCTTTAAATATGATGATCTATCATTGAAAGAAATCAAGGATATTGTAATGACATTTATTTTTTCTGGAGAATTCCCTAAGCGACGTCCACGTCGTTTGCGTCGTGACGCTTTTTCTCGTAATTTAGTTAGAGAGTACTCACTGACGCCGTGCGATCTTATCTATCCGGTTTTCGTCCTTGATGGCGAGAAGCGCGAAGAAGAGGTTCCTTCATTGCCGGGCGTATCTCGCCGAAGTATCGACGGCGTGCTGTGTGAGGCGGAGCAATGTATGCGCTTGGGCGTACCTGTATTGGCGTTGTTTCCGGTGATTGATCTTGCGTTGAAGAGCGAGCAAGCCGAAGAAGCGTGGAATCCTGAAGGATTGGTGCCGCGCGTTGTACGGCGACTGAAAAGAGAATTTCCCGAATTGGGGATCATGACTGATGTCGCGCTTGATCCTTATACCAGTCACGGGCAGGATGGTTTGCTTGATGAAATTGGCTATGTGATGAATGACGAAACCGTCGAAGCGCTGGTGAAACAAGCATTGAGCCACGCCGAAGCGGGCGCGGATATCGTTGCGCCATCGGATATGATGGACGGACGGATCGGAGCGATTCGTTTGGCGTTAGATACGCGTAATTTGATTCTGACGCGCATCATGGCGTATTCGGCGAAATACGCGTCAAGTTTTTATGGGCCGTTCCGCGAGGCGGTCGGTTCGGCAGGTAATCTCAGTGGCGGCAATAAATATACTTATCAAATGGATGTGGGCAACAGTGACGAAGCATTATGGGAAGTATATGCCGATATTAAGGAAGGCGCCGATTTTGTCATGGTGAAGCCGGGGCTTCCATACCTTGATATTGTGCGCCGTGTGAAAGAGACATTCGGTGTGCCGACGGTGGTTTATCAGGTTTCTGGAGAATACGCGATGTTGAAAGCGGCGGCGCAGAATGGCTGGTTGGACGAGCGCGCTTGCGTTCTGGAAACGCTGCTCAGTATGAAACGCGCTGGCGCCGACGGAATCATGACGTATTTTGCTTTAACGGCGGCGCGGTGGTTGTCGGAGTAAGATCAGCAGAGCAATGCGCTCAACGCGTCACGGTCGAGCAGTGTTTTGCCTCTTTTTCTTTGACGGCGGGTTGCTGACGTAATGATCCGCAGTTGGATTTCGTGATTGTGATCGTGGAAACGCAGTCGTAATGAATCCTTTTGCTCTGCTGCGTCGATCTGATAAGAAAAGCCAAGATCGATGAGTTTGATTTCCACTGCCTTTGGGTTATCGCCGATCAATTCAAGACGAATCGCTTGGTGCTCGCCGCCCCAGCCTTCGGCAAGCGCGCCGTAGAGCATCGGTGAAAACGTGGAAAAGCGGTCCATCCAGATCAACGCTTGGCGGCGTTTTTCTTTGAGCGTTTCGGTATGCGGTGTAAGCTGATTCGCGCCGAACAAAGTCTGCCGTTCAAATAAGGCGACTTCGATTTCATCATCGTTGGGAAGCGCGTCGTTATCGGGAAGCAGCAGTTGTTTCGCTGCTTTGCGTTTGGCGTGTTGCCAGTCGTCCAGCCCGTGCGCGAGAATCAGTTCGGCGGCGCGCTGCGCGATACGCAAACGGGTATGTTGTCGCGCACGCGGACTGTACGCGGTTTTTCCGCGCGTTTCGCGGGACGCTGAATTTCGTTGCGACATCAGAAAATCTGTTCGAGCGAATCCGTATTGATCGGGGCAAGCATTTCCATCGCGTCCGGAGGACCAAATTCAGAATAGAACCACTCTTTCTCAGGGCTGGACTCGTTGCGCATTCCGGTCTCGGGATCGATTGGCACGAGAATGACATCACGCGGCGGTTTAAGCGAGGTTTCGGGAATACCTTTGAGCGCGTCTTTCATGAAATCGACCCAAATCGGCAACGCTGCGGCAGAACCGGTTTCGCGCTTGCCCAAGGAACGAGGCTGATCGTAGCCGATCCAGACAACACCGACCAAGCTGTTGTTATAGCCGCAGAACCATGCATCGATATAATCATTAGTCGTTCCGGTTTTTCCGGCGATGTCGTCGCGGCGTAACGAACGCGCGCGTGACGCCGTGCCGCGCGTGATCACATCGCTCAACATCGTGTTCATAATGAACGCGTTGCGCGGATCGATGACTTGTTCGCGCGTTTCATCAAGCATGCTCGGCGGACGCCCTTGGATGATATTGCCACGTGCGTCGGTAATCATTTCTATGAAATAAGGCGTAACGCGATAACCGCCATTGGCGAACACGGAATAAGCGCTCGCCATTTGCATCGGCGTGACCGAACCGGCGCCAAGCGCCATGGTCAAGTAAGCGGGATGATCGGCGGCTGAAAAACCGAAACGAGTAATATAGTCTTGCGCGTATTGCGGCGAGATCGCTTGTAATACGCGAATCGTAACCAGATTTTTAGATTTTGCCAGCGCGGTTCGCAAACGCATGGGTCCTTCGTAATTGCCGTCGTAGTTTCTCGGTTCCCATGCTGTACCGCCGGCTTCTTCAGCCGGAATGAAAAAAGGACCGTCGTTGATAATCGTTCCCGGCGAAAAGCCTTTTTCCAGCGCGGCGGAGTAAATAAAAGGTTTGAACGAAGAACCGGGTTGCCGTCTGGCTTGAACGGCATGATTGAATTGATTGCGTTCAAAATCGAAGCCGCCGATCAATGCCAGCAATGCGCCTGTTTGCGGATCGATGGCGATAAGCGACGCTTCGACTTCTGGAAGTTGGGTGATTTGCCATATATTATTGATCTTCGTAAGACGAATGATCGAACCGCGCGTGATTTTGAGGTTGGCAGGCGCGTTGGCGCGCAACGCCTTTTCGGCAAATTTCAAACTGTTGCCGGACAACGTGGTAATCGTGCCGTCGGAAATCAAGACGCGTATTTCCGTCGGAGATACGTCGAGCACGAGCGCGGGGAACATGTTGTCATAATTGGCAAGATTGAGAAAAATGGTGTCAGTCCAACTGGGATCGTCCTCGCGCGCGTCGGCAGATAACGAGACACGGCTTTCCGGTCCCCGAAAGCCATGCCGATAATCATAATCAAAAATACCTTGCCGTAACGCGCGATAAGCCGAATTCTGCATGTCACTCGATAGGGTCGTCCAGACGGTCAGCCCACGTATGTAAGCATCTTGTCCATATGCTTCCACCGCTTTTCGGCGCGCCATTTCGGCGACGTATTCGGCGTGTAAAGGAACGAGCGGGCGCTCGGAGGTATTTTGCGTTCTCAAAATCAACGGTTCTTTTTGCGCGACGCCGTAAGTTTCATCGTTGATATAACCGAAGAAATGCATCCGCTCCAAAACATAAGCCTGCCGCGTTCTAGCGCGTTGCGGATTGACCAAAGGATTATATTGGGATGGCGCTTTGGGCAGTCCCGCCAGCATAGCGACTTCGGCGGTGGTAAGCTCGTTCAGATTTTTACCAAAGTATATTTTGGCGGCGGCGGCGAAACCGTAGGCACGTTGTCCGAGAAAAATCTGATTAATATAAAGTTGTAAGATTTCGTCTTTGGATAGATTGGCTTCGATTTTCCACGCCAGTAATGTTTCCTGAAGCTTTCGCAAATACGATCTTTCACGGGTCAAGAAGAAATTGCGCGCCACTTGCATCGTGATGGTTCCGGCGCCTTGGCGGCTGCTGGTCGTAATATTGGCAACGATAGCGCGTACCACGGAAATGTAGTCCACGCCGCCATGCGAGTAGAAACGGTTATCCTCGGTCGCCAAAATCGCCTGTTTCAAGATTTCGGGAACCTCGTCAATGCGTACTACGGAGCGTCTTTCCTCACCGAATTCGCCGATCAGAACACCTTCTCGGGTAACGACGCGCAGAGGTATCTTGGGTTGGTAGTCGGTTAAAACATCAAGATCTGGTAGAGTCGGGTATAAAAGCGCGACCGCAAACGCTCCCAGGAGTACGGCAATCAACAGTACCCCCAAGACAGCGGAAGACAAAAAAAAGAACCAGCGGATTAACAAATTGGAATATTTCCGACTATCGAAGTCATAATACCGAAAAGCTTAATTGTAGTCAGCCTTGCAACACTTTTCCAAAAAAGATAAAAATATTTTGTGTATTCGGGACTTGCGTACGTATTTTAATGTAGATTGCTAAAAAGATTGGCAATTTTCATTAAAGAGCCTTAACTATGTTCATCGATAAATTTTCGCTTCCGTTCGGATCAGGGGCTTCCCAAGTCATTGGCGCTGATATTGGGTCGTCATCAATCAAGCTGGTCGAGCTTTCCGGCAAAAATGGAAAGTTTCAGCTGGAACGCTATGTGATTGAGGTATTGCCGAAAGATTTGATTCAGGACGGCAATATTACAAATGTGGATCAAGTCAGCGACATTTTTCGTCGCGGTTTCAAACGATTGGGGGCGCGTACCAAGTTGGTTGCGGTGGCGCTTCCCTCGTCGACGGCGATCACCAAGAAGATTACCGTGCCTGCCGACCAGAAAGAAGAAGAGTTGGAATTGACGGTGGAAGCTGAAGCGAATCAGTCGATTCCGTTTCCGCTCGACGAGGTCAATCTGGATTACTGGGTCGTTGGCGCCGCGCCGAATATGCCTGGCGAAGTCGAGGTATTGATAGCTGCGGCGCGCCGCGAAAAAGTCGAAGATTATTCCGCTGTGATCGAAGACGGCGGTGCGAAAGCCGAAATCGTCGATATCGAGTCGTTGGCGGTACAAAATGCGTTTGGCGCGGCGATATCCGGTTTGCCCGGAAAGGGACGTGGACAAAATATCGCGTTATTTGATATAGGCATTAACGGAACGCGGTTTTACGTTTTCCGTGATAAAGAAATTTTATTTGCGCGTGAACTGAGTTTTGGCGGTAACCAGTTGACCATTGAAATTCAACGGACGTTTAGCTTGCCGCTCGCCGAAGCGGAAAATGCTAAGAAAACAGGCGGCTTGCCGGAAAGTTACCAGACTGAAGTCTTGCGTCCCTTTATGGACAATGTGGCGATAGAAATTGCGCGGGCATTACAATTTTTCAGCACGACGACGACATTCGGTTCGGTGCAGCAAGTCGCTTTGGCCGGAGGTTGCGCATTACTTCGCGGCATCGAGAAAGTAGTCTCGCAACAGGCGGGCGTTCCAGCGACCATTATCAACCCGTTTGTAGCAATGAAAGTGGCAGGACGTATTCGCGCGCAGCAACTTACGCAAGACGCGCCATTATTGTTGACGGCATGCGGACTTGCTTTGCGGAGTTTTGAATCATGAGCCAACCAAGAATCAACTTACTCCCTTATCGGCAAGAAAAACGCGCGCGCAAACAGCGTGAGTTCATTGGGATGTTATTCCTTGCCGCCATAGCGGGCGCGGCGGTCGTTTTTCTTGTCAATCAGTTTCTCGATAACAGACTTGAAGCGCAAAACAGTCGAAACCAGTTGTTGACTGCGGAGATCAAAAAGCTGGACGAACAAATCAAAGAAATAGATAGATTACGCGAAGAGATCCGGTTAGCGATTGAGCGGAAAAAAACGGTCGAAGCGTTACAAGCGAATCGTGCGCAATCCGTTCGTCTATTGGATCAGATGGCGCATCAGTTGCCGGAAGGCGTTTATCTGAGATCGGCGAAACAGAAAGGAAACACTGTCACGGTCAACGGTTATGCGCAGTCAAACGCTCATGTTTCGGCATTGATGCGCAATATCGAAAATTCACAATGGCTGGATAAACCGCGGCTGGTCGAAGTCAAGTTGGTGGAAAACAAAGACAACTTGCAACCGAATCAAAGAAAAGACGCCAAGAATGTCAAGCCAACGATGGCGAATGAGTTTACGATGATTTTCGATGTGAAAAGAGCCGATCAGCAGACTGAAACTCAAACTGCGGCAACAAGGCAAGGAGGCGCATGATGGAACTGGAATCACTTAATTTTCAGGAAGCGGGAAGCTGGCCACTGTGGCAAAAACTCGCGGTATGCGTGCTCATTATTGCATTGATTTGTGTAGGTGGCTTTTTTGGGATGTGGAAAGCGACATACGAAAGCTGGGAAAACGCCAAACGCGAAGAATTTCGCCTACGCCAAAATTATACGGAGCGCAAGATCAAGACGGTTAATCATGATCTTTATATAAAGCAGCTTGAGCAAATTCAGAACGAATTTGGCGCGTTGGTCAAAAATTTGCCGAGTCGCTCCGAGATCGACGCGTTGCTGGTGGATGTCAATCAGACGGGTATTGAACGCGGACTTCAGTTCGAGTTGTTCAAACCAGCGCAAAATGAGAAAAAAGCGGAGTTTTATGCTGAAATTCCCATTGATATCAAGTTATCAGGCGATTATCACGGAATGGGCGGTTTTGTCAGCGATGTCGCGGCGTTGCCGAGAATCGTAACGATCAACGATGTTTCAATCGAGCGTAATCGAGACGGAGTATTGACGATGGCGGCAGTTGCCAAAACGTTCCGATATCTTGATGAACAAGAGCAGGCGCAGCAGAAACAAGCGCAGGAGCAGCAGCAAGGGGGGAAGAAATGATGAAAATAACAGCTAGAGCGCTTCTCGCAATCATTCCCATTATGTTTCTGGTTGGTTGTGAAGGACAGCATCAAGATTTGCGAGTATGGATGGATCAACAGGGCGCAGGGCAACGTGGAAAGATCGATCCCATCCCTGAAGTTCAGGAATATCAACCGTTTGCGTACAACGCGTATGATATTCAAGACCCATTTCTTCCGAGAAAGATCAATGTTGATCCAGACAGAGAAGGCGGTCCTGACATACGACGCGCCCCTGAGCCGCTGGAAGCTTTCCCGTTGGAAAGCCTAACGATGGTTGGAACATTGTCACAAAATAAAGCAACATTCGGCTTGATTCGCACGCCAAGCGCAGAGATTTATCAAGTCAGCGTAGGCAACTACATGGGACAAAATCACGGAAAGATCGTTTCGATTACCGAGACGGAAATCCAGTTAACTGAATTGGTGCAAGACGGCGTTGGCGATTGGGCAAACCGTTCCAATTCAGTGTGGTTAATAGAATCGACTAAGTAAACGACGAGGCGGGAAATGGCTAAGATCACTTTTAAGATGAAAGAGCATCGCATTTTGAAGACGAAGTTTTTAATATTATTTCCGTTCTTCTTATTGTTACTGATGAGTTTATTGCTTTCACGTATGGCGTATGCGCAGAGCAATCAGCTGGAAAACATCACGGTTTCAAAAGGGAGCTACGGGGAGACGATTGTGCGTTTTCATTTACAATCGGCACTTGCCGAAATTCCAGCGGGATTTACTATTGAATCGCCACCGCGCGTCGCGCTGGATTTCCCGAACGTCAGTAATGCGATGCAAACGAACCATCATGCTGTCGATGATGACGTGCTGCGCAATGTCAAGTTGGTGCAAACCAGCGGGAAAACCCGCGCGGTAATGAACTTGAATAAACCGCAGCAGTCGAGGACGGAATTGGAAGGCAATGCCGTTGTCGTTTATCTGACAGGAGAGATTCAGGATGAGGCAACAGCGACGGTGCAGCAGGTTCAGCATTTTGCTGAAAGCAAAGCGGGCGAAGTTCGGCACGCTTTGCGTGATATCGATTTTCGTCGGGGGGCAAATGGCGAAGGTCTGGTCGTTGTGGATTTGTCCGACAGTTCGACTGGTATCGATATCCGTCAACAAGGAAAGCAGCTTATTGTCGATTTCCTGAAGACAGATTTACCGCATAACTTGGTGCGCAGGTTGGATGTCGCCGATTTTGGCACACCGGTCGTACTTATCGACGCGTTTTCGCAAGGTGATAGAACGCGCATCGTGATCGAACCGAAGGGGACATGGGAACACTCGGCGTACCAGACGGATTCGCGATTCACGTTGGAGGTCAAACAAATTGTCGAAGATCCCAACAAGCTGACACAAGGTTCACGGCAGGGTTATAAAGGTGACAAACTCTCATTGAATTTCCAAAACGTGGAAGCGCGCGCAGTATTACAGGTTATCGCCGATTTTACCGGACTGAACATTATTACCAGTGATACGGTTCAAGGGAATCTAACTTTGCGCCTTAAAGATGTTCCTTGGGATCAAGCTTTGGATATCATCATGCAGACCAAAGGGCTCGACATGCGCAAACACGATACAGTTGTGTTGATCGCGCCTCGCGACGAGCTTGCGTTGAAAGAAAAACAACAATTCGAAGCACAGCAGCAGTTGAGCGATTTGGAACCATTGCAAACAGAAGTATTCCAGCTCAATTATCAAAAAGCGGAAAATATCCGTGGCTTGCTGTCGGATGCTAGCCAAAAATTCTTGTCAAAACGGGGAAGCGCGGTAGTTGATGCGCGTACCAACATTCTCTTCGTTCAAGATACCGCAGCGCGTCTGGAAGAAGTTCGGCAATTGATTCAGAAAGTCGACATTGCCGTGCGGCAGGTGTTGATCGAAGCGCGGATCGTGATTGCCAGCGATGGTTTTAGCCGTAAACTCGGAGCGCGGTTTGGCGTACAGGCCGGTTTTACTTTTAATAATTATGCAGTTGGTACGACGGGATCGTTGGCGACGGAACCTACGGTCGAGATCGACGATAATGACATCACACGTGAGACACGTACCCCGACACCATGGGAAATCGCCGCGGGCAGTATTTTGGGTGGCGCGGGATACCCCGGTTATTCAGATGCAGCTGGCTTGAATGTCAATCTACCGATATCGCCTAGCGCGGGATCGTTGGCGATGACGCTGATCAATTTGGGGTCGGGGAATTTGATTAACCTTGAATTATCGGCGCTGGAAGCCGATCACCGCGGTAAAGTGGTGTCGAGTCCGCGTGTGATTACTGCGGATAATCAGAAAGCGGTGATCGAGCAAGGTACGGAAGTACCTTATGTCACACCGGGTTCGGGAGACTCTCCGGCAACGGTCCAATTCAAAAAGGCGGTATTAAGACTGGATGTGACGCCACAAATTACGCCTGATAATCGAGTCATTATGGATGTCGAGATCCGCAAGGACGCAATCGGTCAGCGTGTGCAGTTGGGCGGCGGTTTTGAAGTGCCGTCGATTGATACTAAGAATGTGACGACGCAAATCGCGGTGAACAATGGCGATACCGCAGTGATCGGCGGGATTTTCGAGGAAGAAATTTTGAATGACGTGGACAAAGTGCCGTTGCTCGGCGATATTCCGGTACTCGGTTATCTGTTCAAAACAACAGGAAGAGAAAGCAAGAAAACAGAATTGCTTGTATTCTTGACGCCGCGTATCGTGAAAGATACCGTGCATAATGTGCGTTAAGATTTCGAAGATAAAACGTTTATTCTAAAAATTACTTGTCTTATAATGCCCCGATGAAACTTCATCGGGGTAATTTTTTTTTAGTGGGGATGATGGGCTCGGGTAAGACGGCGCTCGGACGACATTTAGCCGTATTCTTGGATAAAGCATTCGTCGATGCGGATAATGAATTAGAGGCGTTTGCAAAACAATCTATTCCCGATATTTTTAATCATAAAGGCGAACCTTATTTCCGAGAATTAGAAACATTGCTTCTGGACGACTTGGTGCGAAGAGAAAATATCGTGTTGGCGACTGGCGGTGGCACGGTTCTGCGTGAGGAAAATCAAGAAAATCTGTGCGCGAATGGAACGGTAATTTATTTGCATGCCACTCCGGAAATGTTGACGGAACGCCTGCGTGGCGTGGAGAATAATCGTCCTTTGCTTTCTGATACGGTCGATATGCTGGCGCGGCAGCGTGAGCTTTATCGGATTCGCGATCCGTTATATCGGAAAGCGGCGCATTATATTTATGAGACTTCTTTACAGAAAACGTTTTTTGAGATGGCGAAAGATTTGTCGGAACGACTGAAAACAAATGAGATGTTCTCACAAAAAATGAAAAAAGGACAGTAGATGACATTACCAGAGACTGACGAATTGCAAGTAGATCTTGGCGAGCGCGGCTATTCGATTTTTATCGGAGAGCAATTATTGAGCCGTTCTGGAGAATTGATCAGTAGAGTAGCGCTCAGTCGCCGCGCTTTCATTGTGTCGAATGAAACGGTTGCGCCATGGTATCGAGAATCACTGCAAAAAAGTCTTGCCGATCAAAATATGGACAGTGATGTTTTAATATTACCAGATGGGGAACAATATAAAAATTGGGATGAGCTTTATACGATACTGGGTTGGTTGCTTGCATCGCATGCCGAGCGTAAGACGCCACTGATTGCGTTGGGCGGCGGCGTAATCGGCGATATTGGCGGTTTGGCGGCGGCGCTCTACCAACGCGGGATGCCGCTGGTGCAGATTCCGACATCGTTATTGGCACAAGTCGATTCTTCGGTGGGTGGTAAAACCGCGGTGAATCATCCGCTTGGAAAAAACATGATCGGCGCTTTTCATCAGCCCAAGCTTGTTTTGATCGACACGGAAACGCTCGCGACATTACCGAAACGAGAGTACATATCGGGGATTGCCGAAATCATCAAATATGGGGCAATCTGTAATATTGGTTTCTTAGATCGACTTGAAGAAAATGCGCGACGGTTATTGGCGCGGGAATCATCAATACTACGTTATGTGATCAAAGAAAGCTGTCGCATCAAAGCTGAAATCGTCGCTGCCGATGAGCGCGAATCGGGGATGCGCGCATTGCTTAACTTGGGACATACTTTTGGGCACGCCATTGAAACCGCGCTGGGTTACGGAACGTGGCTGCATGGTGAAGCGATATCTGCCGGAATGGTGTTGGCGGCGCGCTTGTCGGAAGAGGTATGCGGATTGAAGGTGGAAGATACGGAGCGCATGATCCATATATTGGATAGTTTCGGTTTGCCAGTACGCGCTCCTGAGATCGATCCGGGAACTTGGTTGACGCTGATGCAACGCGATAAAAAAACCGTTGGCGGAAAAACAAGCTTTATTTTGTTGAAACAACTGGGGCAAGCTTTTGTGTGCGACGATGTTTCCGACGAAGCATTACTTAAAGTAATTAAATACGCCGCACGTTAGAAAACTTTTCATAGAAAATCTTTTACCGTAAACATCAACCGACTGTGTTGACGACAGCGCGCGCGACCACCCAAATATCGACATTGACCGCGCCAGCTCGGCGTAGCTCGTGCGCCGCAGCGCTTGCCGTCGCGCCGCTGGTCATTACGTCATCGATCAGCGCGACATGTAGTCCGGCGACTGAGGATGAGCAGGCAAAAGCATTACGTACATTCTTGTGCCGTTCGCGCCATGGCAAGGTTGCTTGTTTTGGCGCATCGGCGGTGCGCACGAGCGCATTGTTGATGAGCGGCAGTCTAAGCGTATGCGCGAGATTGCGGGCGATTTCCTGCGCTTGATTAAAACCACGTTCGATTTGTCGGGAACGGGACAGCGGCATGGCGACTAATATATCTGGACGAAAATCGTCAGCTTGCCGTTCTCGATAAGCATCAACCAAAAGGTGAGCCAATGGTTTTGCCAATACCAGTTTTTTGCCGTATTTGAAATCTTGAATCAGTCGATCGAGCGGAAACGTATAGCGACAAGCCGCTAACGTCATGGCAAAAGGAGGTTTTTTGGTTAGACACGCGCCGCAGACTTCGCCATGTATCGTCGGCAACGCGCAATGCGGGCAACGAGAACCGATACGCGGGAGCGCGGTTCGGCATGGCGCACAGATTTGCGCGGAATCGGCAATATCGCCACAAAACACGCAACGCGACGGAGCCAAAAACGCGAGCCAGGAATTTAGTCGGGCAATATTGATCGTTCGCACTATTCGTGGATTGCCAATTGCGGCAGTTTAGCGTCGACGCTGAGTAGCGATGCGCCAATGACTGCGGAAGGCATCGATAAAAAATTGAGTATAGGAACGATGGTCATCAATAAAACGCCGCAACCGAAGCCAAACGTCAAACAGAACCGTTGACGAGCGATGCGGCGTTGCATCGGGAAAGACAAACCGTGATTGGACAACGGATAATCAAGATATTGCAATGCCAGCATCCACGCGCCGAAAGCGCCCCATAATAACGGAAAAATAATATTAAGTATTGGGGTGATAAGCAGAAACAACAGCGGTAAAGCGCGCGTTATAAAATAACCGAGTTTACGTAACTCACCAATTAGCGCGTCGATGATATCGCGCCACCAAGAGCGTTCAAATTTTTGTGTTGGCGGCGCCTCCCAGTTCTCGACGCGTTCGGCAAGAAAACCATTGAAAAAGGAACCGAAGATATTGGCGATCAACGTAAACCCATAAAACAGGAGCAGTATCGTCGCCAGCGTCAATACGGGGACAATTAGCCACGAAAGCCAAGCCAACCAGTCTGGCAACCGCATCAAGTGTTCGGGTATTTGCGCATAGAGTTTGCGCCATACCCACCACAACCCTCCGGCGAAAAGCGCGGTATTGATTAAAATTGGCAGCCAAACCAGCGCGCGCCATCTAGGGTGCAGTAGCAGCCGTAAGCCGCGGAACGGGTATCGAAAACCTTGAAAAAAAGAAAACAACATCGAGGCAGCCAGTAGGAAGAATCAGGGTATATTATCGCAATGATATCCAAAGCGTATTACTTAAAGCGTTTAAATCTTTCAAAAATATGACTTTGAGCTTCAAATGATTTAACTCTGTTTATTTTACTGCTTTGTCTCATAGACGGTAGGTCACGTATGTTGGCGTTGATTATTTCAAAAAAAGAAAGATCATGAGAATTATCGTTTTTTTATTGTTTTTACCATTGGAGGCAGTTTCAAATGTCAACGCGGCATCTCAGTCCGATGAAAGCGTGAGCCATGCCGAATACCGCAAGATAATAGTAGTAACGATTGACAACGGATCGTCGGCGTCGGTGCGCGAAGAACGGGAAATTAGCCTTGATAAGGAGCGCAACTGCATTGCGATGTGCGAAGTCTCGACGCAAATCAGAAGACAGGAAATGGCGAGTCTGCTCAGTTTGTCTGACGCGCGAGTCATGTATTGCGGTGTTTTGAAAAATCTGTGTGGTCGGTCGTTGATATCGGAAATGGTTACGGCGGAACACAATTATTTGTGTCAGAAAGTCGAAGCCAATAAAGCAATAAGAAGTATCGAAGCGTCTGCCGAAAGCGAGCGGTGGCTTGTATACCATACACGCCACAATCGTTTGTTATGAACGGGCAACATCATACAAAGTCGGTGAAAGAGAACGACAAGAACGGCTTTCTTTCACCGCTGCGGGCGGCTTTGGCGCAAGCCATTCAAGAGTCGACGGAACGGCGTTTATCACATTTAGTGTTGAAACCGGAACGAATAGTCGATTTGAACGGAAACACTGTGCCGGATTGGTTGAAGCAGCGTTATCCTGAAGCGGTTGCCGATGTTGCCGAAAACGCGGATTTGTTGTGGTCGGCGTTTTCTCCAGAAAATGTGTTCGTGCCGATGGAGCAAGCACGACTGGTGGAAGCGTGGCGAAGATTGGATGAGGAAGGCGTTTTCTTTTTTGTCACGTTAGGGCAGGAGTCATTATCAAATTTTAAGAAAACGTTGGCGGATAAACGAACGTTAGAAAAATTTCCTTCGATGGTCGCTATAGGCAATGATTTGGTTCAGATTGGATTTACGCAGCCAGTACTCGATCGAGAAATAATTATTTTTTCTTATCCTGATAAACATGCGGCGCATGATGATCTTCATCAAGAACGCTGGCTTATTTCCGATGATAGCCTGCTTGTTTCCGTAATCGCAAGTCATACGACGCAAGAAGGCGTCGCGATTCCTTTTGAAATTATCTTTGGATTAGCGTTGAGAGCGTCATCGACAAGCGTTCCGGAAGAGAGTATTTCACAACCGATCCGTTGGTATTATTGATGAGCGTGCCGATATGCGGCTGAATGTGTGTAAATAATTTCTAAATTACTGCGCAACAGCTATATTGCGAAGTGTCTTGATTTTGGGGGATCTTGTGATCTGAATTATAGAAGGTCTTTCTTTCCACTAATAAACCGAAATAAGCGCTCAACGATATAAAAAAGAGCCTAAAGTAAATCTTGACCATATGTGTAAGTCTATTTCATTTTATCACCTGTTTTTTACCTACAACGAAGACGGTTTCCTATCGTCCATGACCGATCCTGCCGACAACGAATACCGATATTCATACGATGACGACAATAACCTGTCGCAAGTCGTCTATCCTGACCAGACCACCCGTATCTACCTTTACGAGAACGAAGCCTTTCCCCGTTTCCTGACGGGGATAGTTGACCACAACGGAACGCGCCTTTCTACTTACACCTACAATACATACGGACAGGCAATCAGCACAGAACGCGCCGATCAGCTTGAAAACTACACGCTACAAATTACCGCTGATGGTAACTATTCGGCAAACCGCGCCATCATCATCCATAACGCCTTGGGCGGGAAAATTGAAAAGACCTATCATCCGAAAGGCGGAGTACTTAAACCAGTCCATATTGTCTATCGTGAATGCGCCTCCTGCTATGCCTATGAAAGCTTGACCTATGACGTCAATGGCAACCTGACAGAAAAACGAGATCGCAACGGCTTCTACAACCAATACTCATACAATACCCTCGATCAAGAGACCAAACGTATAGAAGGGCTAAACGCCGTAAAACAATCCACCCCCGCCACCCGCGTGACCCACACCGAATGGCACCCGAGCTTACGCTTGCCCGTTCGCGTGGCTGAAGCAAATTTGCTCACCGCCACGACCTACGACGCTGCTGGTCGTGTGCTGACCAGAACGCAGCAAGCCACCAACGATGCCGACGGTAGTCAGGGTTTCAGCGCAACACTAGTCGGCGCTGCGCGCACTTGGAATTACACCTACAATATCCAAGGGCAACTTATTTCAATTCGGGAGCCCGGTGGCGCAACCACCAGCTACACCTACTACCAAGACAACGACGTCTGCACTGGCTGCCGTGGACAAATTCAAAGCATCACCAATGCGCTTGGTCACACCACGACCCACAACGCCTACGACGCTTTGGGACGTCTGCTCGAAACCGTTGATGCCAACGGCGTCAAAACGAAATTCAATTACGATTGGCGCGGCAACCTTCTAAGCCGTACCGACGCCGTCGATACGGCTAACGCCCACACCACCACATACCAAACCTTCACCGATCCCGATGATGTCAGCCGGACCATCAAACGCACCACCTATTCCGATGGCAGCGCGCTCGATTACCACTTTGACGCCGCCGACCGATTGATCGCGCTCAAAGATAGCGAAGGCAACACCATCGAATACACGCTAGACGCCATGGGCAACCGCATTGCCGAACACACCTACGACGCGCAAGGCAAACTCCATCGTGCCGCCAGACGCGCCGTGAACGCGTTTGGCGCGCTGATCGGGCAACGCGACGCTGACGATAACCTCACCCGCTACGCCTACGACAACATTGGCAACCTGACCCGAATCACCGACCCGCTCGATCGCGTCACCGCCTACCAATACGACCCCCGCAACCGTCTTACTCAAACCACCGACGCGCTGGGCGGCATCATCAAATACGCTTACGACCGACAAGACCGCATTACCGAAGTTACCGATCCAAGAGGATTGGTCACCCGCTACACTTACAACGGCTTTGGCGACCTCATCAGCCAAATCTCGCCCGACAGCGGCACCACCACGTACCAGTACGATGCTGCGGGGCAGCTTACATCGAGCACCGATGCCCAGGGGCGAACCACCACTTATACCTACGACAACCTAAACAGACTCATCCAAAGCCAGACCGGCGCCTTGACCACGGCCTACCAATACGACCAAGGAACCAACGCCCTAGGCCGCCTCACCCAAATCAGCGACCCGACGGGAGTCACTCAATACGCATACGACCCGCGCGGCAACGTAACCGAAAAACGGCAAACCATCGCCAACCGCGCCTTCACAGTTGGCTACCGCTACCAAGCGGGCAGATTGAGCCAAATCGACTACCCCTCTGGCGCGACGATAGAGTACCATTATGCGCATGGACGTCCCTCCGCCGTTACCGTGAACCAAACGCCGCTCATGACGAACATTCGCCACGAACCCTTTGGTTTGCCGAGCGGTTGGATTTGGGGCAATGGCAAAACGCACGAACGAACTTATGACCAAAACGGGCGGCTAAAGAGCCTCAACCTGCCCAACATACCGCCGACGCGCAACCGTTTTGCCTACGACGCCCT
>JAISYH010000004.1 GCA_031270015.1 Burkholderiales bacterium | reverse complement strand
TACACGCTGGACGCCAACGGCAGGAAGACCCGAGCCGTCGAAACGATTGAAGGTCAAACCCGAACGATCGACTACCGCTACGACGAAACGGGCAAGCTCCTCCAAGAAAAAGTCACCGCTGGCGTTCAGATTAAAACCACCGACTATCAATACGACAAAGTCGGCAACCGCGCCAAGAAAACCGAAAACGGCGTTGAAACGACCTACGTCTACAACGACAACGACCAGTTGACCGAAGAGACGACAGGCGCCAACACCATCCGTTACCGCTACGACGCCAACGGCAACCTGACAAAAAAAGAAACCCCGCAAGGGACGATCACCTACACCTGGAACAGCGACAACCGGCTGACCGGCATAGACGATCAAACCACCGGCAAAGTCATCACCTACCGGCTCGACGCCGAAGGCAAGCGGATCGGCAAGACCGCCAAAGAAGGAACGACCACGACCGAGACGCAATACCTCGTCGATCCCGCCCGACCCTATAGCGAGATCATGCAACATTGGGTACGGGTCAATGGTGGGGCGTGGCAAGAAAGACTCTACGTACACACGCCGGACGGGGTAGGAGATTTGATCAGCCAGACGACGGGCGGCGACACCGCCTACATTCTTCAGGATGGGCAGGGATCCAGCCGGATTACCGTTGACGCTACTGGGGCGGTTCAAGACGTGATCAGCTTTGACGCGTTTGGAAACAGAACCGATGGGTTTGGCAGAACGGCGGACGAAACGCTTTCAACGGACTTGAGTCATCTCTATGTGGGTGAGCTCTTTGACGCTGATGCGAATCTGTATCACTTGAGAGCGAGAGATTATGATCCGCAGACGGGGAGGTTTACGGCGAGGGATGAGTTCGAGGGAAGCATACTTATTCCTTTATCACTCAACAATTACATATATGCAAATGATGACCCAGTCAATATGATTGATCCTAGCGGTAGATTTTTCAGTATGGCTCAAATAGGGATAGCTGTTAACATCGGGGGAGCATTTCTAACCGGATATGGTATTGGTTCAGGTATTATGTCTATAACTGAAGGAAACGTAGCAAGAGGAGTAACAGAGATAACCCTATCTTTTATGGGAGTTGGCGCTTTGGCTAAAAGCGTTTCCGTTCTGAAGTTTATCGTGCAGAAAGCTGGACCAACGCGCGCTATGTATTCTCAACTTGTACAGAGAATTGATGAGGTGGCTTTAGCGATGAAAAGAGCAGGTAGCTCGTATGAGCAGATAGCGAAAAAAGTTGTTGGCTTGCGAAATGAAACTAAAGTTAGCATTCGTGGTTACCTAAGTAGACAAGGGTCATCTGGTTCCATTTTAAACAAGTGGGCAGAGGTTAGAAATTATTTTCATTACGGCGACAGCGTCGGACCTTCTGCTGAATGGTTATTTAAGAGAAAGAAACAATCAATGCTTGGCCAGGGATTGAAGCCAACAGACGAGGAGGTTTGGAAAGAAGTTGTTGCTGGTGCATCTCGTTCTAGCTCGGAGTATGATGCCGCAGCAGATATAGCTCAAAGAATGCTTGAACACCCTTTGTCCTTATTTCCATGAGTCTTTTATTATGAAATACTATATCAATGACTATATTAGGGCACATAAGGTATTTTTATTTGATAACGAATCATTTAAAACGAAAGAAGTTTTTTCGGGAGGAGACACAGGCGCATGTTCCGATGGTGTTATAAAACGATTTTTGGTGGGATCCAGTTTGATTTCTTTATTTGACAGCGATGACTATCGTAGTCGCTCTGTGTTTATTGGCAAGAATCGTTTCATGAGAAAAGATGTTTTTATAAAAAAAAGATATAGGCTAGCGTGTTTTGATGTATATATTATAAAAGTGGGATTAAAAACATTTTTTCGGGTCGATTTCAATACCTTTGATTTCATCTACAAAGCGCTTGACCCCACCTGGGATGCTATAGATGAAGACCATTATGATTGCTTTTTTAAAGATTTTATAGAATCTCTTTGATAGAAGAGAAATGGTTATTTTTCTTCTTCCTGAACGATAAGTACATGTTCGGGATTGATGTGCAGCTTCGGTTCTGACCTGTCCCCATTTTTTCGATCCAATTGAATTAGAGATAATAGTCTCTTGAAGAAGGAGGCGTTATGAAGAAGAAATATTACAGTGATGAACCAATAGTCCGCATTTTGCGAGAGACGGATCAAGGCACGATCGCTGAGGTAGCCCGTCGACATGGTGTGAGTGAAGCCAGCATTTATGCTTGGCGCAAGAAGTTTGACCGCTTGGCGGTCGATGAAGTCAAACGATTAAAAGCACTGGAATCTGAGAATACGCGGTTACGTAAGCTCGTTGTCGATCAGGTGCTTGAAATCGAAGTGATGCAGGAGATCAACCGAAAAAAATGGTAGGCGCACAGGTACGGTTGGCGCAAGCTCGTTACGGTATTGAACGCGGTTTGCCACAACGTCGCGCCTGTGCGCTGGCGCAAGTGTCTCGTTCGGGTTTGTATTATTCGCTGAAGATGCCGATTAAAGACACTCCGGTGATTGACGCGATGAAGCGTCTGTCTGTTCAGTATCCCCGTTTTGGTTCACGGCGTATCCGCATCTTTCTGGCTCGCGAAGGCATGCATATCAGCCGCAAGCGTTGTAGTCGGCTTTGGCAAAAGGCGGGGTTCCAAGTTCCCGCTCGGAAGAAAAGACGCAAACGGATTACCTCGCTTTCCCGTCCATGCGCGCCAACAGCAAGAAACGCTGTATGGAGCTATGACTTTGTTCATGATGGCTGCGCCAATGGGCAAACATTGAAATGCCTGACTGTCATTGATGAATACACGCGAGAATGCCTGGCTATTGACGTCGCGGGGAGCATTCGTTCAGGGCGGGTCATCGAAACGTTGACCCGCTTGATCAGTTTACATGGGACACCCAAGCACTTGAGAAGCGACAACGGCCCTGAATTTGTCAGTACCCGACTACTGCAATGGGCAATAGATGAGAAGTTGGAAACTGTAGTGATCGAACCCGGAAAGCCCTGGCAAAATGGCGCCAATGAAAGCTTCAATGGCAAATTTCGCGATGAATGTCTTTCGATGGAATGGTTTCGTAATCGGCGAGAAGCCAAAGTCATCATCGAAGACTGGCGAATTCATTATAATGAAGCCAGACCTCATTCGAGCTTAGACTACCTGACGCCGAATGAGTTCAAAGAAAAGCTGGATAATGATTTACTAACAACGACTAAATCCTCTAGTTCAACTTGGTAGGAAAAATGGGCGCAGGTCAGGGCGGTTAAGCTGCGAGTGCCAAAGTTCTCCTCCATATAACGCCTGACGCGCTCCTCACAGTCAAGTTTTTTCATGTTGATTTGAATGTAGCTGATTTTACGCTTTCGTACATTGTCGGCATCTTTCTTTTGTACCGTTTTTTGTGATGTGAGGCGCCCAATCCATGTCATCAAAAACTTCTCTGCTGCTGGAAATTTCTCCAGAGGCATCATCCGCATAGCGCCGACCTTCATTTTTCTATTTAATGAATTCCGTACCGATTGAATGGTCTTTGGCTTCTGTTTGCCTATGGATTCTAAACGGACGATCTCATCTACCAAAAAATGCAGGCGAGCAACTTGCTCTTCTGTAATCTCGGTAATACCAGGCTTGGGGGTCGCAACTATTTTTTGGACTACGCGCTCTGTCTTAATTATGGTATTTCCGATACCGACGCCGTCGCCAGAGCCGGTGGATGTTATGTTTATAGCACCTGACGCCATCTTTTCAGAGTCAGCGCCTTCTATGATTTCTTCAATTTGCTTCTTCACATTCTGAATTTTATCCATTGAATACCTCTCATAAAGTTAATGAAAATAACTTCTCCATATATTCATCAAAGTTGAATTGTGATTCAGATTCGGACTGTTCATATGATTCGGCCTGCTCGTATAGCAGAACGATTAATTGAGCTTTTTTTCAGGGGACAGCCTTTTATTTTTATCGTTTAAGGCTTGCTCTACGGCGATCACCACGGTCTCAAGGCGTACAGGATCGTCAATAATAGTTTCATCCATCTGGGCGTATTCATGGGCGGTATTTTGTGTGGCGTCTTGCAATTTGGCTACGCGCTCAATCCGCGCGTTGCCGACAAAATCGTCGCAGGCACACAAGTGGGCGAATATCTAGAGTTGAATAGGATGTGGATGGACGACGTCGCGCCGCGTAATAGCGAGAGCAGGGCGATTAGCTATAGTATAAAATATATCAAAAAAGCTTGTCCGTCCGTCGCTTGGATACAATCATTCGCGGATGAGAGATGCGGCGCGTTGGGCGTTGTTTACCAAGCCGCCAATTTTTATTATTTTGGTTCCCATTGGACAACATTTTACGAGCTTGATGGCGTCACTTATCACGATATGCTATTAATGGCACACAAAAAAGGAGGGCAGCGAGGCGTATATTTAAGAGCCAACCTACACAGAGCGGTCAAGCATCGGTTTCGACAATTCCGCTATCTGTATTTCATCAAAAAACAATGGTTGCGTCGTTGCAAGATCAGCCCGCTGATATACCCGAAACCAGGTAAGCCTCTGCCACACAGACGCGGAAAAGAGTTTTTGATTTTCCCGTGATTTATGCAGCTTTTTTGATTCCGTACAACTCAAAATTATTCAGCCTCATTCAGATGGGTAATTTTGCGGGCGTTTTGTCCCTATTTTGAGCGTATCGCGGGGACAAAATAAGCGCAAACGGGGGACAAAATGCGCGCCGCGGTACACTTACAAAGACAGTAAAGCCGTGATTGCCGCGCTCAAGGACATTTATCCGGCGACCATTGAAGAAGCTGAGCAAGCGCTCGGCGCGCTGGAAGTGACATGGGAAATCAGTACCGGGCAGTGATCCGCTTGTGGAAAGAAAACTGGGCAACATCGTTTCTTTCTTCCAGTTTCTACCCGAACTGCGCAAAATCATTTACACCACCAATGCCATTGAATCATTGAATGCCGGTTTGAGAAAACTCACCCGCAATCGCAGAATCTTTCCCAACGATGACAGTGTTTACAAGGCGATGTATCTGGCGATCCGGCATTGCGCGGACAAGTGGAAAATGATTCACCACTGGAAACCTGCCTTGCAGGTCTTTCAGATCGCTTTTGGCGAGGATAGCGTTCCTATCCACGGGTTATGATTTCCTATGACTTCTTTGAAACGACACAGTTCATTTTACAGACCCTTTTCAATTTTCTTATCTGTTTTATATTGGTTCAGCGCATATGTCGTCCAAATCACGCCAATACAAACGCATGAATTTTCTCCAAAGATTGCAACATGATTGCGCCAACGAAATGATGGCTTGCTCTTGTTCTTCGATAAACATGCTTTTGTCTTTCTGTCGCAAACATTTGACAAAAAGCAGGAGAACAGGCTTTAATACTCGGCTGTTTTTGAATCAATTTTAAGGTATTGTCATCATGAAGCGAACTTATCAACCTCACAAAATTCGCCGCGCCCGCACGCATGGTTTTCGTGCGCGCAGTAAAACGGTCGGCGGTTGCAAAGTTTTGGCGGCGCGTCGCCGCAAAGGTCGCGCTCGCCTCGCCGTGTAACCATTGCTGTTGATATCCGTGTGCCGTGACGCCCCGCGAAACAGTTGCCGCCGCTTCCCGCAAATCGCGCGGCGAAGGACGTTATCGCTTGTCTGGACAACGGGCATTCGCACGTGTTTTTGAGCAAGGAAAGCGACGCGAAGGGCGTTTCCTGCAAATCGTTTTTGCGCCCGCCGAAACAAGCGAACTGGGGCGCGTCGGGTTTATCGTCAGCCGAAAAGTGATGCCTCTCGCCGTTGACCGCAACCGTTTTAAACGTAAAGTCCGCGTTGGTGTGCGCGCATTACGCGCCGCGCTCGTCCGCTACGATATCATCGTGCGCGTGAAAAATAAATTGGTTCGCGCCGATATCGGCGCGGCAGCAATGGAAGCGGAAACGCAATTGACCCGTATCGCCGCGCAAGAATCGTAAACAAACTATCATGAAATATTTCTTTCTTTTGTTGATTCGTTGTTATCAATGGTGCTTGCGTCCTTTTCTGGGCGCGGGGCATTGCCGCTTTTATCCGACGTGTTCCGATTACGCATATCAAGCGATTGTCAAACATGGCGCGTTGCGCGGCTTGTGGTTGGCGACGCGGCGCCTTGGTTGCTGCCATCCGCTGCACCCGGGCGGCGTCGATCCCGTTCCTGATGATTGGCGGTATCCGTGTCGCTGTTCTCGTCCACAACATTCCAACTGATCCCAATGGTTCATTTCTTCTTTTTTGCTTTGCGCGATTCAATCGCTCTTTATTAACGGTTTTCAATCATGGATTTACAACGCCTGTTGATCTTCGGTGTTTTTGCTTTTTCCGCGATTTTCCTGTGGGAAGCGTGGCAACAGGAAAAACAGCTTAAAAATCCGTCGCCCGTCGTCGAGGTCGCGCCACCGCTCCCCGCAGACGTACCGGCGCCGCAAGTCGTGCCGCCCGCGAACGGCGCGACCGATGTGCCTACCCATGATGATCCATCTTCGTCATTCGCTACTGCAACGGCTTCCTCGTCGTCCGAATTGCCGCTGATTACCATCACAACCGATCTTTATATTGCCAAGATCGATCCGGTCGGCGGCGTGATCGTCGATATGGCGCTGCTCAAACAGCCCGATTCACAAGATAAAAACAAGCCTTATCGGGCTTTACAGCGCGATGGTGGACGTTATCTCGTCGCGCAAACCGGCTTGCTCGGCGCGGAGATGCCCAATCATCATTCCGTTTATCAAATATTGACTTCGCAGCGTGAATTGCAAACGGACGAGAACGAATTTCAGTTGCGGCTCGGCGCGACTGCGACGAACGGCGCGCGTGTCGAACAGTTTTTCACGTTCTACCGCGATAGTTATGTGATCGATATCGGTTATGTTTTCCACAACGACACATCGAGCGCACAATCGCCAAGCGCGTATTTTCAGTTTACTCGCGACAAGCAAGAAGCCAGCAAGCGCAACGCGATGGCGCCGTCCGCGTATACCGGTCCTGTCGTTTATGATGAAACCGATAAGTTTGTCAAAGTCAAATTCGACGAAATGGATAAACTCGCTATCGAACCTGAGCGCAAACTGCCGTATACGCCCGACAACGACAACGGCTGGGTTGCGATGATCGAACATTATTTCGTCACCGCTTGGGCGTTGCCCGATGGCAATCACACGCAACGTCGTTTCTTCACGCGCAACGTCGGCAACGGTAAATATACGGCAGGCTTGATTCTGCCATTCGCTACCATCGCGCCCGGCGCGTCCGCCGAAATCAGTGTGCCGATGTACGCCGGACCACAAGAGCAAGATACGCTCAAAGCGCTCGCCAAAGATTTGAATCGTGTCGTCGATTATGGCATGCTTACCGTGATCGCCGCGCCGATGTTCTGGCTGCTCAAATTTTTGCATGGCTTGATCGGTAATTGGGGCTGGGCGATTATCGCGATGACCATCATCATCCGTATCGTGTTTTATCCGTTGAATGCCGCCGCCGCGCGATCTATGGCGAAAATGCGTATCGCCGCGCCAAAAATCAAAGCGTTGCAAGAACAGTTCAAAGACGATAAGCAACAGTTGCAGATGAAAATGATGGAAATGTATAAGCAGGAAAAAATCAATCCGTTGGGAGGTTGCTTGCCAATATTAGTGCAGATGCCTTTCTTCATCGCGCTTTTCTGGGTACTCCTTTCCGCTGCCGAATTGCGCTATGCGCCGTGGCTGGGTTGGATTACCAATCTGTCCGCGCCCGATCCTTACTTCATTCTGCCCGCGTTATACGCGATCTCCGCCTTTTTGCAAATGAGGTTGTCGCCGACGCCGGTCGGCGATCCGATGCAAGCGCGGATGTTGCAAATGATGCCCGTGATTTTCGCGGTACTGTTTGTCTTTTTCCCATCCGGTCTCGTGCTGTATTGGTTTGTCGGCAATCTGTTCCAAATCGGGCAACAATGGCACATGAACCGGATGCTCGAACGCGAAGCGGCGGCGAAAACATAGCCGCCGAGCAGCGTGGCAGTAACGGTCATGCGCGCTACTGATTCCGAGATTATCGCCGCCATCGCCACACCGCCCGGACGCGGCGGGATCAGTATCGTTCGCCTTTCCGGCAGAAACCTCGATGCCATTATTTCAAAGATCAGCGATAAAAAAGCGCTGCCGCCACGTCACGCGACATTGACACGGTTTTTCGATAGCGAGCGCCGCATTATCGACGAAGGCATTGCGCTTTATTTCGTTGCGCCGCATTCATACACCGGTGAAGATGTCCTCGAATTGCACGGACACGGCAGTATCGCCTCCTCGCGCGCTTTATTGGCGCGTTGCCTTGAGTTGGGCGCGCGCGTCGCCGAACCGGGCGAATTTACTCGCCGCGCTTTTTTGAATGACAAGCTCGATCTGGCGCAAGCCGAAGCCGTTGCCGACCTGATCGACGCATCGACGACTACAGCGGCGCGTGCAGCGTTGCGTAGTTTGAGCGGCGCATTTTCCAAAGAGATTCACTTGCTCGTCGATGCGCTGACCGATGCCCGCGTCCACCTCGAAGCGGCGTTGGATTTTCCTGAAGAAGATCTCAATGACGTTCTCGATACGACGATGTTCGCCCGAGTTTCCTCTCTGCGCCAAACGCTGGACACGCTTATCGCGCGCGCGCGCGCCGGCGCTTTGCTGCGCGAAGGTTTGACGGTTGTACTCATCGGCGCGCCCAATGTTGGCAAATCAAGCTTGCTCAATTTCCTCGCGCGCGAAGAAGCGGCGATCGTCACACCGATCGCCGGCACGACTCGCGACACCATCGAACGGCAAATCGCCATTGCCGGAATCCCGCTGACTATCGTTGACACGGCGGGTCTGCGCGATACCGACGACGCTGTAGAAAAAATCGGTATTGAGCGAACTTGGACGATGGTCGAACGCGCTGACATTGCCTTATTGTTGCTTGACGCGCGTGATGCGCGACAAACTCCCTCTGAAGAAAATACGGCGATCATGCGACGGTTACCCGAGTCCATGCCTCGCATACTCGTATACAACAAAAGCGATTTACTCACATCGGAAGTCCCTACCATTTCTTCGCAATCCGTTTCTCCTGAACTTGAAACGCCGACGCGCTCCGTGTTGATTTCTGTCAAAACCGGCGACGGTATGGCTCGTCTCGAACAAATCATTCTCGACAGCGTTCATGCGACACCCGTAACTGAAGATTGTTTTCTTGCCCGCGAGCGCCATATTGATGCGTTGAATAAAGCATATGGTGAACTCACGGCGGCAGAACATGAATTGAACGTGCCGCATCCGGCGTTGGAACTCGCCGCCGAACATTTACGCCGCGCCCAAGATATATTGGCGCAAATCACTGGCGCGTTCAGCGCCGACGATTTACTCGGCGAAATTTTCAGTCGTTTTTGTATCGGCAAGTGATTCGATTTTCAAGAACACCTTTCTTTTCATACGACTCGGTATCTCGATGAGAGGCTTTTACGCTATAGCGTGAAAAATGTTAGTCCTAAACGATGATCGCCAAAGATACAGAATCAGTAACGCTCATACTTGTCATCGCTCAGAAAATAGCGTCCTTGTATCAGCTCCCAAAATTATCTATAAGCAATCGAGGGATGCCAAAAATAATGTGCGCAATAACTGTTTTTATGTATGTTTAAATTGTACAAGATATTGTCAGTTTTAGCGTATTTGCAGATGACCCATGTCCTGCAAGTTTGCGACAAATCGTTCGCGAACATACAACCACCGCCGAACGGCGAGGACGGCTAGGTCATCGTGAAACTGGTATTGAAACAAGTGGAGTCTCTTTCAGATGCAGAGATGGAGTAAGAAAATTTCCGCCAAGGAACAAAATGAGCTTCACTGCATCATCCGCAGCGAGGATTGGGGCTCATAATCTGATTTCCGTATGCTTGACGATGCGCCGTATTTGTTTCAATAATGCTTCATCCAGCACTGTCGCTTCGTTGGCTCGCTCCAACAACGTCTGGTTGTCGCAACCCTGATCACGAAACGGCTGCAATATCCAGCGCGTCACGCCGGCATCACTCAATTGCTGCGCCAAACGTAATAATTCAGTTGCCGGTGTCAGCGCGCCGTGTACCGTCGTGCGCACTTCATACGGCACGCCCGATTGCTTAATGATTGCCAAAGAAGCAAACGCCGGCTCTCCACTGTCGGCAATCGTCGTCACCGTTTTGTAATATTCTCGGCTGGCTTTGATGTCCAACCCGACCCAATCGAGTTGTGGCAGCGCCGTTTGCAACTTGCGCGGATATATGCCGCCGGTGTGCAAGCCGACTTTAAATCCCAATATGCGCGTTAGATCAAGCGCGTCGAGCAACGCCGTTTGTATCGTTGGTTCGCCGCCGGAAAACACTACCGCGTCAAGCAAACCTCGCCGTCCTTTGAGCCATTCGTAAATCGTCGTCCAGGCAATCGCATCGCTCGTTTGCGCCGGAATGAGATGCGGATTATGGCAATACGCGCAACGCCACGGGCAGCCTTGGCAAAAAACGACTGCCGATAATTCGCCCGGATAATCCGTCGCGGTAAACGGCACCAGTCCGCCGATACGCAGACGATTCGCATCGGACGAAAGCAATGCTTCGCTTTCAAAAGCAGTAACGCTTTTCATCGAACAACCAGAAAAGAAAACGGCCTTTCCTCGCCGAAATGCTGATGCGTCGTCGGAAAAAGCCGTATCTACTCGCGCAATGCTATTATTTGATGCGCGCTTCACAGAAGAAGCGACGTTCCCGATGTTCGCTTTTCTTGCCAATATTGAACGATGATACCGGACGGTGATATCCCATTACGCGCGTCCAAACTTCGCAGCGCTGACGTTCTTCGGCGCTCAACACAACGGGGGTTATTGCGATATTGGTTTTCCGTGCACTCATATTTATATCTCCTTACCAAAAAATTCCTGTCTGATTTCGCCCGTTTTCAATCATCAAGATTTCGTCTGATCTTTGATCGTTGTAGTCGGACCATTCGTTTTGACCGAAACGATCCCTTTATCGCGGGATTGCTCGGTAGCGTATCTCTGACCGCTGCCGATAACCTGATGGTTGGCGGCTTTCAGATTGAAAAAGTATTTTCCGTCACTCGTCGTCTTGCTTTCATAACGTTCGTCAAGCGGACTGTTTTTCTGTACCGAGTGAATGCCGTTTTCGGCGGACGCGCGGCTTTCGTACATTTCGCTGGTCAAAATCACTTCGGCGTTCGCCGCCTTCAAGACAAAATAAACTTTCTTGTTGCTGCTTTTCAAAAGCTCATACCATCCTATTGCCATGTTCCTCTCCTTTGATTCGTTGAAAATAACGTTTGCTCAAGCCACGGCTTCTTCGGCGGCAAGCTCGCGCTTTTTCCGCGCCAGCAGAATTTCATCGCATTTCGGACAGAATTCATGCTCTCCGGCAAGATAACCGTGCGTCGGGCAAATGGAAAATGTCGGCGTGACCGTGATATACGGCAAACGGAAACGTTCGAGTGAGCGGCGCACCAGCTCACGGCAAGCATTCGCGCAAGAAACACGCTCAGTCATATAAAGGTGCAGAACTGTCCCGCCGGTATATTTGGTTTGCAATGCTTCCTGCCGCGCCAACGCATCAAACGGGTCGTCGGTAAAACCAGCCGGCAGTTGCGTCGAATTGGTGTAATACGGCGCATCCGGCGTCCCCGATTGCAGAATATTCGGGAAACGCTTTTTATCTTCTTTGGCAAAACGATACGTCGTACCTTCGGCGGGCGTCGCTTCCAAATTATACAAATGTCCGGTTTCCTCTTGAAATACGATCATGCGCGCGCGCAAATGATTCAATAAATCTTCGGCGAACCGATGCCCCCATTCGGTCGTGATGTTCTCTTTGTCATCCGTGAAATTGCGGATCATTTCATTGACGCCGTTGATACCTAATGTCGAAAAATGATTGCGCAACGTCCCTAAATAGCGTTTGGTGTACGGGAACAATCCTTGATCGATCAAACGCTGGATAATTTTGCGCTTGACCTCTAAACTGTCCTTCGCCCAATTCAACAATTGATCGAGACGCGCGTATAAGCCCTCACGGTCGCCAGCAAACAAATATCCGAGTCGTGCGCAGTTGATCGTCACCACACCGACCGATCCAGTCTGTTCGGCGCTGCCGAAAAGCCCATTGCCGCGCTTGAGCAATTCACGCAAATCGAGCTGCAAGCGACAGCACATCGAGCGAATCATATTCGGCTTTAATTCCGAATTCAAAAAGTTCTGGAAATACGGCAGCCCATACTTGGCGGTCATCTCGAATAGTTGTTCGCAGTTCGGGTGATTCCAATCAAAATCCGGCGTGATGTTGTAGGTCGGAATCGGAAATGTAAAGACGCGTCCTTTCGCGTCGCCCTCGGTCATCACTTCGATGTACGCGCGATTGATCATGTCCATTTCCCGTTGCAACTCGCCATATGTGAACGGTTGCTCGACACCACCGATCATCGGCACTTGCTGGCGCAAATCTTCGGGACACACCCAATCGAACGTCAGATTAGTAAACGGCGTTTGTGTTCCCCAGCGCGATGGTACATTCAAGTTGTAAATCAATTCCTGAATGCACTGCTTCACCTCTTCATAGTCCATGCCATCCTTTCGGATGAACGGCGCCATGTAAGTATCAAACGACGAAAACGCTTGCGCGCCCGCCCATTCGTTTTGCAATGTACCGAGAAAATTGACGATCTGCCCGACCGCGCTGCTCATATGCTTCGGCGGCGAGGCTTCGACTTTGCCGGGGACGCCGTTTAGCCCTTCGTATAACAACTGCCGCAACGACCAACCCGCACAGTATCCGGCAAGCATGTCAAGATCGTGAATGTGTACGTCACCCTCGCGGTGCGCCAAGCCGATCTCTGGTTCATACACGTGATCAAGCCAATAATTTGCGACGACTTTGCCAGAGACATTGAGGATCAATCCGCCCAGCGAATAGCCTTGATTGGCATTTGCGTTGACGCGCCAATCGCGTTGATCCAGGTATTCTTCGATCGCGTTTTCCACGTTGATCAGCGTTAGCCGTTGATCGCGCAATTGCTTGTGTTTTTCGCGATAAACGATGTACGCGCGCGCCGTCACATAATAGCCAGCGGCAATCAACGCCTCTTCGACGCGATCTTGAATCAATTCGATGGAAGGAACGCCGTCCACCGCTTTATACGCCAGCACCCGCCCAACCTGCGACGCCAAAATGCCCGCCTCTTTGCTGTCGAACTCGCCGGTAGCGCGTCCTGCCTGCGCGATTGCCACAGTGATTTTTTGCAAATCAAACGGAACTCTGGCGCCATCACGCTTGATGGCTTGTTTTGGTAATAACATGGTTTCTTTCAAAACACCGGTTGCCGAAATAGGTGAAGCACTCGACACAGCAGACATCGTTATTATTCCTTTGAGACTTTCTTGTAAACGAAACCAAAATATCGTTATGCGCTCAACACGAGCCGCCGAATCTCGAGGAAATTGTTCGTCGAGCCGCGTCAAAACGCCATTCGCGCCGATTCCAGCGCTTTCTTTTACCGCAATATCTTGCGACGAGTTGGTATTTTACAACAATGTCTAGTGGAAAATACTTGAGGATCAAAAATTTTGTCCTCTCCATCTCTTTTGCGACCAAAGATTACTCTGCGCGTTTGTTACAGGTCACGCGCGTTCACCATAAGCATAGTTAAATTGCGAACTTAAGGGAATTATGGGATACTATTCTTTCTGTATTCTCTGACAGTCGTATATGACGGCTCGATTAACACATGCAAAAAGAAAGAAGTGGCATTGCCGATAAGTCATCTTATCGCCGATGACGCGCTTTATAAATGAAGGAGAGAAAATGCGTGTTTTAGTTTTAGAAGACGAAGAAGTCCAGGGAGACGCGATTATTGCGCTTTTGCAGCAAGCCGGATATAAAGGATATTTATATCGTCGTGGCGACGATGCGATCAGTGCGTTACGGCGGGAAATGTTTGATTTGGCGTTGATCGATTGGCAAACGCCCGGGGTTTCGGGGCGTGAAACGCTATCGTGGATGCGCAATCATTCCTCCCAACAAATCCCGGTGATTTTCGTTTCCCAACGTGACGATGAAAATTCGATCGTCGAGGCGTTGACCGCTGGCGCCGACGATTATTTGACCAAACCTATTCGCTCCTCCGAACTCATGGCGCGGATTTCCGCTGTGATGCGACGCAAAACCCATACACCCGTTGGTTCTGCCGAGCAAACGATGTTGAACATTGGTCCCCTTTCTTTGAATCGGCTTGAGCATACGGCGACGATCAATGGTAATCCGGTCGATTTGACACAAAAAGAATTTGAACTGGCATGGTACTTGCTGAAGAATACAGGCAGGCTTGTCCCGCGCGCGCAAGCGCTGCAAACGGTGTGGGGTATCAACGACTCGCAAAGTTCGCGAACGCTGGATACCCATATCAGCCGCTTGCGCCGTAAGCTCAACTTGACGCCGGAAAATGGTTTTCGTTTAATCTCCATATACAATTATGGATATCGAATGGAGTACATTGGCGCGACATCTTAAGTTTTTTTGTCGAGTAAGCATGAAAAACTCTTTTTTCGTGGTCGTTGTTTTTGTTCTTTCCTCTTTCTGTGAGGACTTGCGTGCGCAATATGTCGATTATGTCGCGCAACCCGGCGATACCGTTAGCGCGATTTCCGAACGTTTTTTGAACGGCTCCGCCCGTTGGAGCGCGATCCGGCGCAGCAATCCGGGCATTAATATTCATAAGTTGCAGCCCGGGCAGATCGTGCGCCTGCCCGAAGATCGCGTCCGCTTCGTCGCTTCCCCCGTCAAAGTTCTGAAAATCAACGGCTACGCGAAATGTAATGGCGCCGATTTGGAAGAAGGCGCCTCGTTGAATGCCGCTGCCGTAATCGAAGTCGAAGAGGAAAGCTTTGTCACGCTACTGCTCGATGATGGCTCTATTATCATTCTTGAACCGAATTCCCGCGTGCATATCGGTGATTTGCGCGATTTGCCGAATAGCGCGAAGCACGTTATTTTCAATATCGAATCCGGCAGAATGGAAGTCGATGTCGTGTCGCAGAAACCTGGCGCGCGATTTGAGATTTCCACACCGACGGCGACCACTGCCGTGCGCGGCACGCGATTCCGTACCAGCAACCAAGCAAGCGGTGTCACTATCACCGAAGTCCTTGACGGACAAGTCGATGTAAGTCTGTCCGCGCAAAAATCAGCCAAACAGCGCGTCACGCGCGGGCAGGGACTCATCGCCGCGTCGGGCGATACCGTGTTGAGGAAACCCGAAGCCTTGCTGGCATCGCCGGATTTATCGAACGTCGCCGAGCTATACACCCGAATTGTCGTCGATTTGACGTTTCCCGAAATCTCTGGCGCGGCATCTTATTGGGTTTGGCTGGCGCGCGATCCCAAATTCACCGATGTCGTCACCAGCGTTCAGCACGATCAACCCAACATCAAAATAGCGAATCTCGCTGACGGTCGATACTATTTGCGCGCGCGCGGAATCTCGAAGACCGGATTGCACGGCTTTGACGGGCAAACCAGCTTCGTGCTTCACGCTCGTCCCGAAGCGCCGTTCGTTTCCGCGCCAGCGCTCAACGCCCGTCTGACTTCGTTAAATCCTGTTCAGCTTGTCTGGTCGTCTCCGCAAAACGCGACGTTTTATTCTTTGGAAATCGAAAAAGACGGCGCGCCGTTTGCGCATGTCGAAGAAAATGCGCCGACTCATTACTCTTTCAGTGCGCCACCCGGAAATTACCGTTGGCGACTGGCGACTCATGACACCAATCGTCACGCCGGTCCTTTCAGTGATTGGATGACGTTCTCGGTAATTGATCCGCCGCAAGGACCACGCGCAGACTTTGATTTGACCGACGACGACAAGTGTACGCTGACTTGGCAAGGAGACGCTGGCGATATATTTTACTGGCAACTGGCAAGAGGAAACGATTTTGAAAAGACGTTGGTTGCCGAAGGTACGACGATAACGCCTACTCTTTCATTAGATGGGCTCGAAAGCGGCGTTTACTTCGTTCGCATTCGCACGGTGACCAACGACGGCATCGAGAGCATCTACGGCGATGTTCAACAATTCGAGATTCCGAAAAACGAACCTTCACCACTTTGGCTATTGCTGCTTTGTCTGCCTTTGGTGTTGCTGTGACATGTTCTCTGACGCCACGTTTTTCAGGTAATTGACGGATGTTGAAACTTCGTGATCGCTTATTGAGCGTTTCCGAGTCTCCTTCCCGTATTTATATCGAGTGGCTGATTTTCGCAATCGGCGTCGTGCTTTTTTGTTCTCTTGCGCTTTTCAATCAATGGTTTTGGCGTTTTAATTTCATCTTTTACGACGATTCCATTCAAACGCTTTCCCGCGCCGCGCCCGATGATATCGTATTGTTGGCGATCGACGACGAAAGTATCTCACGTGTCGGACATTGGCCCTGGCCCCGCGAAATCCATACGCGCGCTATTCAGCGTTTAACCACTGCCGATGCGCGCGCCGTGATGTTCGACGTTTTGTTCAGCGAAACGAAACGCGACAATACCGCTGCCGACGAAGCGCTCGCCGAAGCGATCCGCGCTAACGGGCGCGTGGTGCTTCCGATTATCCACGAGAATACGGTCAGAGGTCCGAGAGAACGCGATCCAACGCCGATACTGGCGCAAGCGGCAGCGGGCATCGGTCATGTTCACGCCGAAGTCGATCTCGACGGAATCATTCGTTCCACGTATTTTTTTGAAGGATTGGGCGAACTTTATCAACCACACGCATCACTTGCGTTGCTGCGTTTGGTCAACGGCGACCACGATTCTTCTATGCTTGGCGAATCGTCTGCGGATAATTTGCAACGCAAAAAAAACTTGTGGCAGAGGCAAAACTGGTTCCATATCCCCTTTTTCGGTCCTCCGGGTCATTTCAAAACCTATTCTTACGCTCGCTGGATTACCGGAGAAATTCCCAACGACGCCGTAAAAAACAAGATTGTTTTCGTTGGTATCACCGCGACTGGTCTAGGCGACATGCATCCGACGCCCGTTTCCGGTTATTTCCGTCCCATGCCGGGCGTGGAAATCATCATGCATGTTTTCGAAGGCTTGCGTTCCGGCATCAACATTCGCACATTGCCATCCATCACCAACTGGAGCATCACCGTACTTTTATTAATGTTGTTGTTTTTCTCGTTTCTCCGTTTACGCCCAGGCGCGTCGGTGGTGATTTCTCTGTTCATGATTTTGCTGGGGCTGCTCGGTCCTCGATTTTTTCTCTATTATTTCGAGCGAATTATCATTTCCATGCCTTTCATCATCTGTGTCATCGCCGCTTACCCGCTTTGGAGTTGGCGTCGCCTCGCGCTTGCACTGCGTTTTCTCGAATATGAAAATAAGCTTTTGCGTCACGAAGCGAAAAATATGATGATCGCGTCCGTCGAAGATCATCGTGTGCCATTCGAACCTGTTTCGCGCAGTATCAAAGTATTGCGCGAAACGCGTGAACAATTGGAGCTGGCGCGGCGTGAGCGCGAATCGTTTTTGAACTTTTTATCGCACGATATGCGTTCGCCACAAACATCCATTCTCGCGTTGCTCGATATGCGACAACGCGGCACATCGAAGTTGAACGATGATGAAATTTTCCAGAAAATCCAACAATACGCGATCAAAACGTCTTCGCTCGCCGACGAATTCGTGCAGCTCGCCAAAGCCGCGCAAATTACGCCGGAAGCATTTAGCGAAACCGAACTTTCTTCCATCGTCGATGAAACGCTGGACATCCTGTGGCCGCAAACCTCCGAGCGCCATATCACATTCGTGCGCGACTACGATCAAATCGCTTATATCTACGGGTATGCGCCACTTTTGCAACGAGCTATTTTCAATCTCATCCATAACGCGATCAAATTTACGCCAGAAAACGGCAAAGTGGTCGTAAGCATCTCCGACCACGACGATTCCTGGCGTGTCGCGATTACCGATCAAGGCGCGGGACTTACCGAAGAAGGAAAAAAACAGGTATTGGGTTTGCCCAATGCCACGCAACACCTTCATGATCTTGGTCTTATCATGGGGTTAGCGCTGGTGCGGACTGTATTAGAGCGTCACGACAGCACGTTGATGATCGACAGCGAGCCCGGGCGTGGCTCGACATTCTCTTTTCTTTTGGCGAAATTCCCCGCGTAAATACGCGAGCTTTCCTGATAAACTGATCTTTTCCTTCAAGGGCACCCGTTATGTCTGGCAATACGTTTGGGAGTTTGTTCTGTTTGACTTCCTTTGGTGAATCACACGGTCCCGCCATTGGCGGCGTGGTTGATGGTTGTCCGCCCGGCTTGCCGCTCGACGAAAGCGATTTGCAATCCGAATTGGATCGACGCCGTCCGGGAACATCGCGCCATGTCACGCAACGGCGCGAATCCGATACCGTCGAAATTCTTTCCGGCGTTTTTGACGGACAAACAACCGGTACGCCAATTGCGTTTTTGATCCGCAACCAAGACGCCAAAAGCCGCGATTACCGTGACATTGCGCAAACTTTCCGTCCCGGACACGCCGATTACACTTACGCAAAAAAATATGGCGTCCGTGATTACCGAGGCGGTGGACGCGCTTCCGCGCGCGAGACTGCCGTGCGCGTCGCTGCTGGTGCAATTGCCAAAAAATGGTTGCGTCTACATTACCGTACTGAAATTCGCGCCTGCGTCACGCAAATTGGCGACCAAATCATTCCCTTCATCGACTGGCGGCATGTGAATGAAACGCCTTTTTTCGTCGCGAATGCCGAGATCGCGCCAATGCTAGAAAAGTATCTCGACAAGTTACGCAAATCCCAAGATTCCTGCGGCGCCAAGCTGCTCGTCGAGGCGTATCCCGTTCCCGTTGGTTTGGGCGCGCCGGTATATCGTCGACTCGACGCCGACATCGCTTCTGCAATGATGGGTATCAACGCGGTCAAAGCGGTGGAAATCGGTGATGGCGTATCCGTCGCGGCACAACACGGCAGCGAACATGTCGATGAGATAACGCCAGAAGGCTTTCTCTCTAATCATGCCGGAGGAATTCTTGGCGGCATTTCTACGGGTCAGCCAATCATCGTGCGCATCGCCGTCAAACCGACGCCGTCGATCTCGTTGCCGCTCCGTACCATCACTGAAAGCGGCGAAGCAACCATCATCCGCACCACCGGGCGACACGACCCGTGCGTTGGCTTGCGCGCGTCGCCCATTGCCGAAGCCATGCTGGCGCTGGTGCTGATCGATCATGCACTGATGCAAAGAGCGATACAACAAACAGCCCGCTAAGCCGATTCCGTTAATCGAAACGTCGAATCATCCAACGCCCGCTTTCGACAAGCGCTATCACCGCGCCACCCAAAACGGCGCCGACCAGCGCCGACCATAATGCCGCCGCTAGCGTCTTCAATAGATTGCCACTGAGATATTGCGTCAACATGTCGCTCACTTCCGCCAGGGGCGCAATCCCGTGTACGATCATCCCACCGCCGACCAAAAACATCGCCAGCGTACCGACGACCGAAAGCGTTTTCATCAGATATGGCGCGACGCTCAGAATTCCCATGCCAATTCTATTGGATATTTTGCTCGTTTTGCGTGAAAGATAAAGACCGATATCGTCGAGTTTGACGATTCCGGCGACCAAACCATATACGCCGACCGTCATCAGCAACGCGACAGCAACCAACACGCCAATTTGCGTCTGCCAGATAGCGCCAGCGACTGCGCCCAATGAAATCACAATGATTTCCGCGGACAAAATGAAATCGGTGCGTATCGCTCCTCGGATTTTTTCACGCTCGGAAGTCGTCGCACTGGCAGCGCTCTTTTCTTCTTGTTCGTCAACGCGCTCGTTCGGTTTGTGGTGACGACGCACAATATTATGCGCTACTTTTTCAAACCCTTCGAAACACAAATACGCGCCACCGATCATCAACAGTGGCGTAATCAATTTGGGCATGAAAATGCTGATCACAAGCGCCGCCGGAACGAGGATCGCTTTGTTGATCAACGAGCCTTTGGCAACCGCCCACACGACCACCAATTCCCGATCCGCTCGCACGCCACTGACTTGTTGCGCGTTCAATGCCAGATCGTCGCCTAATACGCCTGCCGTTTTTTTCGCCGCGATTTTGGTCATCGCCGAAACGTCGTCAAGCACGCTTGCGATGTCGTCGAGCAACATCAGTAAACTGCCGCCTGCCATCTTTTTCTCCCGTGTTCTACGATGACGTTTTTTGTATCGTTGCTTGCGCGTCGCCACGAGCAAAGCGCATATGTACCGATTCTTGATCGCGCAACGTCGCCGCGTCGCGCACGATTTTGCCGTCGGCGCGGCTAACCACGGCGTAACCGCGTTCGAGTACCTGGCGCGGATTCAACAACGTCAGCCGTTCGCTCAGTAATATTAGCTTTTGCGCGCGCGCTTCCAAATATTGATCGGCGGCGCGATGAACCGTTTGTCGCGTCTGTTCGACAACCGTCCATTGTGGCAATGGACGTTCCGTTTGTCGTCGCCAGCGCAGACACACGAATTCGAGATACTGCGCCAACGGTGAATTTTGCCGCCGCCACGCTTGCTTCAGTCGTTGCGCGAAAGCGTCAATCTGCGCGTGTTGCGCGGCGATGTCCGCGCGCAGATGTTTGAGCCGCTGCGCCGCGTCGTCCAGTCGTTGCGCGGCTTGTCCCAGGCGATACGCCATAGCGCGCCGCCAGCGGCGGATTTGTTCGTAATGCGCGTGCCGCCACATCTCACCGTCGGGGGCAACCATCGCCGCCGCCGTCGTCGGCGTCGGCGCGCGCGCGTCGGCGGCAAAATCGCTCAACGTAATGTCAGTTTCGTGTCCGACGCCAGAAATGACCGGCAGCGCGGAGGCGGCGACGGCGCGGGCGACAATTTCTTCGTTGAACGCCCACAAATCTTCCAACGAGCCACCGCCGCGGGCGACGATCAATACTTCGACGCCGTCTTGGAATGCGCGCGCATTGGCGGTTTGAATTGCGACGACGATTTGTTCGGCGGCGCCATCGCCTTGCACTGCCGTTGGATAAATGATGACCGGCAAACTCGACCAGCGCGTTTTGAGTGTGGTCAACATGTCGCGCAACGCCGCGCCATGCGCGGATGTGACCAGCCCGACACCACATGGAAAAGACGGTAATGCCCGTTTTTTCTCTGGCGCGAACAAGCCTTCCGCTTCCAGCGTCGCCTTCAATCTCAGAAATTTTTCATAGAGCGCGCCTTGTCCCGCCAGTTTCAACGTATCGACGTTCAACTGAAAATCGCCGCGCGCTTCATACAAGGTCGGCGTCACCCGAACTTCCACATGCGCGCCGTCGCGCAAGCCATCACGCGGCAAGCGCAACGCCGCCGCCTTATGTTTCCACAATGTACAACGCGCTTGCGCTCGATCATCTTTTAACGTGAAGTAGCAATGACCGGACGCCGCTCGCGTAAAGCCGGAAATTTCACCCGTCACCCACACCGCGCCAAGCTGCTTTTCCAGCAAAAGCCGCGCCGAGTTCACCAAAAAAGAAACCGACCAAACGGCGGGTTGCTCGGAGGGCACAGCGAAGAGATCAGAAGAAAGCATGACGCTTTTTGGTCGTTATTTGAAATTACGCTATTGTACGGATAATGAATCGCCACGGCAAAAAAGCAGAAATCGCTGAAAGTCTCTTGCTTGTTTATAACCTTTTGATTCTTTTATGTTTTTTGCCGATAAATCTTTGTACAATCTAAAATTTTTGTGCTAGAAGTTCAACTTAGCTGCCTTGTCGACAAGATGCGCACCATGTTATCCACAGCTTTTGTGGAAAGAAAAAACCACATAAAACATTTGTCGCCAAAGCGCGACATCGCATTAAGCTGTTTTTATCGAGACAACCTTCTACAATATATTTTTCCGCGTCACCTTTGATTCTATGATCCACGAAAAATCAGTCACTCCGCCCGCTTCCAATTTTTTGCGCGTCGTCATCGCTCAGGATAACAAGAGCGGAAAATACGACGGGCGCGTCGTCACCCGTTTTCCGCCTGAACCCAATGGTTATCTGCATTACGGTCACGCCAAGTCGATCATTCTAAATTTCGGATTAGCGGCGGAAAATCATGGGCGTTGCCATCTCCGTTTTGATGATACCAATCCTTTGAAAGAAGATGTCGAATTCGAAGACTCTATCGCCGATTCCGTGCGCTGGTTGGGTTTCGATTGGGGCGAGCATCGTTATCACGCGTCGGATTATTTTGACGCGCTTTATTGTTTCGCTGAATGGTTTATCGAACAAGGTTTGGCGTATGTGGACAGCCAAACAGCAGAAGAAATGCGATCCTCGCGCGGAACGCTGACCGAACCGGGCGTTTCCAGTCCTGACCGCGACCGTCCGCCCGCTGAAAATCTCGATTTGTTCCGGCGCATGAAAGCGGGCGAATTTCCCGACGGAAAATATGTGCTGCGTTTGAAGATCGACATGGCAAGCCCGAATCTCAACATGCGTGATCCGGCGATTTACCGGATACGCCATGCGTCACACCACCGCACTGGCGACAAATGGAATGTTTATCCGCTATACGATTACACGCATTGCGTTTCGGACGCGCTGGAACGTGTCACTCATTCGATCTGTACGCTGGAATTTCAAGATCATCGCCCGCTTTATGATTGGGTGATCGATCAACTTGCCGATGGCGGTTTGCTGGAGCGCCCTCTGCCGCGTCAATATGAATTCGCGCGTTTAAATTTGACGTATGTGGTGTTGTCAAAGCGACGGCTAATCGAGCTCGTCGAAAAAAAGCATGTGGACGGCTGGGACGATCCGCGCATGCCAACATTGGTCGGCGCGCGACGACGCGGATTCACGGCATCGGGGTTCCGCTTGTTCGCTGAACGCATCGGCGTTTCCAAAAGCGATTCATGGCTGGATTTTTCATTGCTCGAAAACGCGATGCGCGACGACCTCAACGATACTACTGAAAGGCGTATCGCTATTCTCGATCCGCTAAAACTCATCATCGACAATTATCCCGAAAAGCAAAGTGAAATTTGCTTTGTGCCGAACCATCCGCAAAAACCGGAACTGGGACAACGCTCTGTTCCTTTCTCGCGCGAACTGTGGATTGAGCGAGACGACTTCATGGAAACACCGGACAAAGGATATTTCCGTTTGTCGCCTCAACAAGAAGTCCGTCTGCGCTACGCCTATCTCGTGAAATGCACGCATGTCGATAAAGACGCCGAAGGTAATCTTATCGCCGTGCACGCAACCTACGATCCCGATACCAAAAGCGGCACAGCGGGCGCGGCGGCACGCAAAGTAAAGGGCAATATTCATTGGCTTTCGACGGCGCACGCGCGGCTTGCGGAAATCCGTTTATACGATCGTTTGTTCGCCGTGCCGTTTCCGGGCGCAAAAAATCCCATTGGGCACGCTGAAGAAGCGCCGCACACTGTCGAAACCACGTTGCCCGACGGCGGCGACGGCGACGCCCATCCGCTGCTTGAGCCACACGCGCGCGATTACCTCGACGATCTCAATCCGGCGTCGAAGCGCGTCATCTCCGGTTATATCGAGCAAGCGCTCGTCGATGCGCATCCCGAAGATCGTTTTCAGTTCGAACGGCAAGGTTATTTCGTAGCCGACCGTTTCGATCATCGCTGCGAACGACCGGTGTTCAACCGGACGGTCACGCTGAAAGATTCATGGAATAAACGCTGATCTTGGTCCATGAAAACGAAAGTACGGCAATTCGACGAATTAAAATCTTTACTCGGCGCCGCCAAGCCGCCGAAGAAAAAGCGGGCGCTTGCCACCGAAAAGAAACCGCAAAGATCGATCGTCGAAAAAGACCTCGATTTTTCACACATGATGCGGGCGGAAAACGTGCGCCCGTTGTTGCCTCCTCGTCACCGGCATATCGAGCCCTCGCGCGTCGCACCCGTGCCACAACAACACCGGCGCGACGAACACGAAGCATTGACGCTGGCGAAGTTCGGCGAACAGTCCAAAATGCCCGCTTGGGAGATCGGACAAGAGTGGGAAGACCATCAATCTTTTTTGCGGATAGGTATATCGCCCGACGTGTTGCGCAAATTGCGGCGCGGTCATTGGATCATGCAAAGCGAAATAGACCTGCATGGCATGACCTCCGAAGAAGCGCGCGACGCGCTACAAGATTTTCTCATTGACGCGCGCATGCATGGCTTGCGTTGCGTCCGTGTTGTTCATGGCAAGGGGCTGACATCTCCCGGTAAAACGCCGGTACTCAAAGGGAAAGTGCGCCGCTGGTTGATGTTTTGGGACGACGTATTGGCTTATTGCGAGCCAACACCTCACGCCGGTGGCAGTGGTGCAGTGCTGGTGTTGTTGCGGGGTCGTTGATTTTCATCCACTTCGGGTACAATGCGCGTTTCACAAAAAATCCCCGCTATCATGCAAGTCGATTTCCTCAAACAAGCCATCGCCAACGACATGCTCGTCGTCGATCGCGTGTTGCGCGATAACCTTGATTCTGATGTCGCGCTCATCCGCAACGTCGCCGAACACATCATTAACAGCGGCGGAAAACGCTTGCGTCCAGTGTTGTTGTTGCTCGCGGCGCGCGCTGGCGGATATGCCGGCACACAACATTACACGCTGGCGGCAATCATTGAGATGATTCACACCTCGACCTTATTACACGATGACGTGGTGGACGATTCGTCGCAACGGCGCGGCAAACCAACAGCCAACGAAATTTTCGGCAACGCCGCGCCGGTGTTGGTTGGCGATTTTTTATATTCACGCGCCTTTCAACTAATGGTTTCAGTGAATTCGATGCGCGTGTTGCGCATTCTCGCCAACGCCACCAATGTGATCGCCGCTGGCGAAGTCATGCAACTAATGAACGCCGGCGATACCACGCTGACCGAAGATGCTTATATCGAAATTATCCGCCACAAAACCGCCAAACTTTTCGAGGCGTCCACGCAATTGGGCGCGCTGCTCGCAAACGTCTCGCCTGAACGCGAAGACGCTTATGTCCGTTTCGGTATGCATCTCGGCACGGCATTTCAAATCATGGACGACCTTCTCGATTACACCGGCGATGGCGACGCTATCGGTAAAAATCTGGGCGACGATCTCGCCGAAGGCAAAATGACCTTGCCGCTGATCCACGCGCTCGCTCATGCCGATGATGCTGATCGCGCCATCATCCGTCGCGCCATTGAAAGCGGCGAATTGGCGGATTTTTCGCGATTAATCGAAATATTGACTCGCGCCGAAGCATTGACTTACACGCAAAGCCGTGCGCGCGTCGAAGCCGCGCACGCCGAAGCATGTCTAGCGAGTGAACCCGACTCATCTTCGCGCCAAGCGTTATTGCAATTATGTGCTTTTGCCGTCGAACGCTCGTTTTAAAAAACGCGCCACCACTGAAGCTGAAACAACCGCACTCGCGGATAATTTCAATTATTTGCTCTTAAATCAAATCGCGACGACGAAAAACAAAATACCCCAACGATAAAAACAGTAAGCCGATAAAGAAAAGATAAAGCAACGTATAAGCAATAATCCCCGCTTGCCCAAACGTTTCCAAAAGGAAATAAGCCGTAGGTCCGATTACGGACAACACCGGATCAAAGAGCGCAATAGCGGCAATGCGAAACGTCTGTACCGGATTGAGTAGCGCCAGAGAAAAAATGAGATTGTCTGGTACCATTTGCTGGATCAGAAAACCGATGAGCGCAATATCAATAAAAGCAATCAGTGATAACCAGACAAAAAGCGCGATGCCCAACGCCAGCTCCTGACTCTTGGTGGAAACAGAAATAAAAAAACCGATGCCAAGAAAAGTAAATGACGAAAAAGCCAGTAACGTCGTATACAGCATCAGAATTTTCCAGGGGATTTCTCCGCCGCGAACCAACCCAATGCCCAGCGCTAATAGCATAGACAACAATAATGGCAACCAGATCACCAACAGCCGCCCCAGCGCTTTTCCCCAATAATACGAAGCCAGCGACACCGGAAAAGAAAGCAAATATTCAAAAACATTGCTGTCTCGTTCTTTGGCGATAGTGCGCACGGTAGTAACTAAAATAAAGATCGGCAAAACGATATTACACGCCTGAATGAATATCAGCAAAAGACGGGTCAAGCCGGAAAACCCCATCACCCTGCTTTCGGTGACACCAGAAAGAAAAATAACGATTACCATCAGAAAAAACACCGATGAATAACCGATAAACCAACGTGAACGAAATGATTCCAAAAAATCGAGTTTGGCAATAGTAAGAAGTTGCATGATTGCTATCCGTGATGCCCCCTGGTTGCGCTTTTCTGTTTTCGTTCCCGAACAGCATCCAGAACCATTTTCCTGGACTCCGAAATCGTCAATAACGTTTTCCCGTCATCGACTTTTTCTTCACTTCGAAAAGCGGCGATGCCAAACGACATTGGCGTGATGTAGGGTGTCGCCAAAACCGCTTCTTCTAGTCTCAACCATGCGCCGTCCGTCGCTTCGTTGACATAAACAACCGCATCTGCGTGCCACGCGGGTCTGGTCTCATCCAGCCAGGCAATGGCGCAGCCCAGATCATCAAACATAAATGCTTTCCCTGTTTCCGGATCGATAATCTGCGCCGAATTCAATGGATCGCTTAGCAGCATGGCGCAACGTGTGCACACATCCTGATCCCATTTTACTTTTCTTGGGCTTAAATCAATTTTGCGCTCACACGCCAACAAAGGAAGCGTTGATAACAAAATCAAAAATGTTCGCCTGCGTTCAAGCCTGCTCATCGCGTATTACCTTTCCTAAATCGAGCTCTATAATCCGTGTCACCACGCTGGATAATTCTTCCAAGCGGTGACCGATAAAGATAATGGTTTTCTCTTTCATGGCATCGGCGCTGATTCGCTCACGAAAGCGGTCTCTACCCATGGTATCCAAATTGGCTGTCGGTTCATCAAAAATGAAAATGTCCGCATCCCGCGAAAAAGCGATACTGATTAGCGTTTTTTGTTTCATTCCGCCAGAAAGCTTATAAAATGCTTTATGGTCATGCGCATCGGTATTCAGCCCGAAATAAATACTATTTTTCCGAATTTTATCAATATCGCAATGACCGATTTTTGCGGCGTACTCAAAAAGTTCGTTGAGCGTGAAACGAATCGGTGGTGGTAATTGCGGAACAAATGCGATCTTACGTAATGCGGCAACTCGCTCATGCGCAAGTGAATGACCGGCAACCGTAACCGTCCCGTGATCCGGGCGATATTCTCCGAGCAAACAACGGATCAACGTCGTTTTCCCCGCGCCATTATGTCCGAGCAACAATACTTTTTCTCCGTCAGCGATCTTTATCGTGACGTCAGAAAGAACCTTCTGTTTGGCGAACGCCTTATCTAAGTTCTGAATAGTTATCATGAATCACGCGAGATTCCTAATTCGATTGAAAAAAGCCAGCCCGTTTTCTGAGCAAACATCCACGCAACGCCCGCATAACGTACAATCCGTGCTGGTAATATATTTCTCTTTTTCGTCAGAAGAAAAAAGCGGCGCCAGCGCTTCAGGGACATGACATACTACCGTACAAGCGCCACATTTGTTGCATCGTGATTTGTCGGTTTTAATCTTCAGCAATGTAATCGGATTCAACAATCCGTATGTCGCGCCAACCGGACAGACAGAGCGGCACCAGACACGCCGCGAAATAAAAATTTCAATGAACAAAATAAAAAGAACTATGAGCAGAGACAGCGATCCACCATAAAGCAGTGCGCGGTAAATAATTCCGACTACGTTGAACATCTCGAACATCAATATGCCGGTCAACAAACTTACCAATAAGAACGTTGCCCAAATAAAATATTTTGCCTTAATTGACAAACGTTTTCCTTTTTTGATGATTTTCTTTTCGATCAAGCGAAGGCGGATGTTTTCGCCAACTTCACTCAACGCACCATACGGACAGACCCATCCACAAAACGAACGTCCGCCCAGAATAAAATAGCCAAACAATATCGTAATCGTGCCGATCGCCATATTGACCGGTATCGCATGATATGCAAAAAATACTTGCAAAGTCGCAAAGGGATCGATCAAATGTAAGCCAATAAAACGTGATCCGGTCAGCGTGCCTTCCAAAATCTGGATATCGATCCAATATGAAAGCGCGAACAACAGCATACAACCCAGCGCGGTCAAAACCCGCCAGACACGAAACGTCATCCGCCAACCGTGTTCTGTGCGACGTATCAGCGTTTGTCGATACGTTTCGGTTTGTGCCAAAACACGTTGTTGTTTGCTCATACTTAAAACGCCGTGATTTCCTCAGCGAGCATTTCCAGCTCTTTATCGTCAGTTTGTTCCAATAGTCCAAGCATAGCGGAGTTCGTCACCTGCTTGTTCTTGTATTTCATCAAAATCGCCAGATTCTCCTCTTTGGACTTTCCTGAAATCGGTGGACCAACCGGACCGCGCCCATCGCGCCCATGACAAGCCGAACATTTCACTAAATATAAAAGGCTCAACTCTTCCTGATGTTGCGCGCCTTGTTGCGCCTGCAAATCCCGAAGTCGTGATTCCGTTTCGGGCATGGGTTGTGCTTCTGTAGACACAAGCGCGATAGATTCCGGTGTCGTTATCCGTCCAGAGGTCATCGGCGTAACGGTAATTTCCTCTTCGCCGCCTATTTTTAGCGCGTCAACCAGATAAAAACCAAGCGCAACAATTAATATTAGCATTGCTGCGACAAATATATTTCGTCCATTCATTTTCCCGCTTCCTCTCGAATTTCCTTATTAAACTCCGCAATATCATTGGCAATCAAGCGGATTTCCTCATCGTCCATTTTGCGTACCAGTTCGCGCATCGGAATATTCTTTACTCGATCCGTTTTATATTTGACGATCATTTCATACACTTCGTCACCCGACAAATTCAGAAGCGAAGGACCGATCACGCCGTTCGCGTAATCATCATGGCAGGCGGAGCATTTCACAATAAAGTTTTTGCTCAGTTTTTTCATCCGCAGGCTACGATAAACGGATGCGTAAGGCAGATTACGCACAACGATATGCGGCGCAACATTTTTGGATTCGACCGTTTCCTCGCCACCAGGCGCGTAACGAATGATGCGCTCGCCCTTGGCATCGTAGCCGATAAACTGACTGTGTTTTTCATCCTTGGGCACCTCCTGCTCCGAGATCACTGTAATTTTGCCCGGCGTTTCCGGTATTGCGGCTTGCTCTTCCGCCTTATCGCAACCAACGAGAATCAATGTGATCAATATAATGATCTTAGGGTTCATAACCCGTTTCCTTTCGATAAATTTCTTGATAGGTTTTGCGCGGCATCATTTCAATGACCTGGGTCGGACACAATTCTCCGCACACCGCGCAACCTACGCATTGTTCGTGAAATTCCGGCGCCTCATCATCGTTCAGCGTAATCGCCGCATCCCGCTCAGGATAAGGACAAAAATCCCGGCATAACGAGCAATTCTTCCCGCTGTACTCGCGCAGTTTTTCCGCCAATTCTTTTTCTTGTTCGCTACGCACCCCGTGCGCAATCAAAGCGTCAATCATTTCCGAGGTGACTGGTTTTTTCTGATAAGCAAGGCAGCCTTCTCTGTCCGTCAGTATCGCAACGCCCATGCGCACCTGTTCCGCCGTTGACACATCATGGTTCAGCGCCGTGGTTGGACAAGCCAAAACACAAGGCAAAAGATCGCATAAATAGCAGCCGCGGATTTCTGGGCGAATCACCGGTGTCCCCGTTGCTGTGCCTTCGTCAATATCCAACAAGAACACGGCGTAATACGGACACACCTGTACGCACTGCCCGCATTTAATACATAAAGAAAGAAACTCCCTTTCATCGCGCGCGCCCGGAGGTCGCAGATAGTCTTTTTCATGCGCGCGCCCGAAGGCTAAATATCCTGCGCCAGGAATCCCCGCCATAAACGCAACAATCGTCACGCCTTGCGCGAACTTGCGCCGATTAATCGCCATTGTTCCTCCGCGCTACAGGCTGCGGATCGCTCGCCAACAAAACCGGCTCGGAAAACGGCATCAATCGCGCCATAAAATTCAGCACACTCATAATCGGCGACGCGTAGAAAAAGCGGGCGGCAGGTTGATGCGTCCATATCTGATCAGCGTAAGCATAAATTTCATGCGGCGTGTCGCCATAACCATTTTTATCACGGTCAAATCCTTCGTATTTATCCCAGCGATTCCGAAACCAGCGGTTCAATTTCAGCTTGGATTCTGGCGTATCGTTGTTGACATCGGTAATATTGCCTTTGAACTGATTGCCTTCGTAAATACTGCCCAGTATCGTTCCGTGTAATTGGACCGCAATCGCATTGTATAAAAAACGGTTGTTGAAAAATTTATTGACCGTATCCGGCTGATATGGCGATTGATCCAGATACAAGCCGCGCGCGCTATAAAGAATCGTGTTATTTTCGATGATACAATCGGAAACCTCTTTGAAACCAAGACCAATCCCGAAATTGCCGGATGCTTCCGCAATCATATTGCCAATAATAGTGTTGCCACGGCTGTACATGAGAAAAATACCTACCGAATTATTACGGTAATCATTGAAATGAATCGAATTGCGGTCTGCATACATGAAATGCAGCGAATAACGAGAATCTGTTCCAATGTTGTTTTCGATCTGGTTCGCGCTTGAATACCAGAAAACATTATCACGAACCGCATAGGTTTTATTGCCGCGAATAATATTGGCGTGGCTGTACCAGAGCCGAATGCCGTCACCTCTCAACCCCAATGAAAAAGGTTTTGATGAAATCGTGTTGCCTTGAATTTGTCCCCGGTGCGCGTTTTCAAAATTAACGCCGAATAAGCAGTCACGCATTGTGTTTTCAAGAATTTTGACGCTGTGTACTTCGCGCGCAACGATACACGCATCAATCGCTTGATGCAATTCTCCGCTACCTTCAATAATCAGATTGCTGACAACGACATGATTGGCAGTAATAGAAATAACACTGCCTTCGCCGGTTCCGCGAATGATGGCGCTGCCGTCTTCACTGGTTAAAGTAATCGCTTTATCAATATGAATTGGACCCCGATAAATGCCGCGTCCCAATTTTATGATGTTGCCGGGCGCGGCATTATCAATGGCTTCCTGCAAAGGGTTGCCCAAACACACAAAAGGCAAAAACCATAATAAGAAACTAATATTCCTCAACTGCATTCCCGTTCTCTCTGATGCGTACTATCCCCTTTTTGCCTGCTGCGCAATTTCCTTCCCCCGCGAAAGAACCGCGATAATGCATAGTGCTGAAATCATCAACAAAATATAAAAACCGATTGACGGATAAGAATGCGTGATGAACTGCGCCACCTTGCCATCGCCAAGCGCTGTCGGCATGAATGGTTTGACTTTGAACATCCCCCACTCCTGAAGATTGTGTCCGTACCAGTAAAGCCAGCCCACATAAAACGCGAAAAATCCCGCCGGAAATAAAATCGGCGCCACCATCAGCAGTGACGACCATTTGCCGCGGAAAACAAAAAACAGGATCATCATCAACGACGTCACGATTAGAATAAACGGCGACAACATCCGCTCGATTTTTGCGCCAGCCTCCATCGGATACATCCCGATAAAATGGTTGATGGTATTCATTTCATGAACATCGCCGGAATAGCCATCGAAATGAAAATAAACAGGAATTCCATTAGGAAATGCTTCTACCGGATAATTGGGCGCTTCGAGCCGTACCGCCCAGACCGGAAAAGACATCATTCCAATTTCGCCTTTCCGCTCAATCATCTGCCGCAGATCATTGGCAGCGCCCTGCGGCGCATAAGGACTGACATAACGTCCCTTCTGATAGAAATTCCACATCGGAAAAACAAATGATGGAATCTCGTCAACTCCCGTTTTAGCTATTTTTTCGGGAACCTTGTAAAAAGCGACTGTCGGTATCGTAAAACAAAAAAGGAAAAGTAATAAAGCGATTGCCGTAAAAATATCCGATTTCGTAAATTTTTTCATTATCCCCACTCCTCGGGCACAGCAAACAAAAGACTACTTCGATAAAAGCGGACTCCGTCGAAACGGAGCCGCTTTATCTTTATATTAACTTCTTATCAGAATAAATCTGCATTCGCGTCGATCCACTTCATGTATTCGACAATATCTTTCGCTTCCTCAGATTTCATATTTTGATTCGGCATACGCAGATTGAAATGACGAATCAGGAACTGCGTATATTCTTCATTGAATTTCGATTCCGGATTCAATGTAAATTCATACACCCATTTCTCGCTGGTCCGCGCGATAGCGCCCGTCAGGTCGGGACCGGAACTTACCTGCCCGATAACGTGACAGCCATTGCATCCTCCTTTGAGATAGGCTACTTCGCCACGCTCGGCGGCTGGCGACATCTTCGTTGCCAGTTCACGCGATAAGCGATTCTTCGCGCGTAAGCCGACGTCTGCGGTTTTCACCATGTATTGCCAGACTTGGTTTTCCCATAAGACGGCTTCATTGAGATTACCCGCTTTATAAGCCGCATCCGCTTTGGCTTTGACCGCGCCAATCTTGCCGTATTGATCCAGCGCGTCAGTAACCAACGCATTGATGTCCGGGAATTTTTGATAGCCCTTGTCTGTCAGATATTTCACTACAGATTGGATCACATCATCCGTCGCTTTGTTGGTTGCAACGATTTTTTTGTATTCCGATTCCAGGTCTGCTTTCGACATCGCGCTGAGTTTCGCCTGCTGCACATCGGCGTATTGTTTATTCGGGTCCTTCACAAACAAATAGCCCATCATCTCCAAGTGAAGCGCAGAACAAAATTCCGTGCAGTAATACGGGAATACGCCTTCCTGATCGGCAACGAACGTGACTGACGCGGTTTTGCCCGGTTCGATGGATGCGTGAGCATTCATTCCGTCGATACCAAATCCGTGCGTTTCATCCTGCGCGCGCTCAAGGCTGGACAAGTGGATTGTCACAATGTCCCCTTTATTTACGGTAATGTGTTCCGGCGTAATATGTGAGCGGATCATCGTCGCGTACACAGTAACCTTATTGCCATTGCGTTCGATTCTTTCTTGCCCAGCCAATACCGCCTGCGGATGCGGTTTCCCGGTACGGCTGTCTGTCCCGATATCGTACGCTTTCTTCGGCGCTAACTTGCTTGCGGCAATGGACGTAAGGTCGTGCGGCTCGCCAAGCGGAATCGGCATATCGTACACCAATTCCATTTTTGGTCCGGAAATATCAATGAGCTGGTGATTCTGCGGATGCAGCGGACCAACCGGATTGAAGCGATCGATCGACAGCTTATTCAGCGCAATGACGTATTTGCCTTGTGGTTTGGTCGATTGTCCTTCCATCGCGTCAAGGTGACCAATATTGTAATGTACATTGATCCGATCGAGCACTTTCAGATTCTTATAATCCCAGCGAACAACTTGGGAGTCTACATAAAGCGAGGTATAAACAACACCATCCTTAGAGTCAAATGCCGTGTGTAATGGACCTAACCCGAGCTCAACTTGTCCGTGCAATGATTTCTTGAGATCAAGAATCGGAATACCAAACGGATCCGTTCCAACAAAATCTTTTTTATCAATCAACGCTTTAATTTTCTGGAAATCATAAACCGAAGCATGCGTATCCAGTTTGCCCCCAACAATGATATAGCGACCATCCGGCGAGACATCCGCGCCGTGCGGAGATTTCGGTTCAGGAATCAGGAACAGCGCGCCGGCTTTAACGGCGGCATCTATCGTCACGACGCGATGACCATTATAAATTTTGTAATTCTTTTCATCTTGCGCGAGTTTCTCGATAGCCCTCCAGTTGAAAACATGCAAATAGTCATTATCGTTCCGGCTCATACCCGCTTCAAACGGCGGCAATCCTTTTTCAACGCCGCCCGTGTACATTTCCGTATTGAACGAATTAATGAACGCCCAGCCGTCTGAAACGCCTTTACCCGCATCAGAAAGATCTTGCATATAGGGCGGCAACTCTAGCGAGAACGATTTCTTTTCATCGATACGACCTGCTTTCATGTCAAACTTCCACATGGTCACCGCACCGCGAAACGTTTGCTGATAGCTTTCAATCGGATGATAGTTGTCATCCAACGGCGCCGCATATTGTGAAGCTTCGATGACATATTCCGAATTCGGCGTAACAAACGCGCCGCCGTGTTCGCTCTTGATCACCGGATTAGTGACGATTTGTACCGTTTCAAAATCTTTCAGATCGATGACAGCGAGACGCGGATTGGCTTTGTCGTTGATGAACAGATAATCGCCCGTGAATTCACCATTTTTTTCTGTAAAGGCAGGGTGGTGCGAATCACCCCAAGTGATTTCTTTACCACGAATTTTCCCTGCTTCCAGAAGCTTTTTTGATTCATCGTCGTAACCATAGCCTTGCCAAGGTTCTGGTGTAAACACCGCTATGTATTTGTAAATGCGCATGGATGGCACGCCATAAACAATTACTTGCCCTGATTGCCCGCCGGATGAAAATATGACATATTCATCTTTGCGCCCAGATGGCTGGTACGTTTTTGCTGCCGCCAAAACATCCTTTTCAGAAAGGTTGCGCTCTTTCATAATAGTTTGCAAATCATTCGCTCCGGCTGAAAAAGCCAACAGCCCGAACGACAAAAGCGATAGCGTAATTGTCGTTTTAATCGGTTTCATATATTTCTCCTTAGTGTGGAAAAAAGAAAGAGAGGGAGAGGGAAAAATTTCTAGAGTTATTTCTAGAGTTATTTCTAGAGTTATTTCTAGAGTTATTTCTAGAGTTATTTCTAGAGTTATTTCTAGAGTTATTTCTAGAGTTATTATACTCTTTTTGTAATTGCCATTTATTGCTCTATATCAATATATTTATAAATAAAATAAAGAAATTATCTATGTCTGTTTTGCATAGATGTGTCGCAATATAGATACCGATGTCACCAAACCCCGACACGACAATGCGTCCGCCGAAACATCGTGGCGCGTAAACCCGAATTCCCTTCACGCCAGATGTCGCTGCGATTATATGCTTTCATTGCTGAGCGATCGTCTTGAAGATCCCCCAAAAACCTGTCCGTGCCACCGAAAGTCCGGCAATAATCAATAGCGAATAAACATAATCTAATGATTCCGTATTCCCCTCAAAAATGAAGAAAGCCGTTCCAACGCAGTACGGCAGCACACCCCGGCGCGCCTTTGGATTCACCTACGCGCCAAATTTTTGCTACAATTATATTTCTGTGCCGTTCAGCGTTCGTCGTGAGATTTCTGTTCAAACGCAATTATGACACAAGCGTGTTTGTCCGTTTTTTTGATGCGCGCGCAGTTATTTTCGGGGTGTAGCTTAGCCTGGTAGAGCGCTACGTTCGGGACGTAGAGGCCGGAGGTTCGAATCCTCTCACCCCGACCAAAAAATGTTATAAAAATCAATAAGTTGGATATATTATTATTAATAACAATAAACAACAAAATAACATATTTTTCATTTCTCACTGTCCCAAAATTGTCCCAAGACTCGAAACCACAGTTGACAAAATTTATTAATAATAATAAATTAGGACGTGTGCCACGGCGCGGGCGTGGAGGTGAGGAATAGTGAGCCCCCTCCCCGGAAATACAGGATAGCGTACCGCCGAGGAGCGAAGGATTGACGCGATACTTCGCGAATCGAAACCGTGATAAAACATGGAGACCATGCACAAGCCAAAGTGATGTATGCGCGAGCCTACCGACCAGACTGGTAGCTATCCTGTCTCGTAGCGCAGAACATCAAAGGTCCTTGCCTTCGCCTGCCATGGGCTTAACTCATGGAACCGGTATGCCAGGCCGTATCGCTCGTTTTTGCCCTAGGGGCAAGGAGCGATACATGGATACAGGGCACGAAAAAATTATTTTTATTGAGCAAGTTTCGGCCATGATCGGCAAAACGCTGACAACGATCAGGAACTGCAACGGAAACCAACAACTAAAACACCTAATTCCGCAGCCATTTAGGATGCCAAATTCGCGCCGCCTTTGTTGGCGCTTGTCAGAGGTAGAGTCATGGATCAATTCTGTGGCAGAGCCTCATTTGCCACGAAAGCGACGAGGTCGACCGACAAAAAAAGAGGCTATAAAAACAGCCGCTGAATAGGTGCCGCATGAATCGCAAGGAGCGCTGGCAGCAGCGCGACTTCTTCATTGCTGATCTGTCAAGGGTTGCTGTCAAGGATGATTTGGCAACAATGGAGCATCCCTTTTTTGCGCTCCGCGCAGGTGATCGCCGCACAAAAACATACAAAAACGGTGAGAAAAACATAACTGTAAAACCAAGTTGTGATGGCTGTGCAACAGTGCACGACAAGGATGTGTTGATCTACGCAATGAGTCTAATTATCGACAACATCAACAAAGGGCGCGATGCGGGGCGAGTAATTCATTTTTCCGCGTTTGATTTCATGCGCGTAACTGATCGCGGAACAAGCGGCAAAGATTATGAGCGACTCGCCGCTGCGTTGCGGCGGCTCAAAGGAACAATCGTCCAGACCAACATTTCAGTAAAAAATAAAGAAGAAGAAGAAAATTTCGGTCTGATTGAACGAAGCAAAATAACGAAGCACAACGAAACGGGAGTCATAATGGTATCAATCGAATTGCCGACTTGGCTGATGCGATCGATCAAGGAAAAAAGGGTGCTGACCATCAACCCTGATTATTTCAAGTTACGTAAACCGTTGGATCGCCGAATTTACGAATTAGCCAGAAAACACTGCGGACACCAAGCGAAATGGAAAGTGAGCATCCCGATCTTGTACCGAAAAAGTGGCAGTAGCGGTACCGAGCGGAAATTTCGAGCTGCCATAAAAAAAATAAAGGGGATCCCTGATTACCATTTAATTTTTAACGAAAAAACGGACACGGTAACTTTCTACTCGGTTAAAAATGACACCAAGGCACGAGTAACTGATTTGTTGGCGACCTTAAGGGGCTGTGGATAACCCAGCGATCCTGCCTTGTCAGTGTGGATAGTGTCGTACTTTAGGGACGCAAGGCTGTGGATAGTATCGTACTTTAGGGACGCTCTGCATCGTACTTTAGGGACGCAACCACCTCGCAAACCACCTGCCAGAGCGCTCTGGCAAAACCGTAACACGCGCGCGCGTCTTAACTTTATTTTTATTAACGCCTAGCCGCGCGCGCGGCTAGGCTTCGCCGCGCACCAGCGCGGCGGCTTCTTGATATATAAAATTCAGTTTTGAAAATTGAGATCGCGCTACGCGCTCACAAAAAAACGAAAACCCCAAAGCCATGCCATCTGAAAGCCAATCAGAAGCAACCTGCGTTTTTCACCATGATTTCCCCCGTGAAGCCCTGGTCTTCAGGCCGGGGAGGTAGAGGGGCGACCGCGCGGTGGTCGTTGCCTTTGATCTTCGCATTTTAATATCCTATAATGTGAGGCATGAAATCCAGATGGACATTCCGCTGCTACCCGACACCGGATCAGGCGCAACACCTGAACCGGACGTTCGGCTGTGTGCGGTTCGTCTG
>JAISYH010000036.1 GCA_031270015.1 Burkholderiales bacterium | reverse complement strand
GTGTAACAGGCCCCAACCACGGCGGCGCGATTTATACCGTCGGTACCGTCAATGTCAGCAACAGCACATTTGAAGGCAATCAGACCAGCTTCGGCAACGGCGGCGCGATTCGTGCCGGTACCGTCAATGTCAGCGGCAGCACATTCAAGAACAATCATGCCGGCGGCGGCGGCGGCGCGATTTATGCCTACAACATCGCCAATGTCAGCAACAGCACATTCGAGAACAATCAGGCTCTCTACTTCGGCGGCGCGATTTTTACCATCAACGCCAATATCAGCAACAGCACATTTATCGGCAATCAGGCGGTCAACAGTTCCGGCAGCGGTGGCGCGATTAATGCTTATATCACCGCCAATATCAGCAACAGCACATTTATCGGCAATCAGGCGGGTCGCTACGGCGGCGCGATTTATGCCGGGGTGACTCTCAAAGCCAGTCACCTGACGTTGCTCGACAATAGCGCGACCACAAATGGCGTGGCGATCTACTATGAAGGTAGTGGCAATGCCCGCATTGACAATAGCCTGATCCTTTCCAGTGTCGCGCTTGTCGGCGCGACGGCATTGTGCTCAGGCGCCATCACGGGCAGCTACAACATCGAATGGGTACATGGCGCGGATACGACAAGCTGCGGCGGAGTGAACAACATTTCCGGCGGCAGCGGCGCGATTGGCGCTATTGTCGAAACGACGCTTGCCGACAACGGCGGACCGACGCCAACGCTGGCATTACCGGCGGGCAGCCCGGCGATTGGCGCGGTAGATCCAGGTGGCGCGACCTCGCAGATGCTCGTCATCGACTTTTCGTCAACGCCGGTGACGGCAACATGGGAGGACGCCACGCTCGACCAGCGCGGCGTCACTCGCGCTACAACAGCGGCGGAACGTTCACTGGGCGCGTTTGAATACAAAGCGCCACCGCCGCCGGTGAATGCCGCGCCCATTCCTGTTTTGCCCATGCCGCTCGCGCTGCTGCTGGCGTTGGGATTGGCGGTGGTAGGAATCGGGTTCAGAAAACGGAAAATGACCAAGGCGGGTATTTTCTGAAAGTCGTCAAGGAACCCCGGATTAACTTGGTCGTCATTGCGAGCGAAGCGAAGCAATCCAGTAGGCGGCATGGATTGCCACGGGGCTTCGCCCCTCGCAATGACGAAAAGCGGATGATGGTCAGTACCTGAACAAAAGCTGCTCTAAAAGTAGCAGGGCGTTGATTTTCTGAAAGCAGCCAGGAGCTGATATTTTCGGAAAGTAAATATCTTCAGAAAACGGCTCGATAAAAAGGAATTCAATAAAAATTAACTCAATAAAGAGTGACTCGATAGAAAGTAACTCGACGAAATGGCGGAATCTTCCGCCTTTTCGTTTTTTGATAAGCCAACGATGCGGTGTCCGTAGAGATAAAGTTCAAAATGGTCGAAAACATCGGTTTCGATCTGTCCGAGAAAGGGGAGTGGATATTCGCGCGATTTCGTCGCTCGTCAAATTGTTTGTCATGTGCTTGCCGTCTTGATTTTGTTCTTGGAAACAGAATAAAGCGCAATGCTGTAAAATGGCGCGATGGATTCTAACTTTATATTGACATTGGTATTGTTCGCAATACCATTTATTTTTGCGGTGACGTTTCACGAAGCCGCGCACGGCTATGTGGCGCGGAAATTCGGCGACCGAACGGCGGAGATGATGGGCAGGATTACGCTCAATCCGATCAAACACATCGACCCGATAGGTACGCTGTTGGTGCCGGGTATGATGTTTCTCATGGCAAAAATGGTGGGGGCGCCGTTTTTTCTATTCGGTTGGGCGAAGCCGGTGCCAATTAACCCATCTCATTTCAGAGACCCTGTCCGCAATATGCGCTGGGTGACGGCGGCGGGTCCGTTATCCAATCTGGCGATGGCTTTGATTTGGGCGGTCGTTTGGAAATTGTCCATGCTTTTCCCTGGAATGTTCGCTATCGGAATGATTGAGATGGCGACTTTCGGTGTCCTGATCAACGTGTTGTTGATGGTGTTGAACCTCATACCGATTTTACCGTTGGACGGCGGGCGGATCGTCGATTCTTTTTTACCTTGGAAATGGTCGATGTCATTTAGACGCATAGAACCTTACGGAATCTGGATTTTGCTTTTACTTTTGGTCTTCGGCGGACTGGGTAAAGTCTTGTGGCCTTTGGTGAATTCTATAATCGGACTGATTCGCATGCTGGTCGGTTTATAATCTTCTCCCTTGATACTGATAACGATATTTCATGTTTACTGATCGAGTTTTGTCGGGCATGCGTCCTACCGGACGCATGCATCTTGGACATTATCACGGCGCGCTCAAAAATTGGGTGCGTTTGCAGGAAAGCTACGATTGTTTTTATTTCGTCGCCGATTGGCACGCGCTGACGACGCACTATGAAACGCCGGAAGGAATCGCCGATAGCGCATTCGAAATGATTGTCGATTGGCTGGCGGCGGGCATCGATCCAAAACAATCGACGGTTTTCGTGCAGTCGATGGTGTTGGAACACGCGGAATTGTCGCTGTTGTTGGGGATGACTACACCAGTGGCTTGGCTGGAGCGTGTGCCGACTTATAAAGATCAACAACAAAAATTGGTAGACCGTGATTTATCCATGTATGGCTTTCTTGGCTACCCGGTGATGATGAGCGCGGATATTTTGATTTACCGCGCTAACATGGTGCCGGTCGGCGAAGATCAAATTCCACATTTGGAGTTGACGCGTGAAATAGCGCGCCGGTTTAATCATTTATATGGACGCGAGCCGAAATTTGAAGAAAAAGCGCAAGCCGCGATCAAAAAACTCGGCGGTAAAAAGAGCAAACGCTACGAAGAATTGAGAAACGCGTTCCAGGAGCGTGGCGATGAAACCGCGTTGGAAGCGGCGAAAGAATTACTCGAAACGACGCAGAATTTGTCGCATGGCGACCGAGAGCGTTTGTTTGGCTATTTGGAAGGCGCGCGGCGGATAATATTGGTTGAACCCAAGCCATTATTGACGGAGACGCCGAAGGTGCCGGGTACCGATGGCCAGAAAATGTCGAAATCTTACGGTAATGCGATCATGATGCGCGAACCCCCCGAAGCGTTGACGAAAAAGATCAGGACGATGCAAACCGATCCGGCGCGGGCGCGGCGTAGCGACGCCGGCAATCCCGAACGCTGTCCGGTGTGGCCGTTGCATCAAATTTATTCGAATCAAGAAACGCGCGATTGGGTAACCAAAGGCTGTACGACGGCGGGCATCGGGTGTCTTGATTGCAAGCAGCCGGTGATCGAAGCGATCATCGCCGAACAGGCGCCGATCATCGAACGCGCGCAACGTTATTTGGACGATCCGGTATTGGTGCGCAACATTCTTGTGGACGGCTGTGATCGCGCTCGCAAGGCGGCGACGGAAACGATGCGCGATGTACGCGAAGCGATGGGTTTGTCTTACGACCGGAGTATCGGGTGAACGAAGCGGTGATTTCCAATAGCGCGGTGAGTCTGTTGCCGGAAGCGGAAGAATTTGCCGCTGTCAAGGACAAGCCAGTCGTGCGCGTTTACGGCGAACTGATCACCGAACTACCGACGGATTTGTATATTCCGCCGGAAGCGTTGGAAGTATTTCTGGAAATGTTCGAAGGACCGCTCGACCTTTTGCTGTATTTGATTCGGAAGCAGAATATTAATGTACTCGACATTCCGATGGCAGAATTGACACGGCAATATTTGGGCTATGTCGAAATGATGCGTCGTAACAATCTGGAATTGGCAGCGGAATATTTGTTGATGGCGGCAGTATTACTGGAAATCAAATCGAGGTTGCTTTTGCCTAAACCGCCAGCGGTGGAAGGCGTCGAGGTCGAGGACCCACGCGCCGAGTTGGTTCGCCGTTTACTGGAATATGAACAAATGAAAGCGGCTGCCGCAGCGTTGGATGCGTTGCCACACGAAGGGCGCGATTTTGAGGTCGTGCGCGTTTGGTTTGATAGAATGATAGCGGTACGCTTACCGGATGTCGAACCGGAAGAATTGCGCCGCGCTTGGGCGACATTGGTAACGCGCGCGAAAGTCAATCGTCATCACTTGATCTCACGTGAACAGCTTTCGGTGCGCGAGGAAATGAGTCATATTTTAAAACGGCTCGATGACGGCGGCTATTGCGAATTTACGAAACTTTTTGCGGAAAACGCCGATTTGCCTCATTTAGTGGTAACATTTCTGGCACTGCTCGAACTCATGCGCGAACAATTGATCGAGGTCGCGCAAACGGAACCTTATGCGCCGATCTACATACAAAGTAAACGAGGAGCGCCCTTTGTGTTGAATGACGAAGAACCACTTTGACAGCAGGGTCTTAAGTCAAAAACGAATCCCGCGATGGATGAAAAAAATGGAAGCGTTTTTAGCGTTTCCCCAGATAGTGATTTTATGAGTAAAGAAGAAGATACGACGGTGATTGAAGCCGCTGTCGCGCAAGACTCGCCAATGATTGAAACGTTGATGGAAATATCGGCAGATGATGTTTCGCCGTCGCGCGCGTATGACGACGCTGAAAAACCGCTGGACGAACATTCGGCGACGGCTGAAGAAATCGCGCATTATGGCAAGATTCTCGAAGCAGTTTTACTGATTTCCGGCGAGGCGATTCCGTTGGCGCAGTTGGGCAAATTGTTTGATCCGCCGTTAAACGCCAGTTTTGTCCGTTATTTGCTGAACGATCTCAAGGAAACATGGAAAGATCGAAAAGTTGAACTGGTTTCGGTTGCCAGCGGTTGGCGTTTTCAGGGCGGACAGGAAGTGCAGCCATACTTGGAACGCTTGTCGCCCGAAAAGCTGCCGCGTTATTCGCGCGCGGTCATGGAAACACTAGCGATCATTGCCTATCAACAGCCGGTCACGCGCGGTGATATCGAATCGATTCGTGGTGTCGCCGTGTCTTCCGGCACGATCAAAACGCTGGAAGATCGGCAATGGATTGAAGCGGTTGGTCACAAAGAAACGCCGGGGCGTCCCGCGTTGTATGCGACTACCAAGAATTTTTTAGACGATCTCGGTTTGCGTTCTTTGGCTGAATTGCCACCGCTTACCGAGCTTGATTCCTCACATTTATTGGAGATGCCCGATGCCCCAGCCAAGGCCGCCGAAGCGCCGCTCTCTCTTGCAAGCCCGATCCTCAGTCAGCACGCCGAAGATTCATCAATCGAGTCTGGCGATGCAGGGTTTTGCGGAGACGCTTCCCACGAAAATCAAAAAATTCACTAATGAAGTTTTTTCCGAACCGCAACGCTTGCACAAAGTGTTGGCGTCGTGCGGGTTTGGTTCGCGGCGAGCGATGGAAGAATTGATCATTGCGGGTCGGATCACCGTCAACCGGATGCCCGCCGAGATCGGGCAGAAAATCGGACCGGGCGATGAGGTACGTATCAATGGCGAACCGGTCAAAATTCGTTTTTCCGAACCATCGCCGCGCGTTTTGCTTTACCACAAACCAGCGGGTGAAATCGTTTCGCGCAGTGATCCTGAAGGTCGCCCGACGGTGTTTTCGGCATTACCGCCGATCAAAGGTGGCAAATGGATTTCCATCGGGCGGCTCGATTTCAATACCGAAGGCTTGTTGCTATTTACGAATTCAGGTGAGTTGGCAAATCGTCTAATGCATCCGCGCTATGAAGTCGATCGCGAATACGCCGTGAGGATTTTAGGTAAATTAAGCGATGAGCAAATCGGAGCGTTGCTGCGTGGAATCGAATTGGACGATGGCTTGGCGCGTTGCGAAAAATTGACGGATGGCGGCGGCGAAGGTTGCAATCATTGGTATCACATAGTGATCAAAGAAGGGCGTAACCGCGAAGTGCGGCGGCTTTTTGACGCGCTCGATTTGATGGTCAGCCGCTTGATTCGTACACGCTATGGCGTGATTACCATGCCCCAGACGGTGAAGCGCGGCGAGGTGGTCGAACTAGAACAAACCGAATTGATCGCGTTATTGAAATCGGTCGGGTTGAAAACCAACGGACTTGGAAACGGCGCGTCGCGAAAGCAACACTTTTCGGAAGAGATGGTCAAACCCGTTGGCAAAAGCAAGAAGTTTCGCTTTAAGGTAGACAAAAACTTGCGCGGGAACGGTAAAGCGAAGCAAAACAATACACCGGAGGTAAACGGGTTTTCGGAAGAAAACACCACGGGAGAAGAAAACAAACCACCAAAGAAAAAAGGGACGACGGGATTATTCGGGCGCAGGCGGCAACGCTCGCAGGGTAATCGCGCTGACACTATGATGGAGACGCCAAGTAAATTTTGATGTCATTGTTGACATGATTGAAACGCCATCCGACGCGCACAATCGAGCCGCGATAAACCATCGTTTTATGAATAATTGCCGATTTAATCAATCGATTGATTGACTTATTCTTTCGTCTTATATATCATCTGCGCATGCCAAAAAATGACTTCACAAGCGATCCGAGAACCGCGTGCAAAACGCAGGCTTCTGCCGATAACGTGCCGGATGATACGCGCCGACGCTTGATTCTCGCGGGTCTGGCAGCTTTCGATCAGTATGGATTCAACGGCGCAAGCACACGGCAGATCGCTGCGGAAGCCGGCACCAATATTTCTTCGATCGCTTATTATTTTGGTAGCAAGGAAAAGTTATATTTAGCTGTTGCCGAATATATCGCCGAGGAAGTGGGCAATATGATAAAAGAATTTGAGGACAGTCTCGGCGACAAGATTTCGTTGATCAAAGCGGGACTTTTGCCGCCCGAAGAAGCCATCGTGTTATTGCAGGAGGTTTGGCATCAATGGTTGAGAGACGTGCTTCTCACAGAAAAACACACGCATCAATGGTGTTTGTTTCTTCTGCGGGAACAATCCAACCCAACGGAAGCGTTCGATATTTTGTACGAAAAAGGAATCGGACGTTTTCTTGAGACGCTGGGACATTTGGTCGGTTGTGTCGAACAATGTCCGGCAACTTCTTTTTCTGTTCGTTTTCACGCGTTTTTGTTATTTGGGCATATGTTGGCATTTGAAATTAAAAAAGAGACGATGAAACGCTTCTTTGACTGGAAAAATATCGACGAGAAAAAACTTAGATTGCTGACGAAAGCGATCAATGCCGAGATCGCGGGATTGGTCACTTCACCAGATTCTCGTTTTAGTTGATTTATTTTATTTATTTGATGAGGTCTTAAACATGCAAGGCTTGATAAAGGCTGTAATTTTTGCGACGGTTGCGTTGTCGGTATTATCCGGCTGTGAAGAGAAAAAAGCGCAACAAATGATGGCGGGCGAAGCGGTTCGCGTCGGTGTAGTAGAGGTCGGCGCGCGTAAGGTAACGATAATGACCGAATTGCCTGGAAGAACCAGCCCTTATCTGGTGGCGGAAGTGCGACCGCAAGTTGGCGGAATCATTCAGAAACGTTTGTTTAAAGAAGGCGGTGACGTTAAAAGCGGCGAAATACTTTACCAAATCGACCCCGCCATTTATCAGGCGACCTACAATAGCGCGGTGGCGACGCTTACCAAAGCCGAAGCCAATCTTGCGTCGAGTAAAGCGCGCGCGGAGCGTTACGCCGAATTAGTGAAGATCAACGCGGTTAGTCGTCAGGATTCCGACGATACCGACGCGGCGTATAAGCAAGCGATTGCCGACGTCGAGGCGGCGAAGGCGGCGGTCGAGAGCGCCTCGATCAATTTGAACTATACGCGTGTGACCTCGCCAATTTCTGGTCGAATCGGAAAATCGGAGGTTACTCCCGGCGCGTTGGTGACGGCGAGCCAACCGGCTGCGTTGACGAAAGTGCAACAGCTCAATCCGATTTATGTAGATGTAACGCAGTCCAGCGTTGAATGGTTGCGATTTAAACATCAGGTTGAAACGGGACTATTGAAAACGGACGCCAAGAATCAGATCAAAGTCAAATTGCAACTTGAGGATGGTCGGGTTTATCCGAAAGAAGGAAAACTAGAGTTTTCCGACGTGACGGTGGATGAGACGACGGGTATGATCACATTACGGGCAATTTTTCCGAATCCCAATAATGATCTTTTGCCCGGAATGTATGTGCGCGCGCTCATAGAAGAAGGTGTCAATGAAGCGGCGATTACCATTCCGCAAAAAGCATTGTTTCGCAATCAAAAGGGAGAACCTCAAGTCATCGTGGTGAAACCCGATAACACGATCGAACAACGAGTGATCGGCATCAGTAGGGAATATGAGAAAGATTGGTTGGTAAGTTCCGGTTTGTCTCTCGGGGAAAAGATTCTTGTCGAGGGTTCACAAAATTTGCGCGGGACGAATATCAAAGTCAATCCGGTATTGGTCGATCTGGGTCAATCCAACGGTACGGATAACCATAGCGCGCCGGCGACCGAATCCGCAGCGAAACTATAATCATCTGGAGCTGATCTATGTCCGTATCGCATTTTTTTATTGATCGTCCTATTTTCGCGTGGGTGATCGCGATCATCATTTCTCTGGCAGGCGGTTTGGCGCTGATGTCGTTGCCAGTGTCCAAATATCCCGATATCGCGCCGCCGACGATCCAGGTTCAGGCGAGTTATCTCGGCGCATCAGCGCAAACCGTCGAAGATACAGTAACACAAGTGATCGAACAGCAAATGAAAGGCTTGGATCATCTTTTATACATGGCGTCAACCAGTGATTCTTATGGTTCCGCTATGGTCAGATTGACCTTCGACACCGGTACGGATCCCGATATGGCGCAGGTTCAAGTGCAAAACCGTTTGCAAGCGGCGCTGCCCTTATTGCCTGATGAAGTGCAACGGATGGGGGTGCGCGTGCGTAAGGCGTCTGCCAACTTCTTGATGGTGGCGGGTTTTATCTCCGAAGATGGGAGTATGGGCAATGTGGATCTTTCTGACTACATTTCATCAAATGTGCTCGATCCCGTCAGCCGCTTGGATGGTGTGGGCGATGTGCAATTGTTCGGTGGACAATACGCGATGCGGATGTGGCTCGACCCAAATAAACTCTTCAAATATAAGTTGACGCCGGTCGATGTAATTGGCGCGATTCAAGAGCAGAACATTCAGGTGTCGGCAGGACAAATTGGTGGTACGCCGTCAGTTCCTGGGCAACAATTGACCGCAACGATCATGGTACAAAGCCGTTTGCAATCGGTTCAAGAATTCGAGGATATTCTGTTGCGCGTGTCGCCCGATGGTTCGCGTGTATTTTTGAAGGATGTGGCGCGTATCGAGATCGGCAGCGAAAGTTATAACTTTGTGGGGCGTTATAAAGGCGTTCCTTCGACTGGTCTGGCGATCAGTTTGGCACCGGGCGGTAACGCGATTGAGACATCAAAACACGTACGCCAAGAAGTTGAAGATTTGAGCCAATATTTCCCGCCAGGAATGAAGGTCGTTTATCCTTATGATACGACGCCGTTTGTCGAAGCGTCGATCAAGGAAGTGCGTGAAACGCTGTTGATCGCTATTTTCCTTGTGTTTTGTGTCATGCTCTTATTCCTGCAAAGCATTCGCGCCACATTGATCCCGATGATTACGGTGCCAGTAGTATTGTTGGGTACATTCGGCATGTTGGCGGTGTTCGGTTTTTCGATCAACATGTTGACGATGTTTGCGTTGGTGCTTGCCATCGGTTTGCTGGTCGATGACGCGATTGTGGTCGTGGAAAACGTCGAACGCCTGATGCGTGAGGAAAAATTGTCGCCCCGCGAGGCGGCGCGAAAATCGATGACACAAATTACCGGCGCGCTCTTGGGTGTGGTGTCGGTATTATGCGCCGCTTATGTGCCGATGGCGTTTTTCGGCGGCGCGACCGGCGTGATTTATCGGCAATTTTCGATAACGCTGGCGTCGGCATTATTATTGTCGTTCTCTGTCGCCATTATTTTGACGCCTGCGTTATGCGCGACGATTCTAAAATCGGCGGATAGCGAACACGTGCATGAGCACAAGGGATTTTTTGGTTGGTTTAACATCTTTTTCGACAATGGAAGCCGTTTATATCAATCCATGGTCGCGCGATTGATTACGCCTAAAATGCGCTATTTTATATTGGTCGTCTTTGTGGGTATTGCCGTTAGTGTCGGTTTGATGTTCAGCCGATTGCCGACGTCGTTTTTGCCGCAAGAAGATCAAGGCGCGATCATGGGCATGGTGCAGTTGCCAGCGGGTTCGACACAAGAGCAAACATTGAAAGTCGTATCGCAAATCGAAAAATATTTGTTAGAAGAGGAAAGCGATAGCGTTGAAGCGATGTTGCTGGTCGCGGGTTTTAGTCCGGCGGGAACGGGACAGAACATGGCGTTCATGATGGCGCAGCTAAAACCTTGGGATGAACGTAGTGAAGGCTTGATAAAACGCGCTTCACGAAAAATGGGATTGAATCAAGCGAAAGATTTGAGCGCGCCTGCCGTTGCGTTGCGCGCTTCGGCAACGTTCGCGCAACGTTTTAACGACGCTATGGTGGTGGCGTTTGTGCCGCCGGCGATTCCTGAGTTGGGGCTTGCTGAGGGTTTTGATATGTTCCTTCAGGATCGCGCCAATTTAGGACATGAAGCGTTGACTGCCGCGCGTAATCAATTGCTCGGGCAAGCGGCTCGAAATCCAAAATTGGTCGGTGTTCGCCCCAATGGACAAGATGATATGCAGCAATTGAAAATCAATATCGATCATGCCAAGGCGCAAGCGTTTGGCGTACCACAAAGCATGATCAACGCGACATTGGCGGCGACATGGGGTGGAAATTACGTCAACGATTTTCTTAATAAAGGGCGTGTGAAAAAGGTTTATGTTCAATCCGAACCGCGATTCCGAATGATGCCTGAAGATCTGAAAGCATGGTACGTTCGGAACAATAGAGGCGAAATGGTGCCGTTTTCTTCGTTTGCCACCAGCGAATGGCGCTACGGTTCGCCGCGTCTGGAACGTTATAACGGCGTTCCGGCGATGGAAATTCAAGGGCAGGCCGCGCCTGGACTGAGCTCCGGTGACGCGATGAATGAAATGGAGGCATTGGTCGCGCAACTGCCTTCGGGCATTGGCATGGAGTGGACGGCGACGTCGTATCAAGAAAAAGCCTCCGGTTCTACACAAATGTTGCTATTCGCGCTTTCTATCATTGTGGTGTTCTTGTGTCTTGCCGCGTTGTACGAAAGCTGGACGATTCCGTTATCGGTCGTTTTGGTGATACCAGTTGGAATATTAGGCTTGGTCCTCGGTATTTACGTATTTGGTTTCTCCAACGACGTGTATTTCAAGGTCGCGCTATTGACGATTATCGGGCTTGCTTCGAAGAACGCGATTTTAATGGTCGAGTTTGCCAAAGAAGCGCAAAAGCGTGGCGAAAGCTTGATTGACGCCACGCTTGAGGCAGTGCATATCCGTTTACGTCCGGTATTGATGACATCGCTTGCCTTCGGTTTTGGTGTGTTACCGCTAGCGATCAACACAGGTCCAGGTTCTGGAGCGCAAAACGTAATCGGGACAGGCGTTGTCGGAGGGATGATCTCGACGACGATGTTGGGTGTGTTCTTTACGCCAGTATTTTTCGTCATCGTTCGAAGCATTTTCAAATATAAACCCAAACCCATCGAAGGCAATAGCGGGAGATAAATAACATGAAAATGAAAATACTTTCAATCTCAATAATTTTTGCGTTATCGTCTGTCGGTTGCGTCAGTCTTGCGCCCGATTACGAACGACCAGTCGCTCCGGTGGCAGGAAGCTGGCCGACAATCACAACTTTTCCGGAAGAAAAAGTGGCGGCGACGGCAATAGCCGATCAAATTGATTGGCGCAGTTTTTTCACTGACCCTGTATTGCGGCGACTCATCGAAATTGCGTTGGAGAACAACAGGGATTTACGGATCACCGCGTTGAATGTACAAAAAGCCCAAGCGATGTATCGTGTGCAGCGTGCCAATCAAATACCGACTATTGCGGTGTCTGGTGTCGAGTTAGCGCAACGCACGTCAAGGAATTTATCTCCGACGGGGCAACATATTACGTCGCATCAATATAATGTTGACGCAGGTATTAGCAATTATGAGTTGGATTTCTTCGGACGTGTCGCCAGTTTGAAAGATCAAGCTTTGGAAACTTATTTGGCGTCTGAAAACGCTTGGCGGAGTGGACAAATCAGTTTGATTGCTAATGTTGCTGTAGCGTATCTTAATCTCATTGCTGACCGCGAGCATCTTAGAGTCGTGCGTGATACATTGAAAAATCAGCAAACTTTTTATGATTTGATCAAGGTTCGTTTTGAAAACGGCGTCGCTTCTGAAATCGATTTATGGCAGGCGCGGACCAGCGTAGAAACTTCGCGTGTCGATGTCGCTAACTATACGACGATGGTTGCTCAGGATGAAAGCGCGCTGGTACTTTTATTGGGAACGAACGGTTTGCCGGAAGCGATCATTACCGACAAAGTTGGGGACATTAGCTCTGCCACCTTGCTCGATACGGGCGAAGTGCCTTCCGCAATATTGCAAAGACGACCAGACATCATGTTGGCAGAACATCTGCTGAAAGCGGCAAATGCTAATATCGGCGCGGCGCGTGCGGCATTTTTTCCGTCGATTTCGTTGACGACGACGGTAGGAACGGTAAGCTCTTCGTTATCGGGATTATTCGACAACGGTTCAGGGACTTGGAAATTCTCGCCACAAATATCTTTACCCATTTTTGATTTTGGACGCAATATCGCCAATCTTGACGCTGCGGAAGCGAGCAGAGATATCGCGCTTGCGGAATACGAAAAAGCAATACAAAGCGCGTTCCGTGAAGTAGCGAATGCATTGGTGCAGCGGACTACGGTTGACGAACAATTGATGGCGCAAACTGCGCTATTGGAAGCTACGACTGCAACGCACAATTTGGCATCAATACGTTACGAAAGAGGCGTAGACAGTTATTTGAGCGTGCTTGATGCTGAACGTTCGATGTATTCAGCCAATCAAGGATTAGTGTCAATGCAGCAAGCGAAACAGATCAATCAAGTGATGTTATATAAAGCATTGGGCGGAGGGGTCGATCGATACGATTATCCTTTCGAAGAGAAGCCTACGCAAGCAGTTACTGGAACGAATTAAATAGAAAATGGACACTTTGGAGTCCATCTTCTAAGATTTCCTTCATTAATCTAATCGCTCGATAAGAAATCAATATGCGCAAGATTTTTACGATACTCTTCTTATTCACCGCTATTTTATTTTTATCTGCCTGCTCAAAAAACGATCCGCAAGTCGCACTTGACAAAACGACAGAAGAATTACAGGAAGCGTTGGAAGCGAAAGATATTGATCAGGTACTCGACATGTTGCACGAAAACTTTACCGCGCAGGCGCCGGAGAATGATAAAGAATGGGCGCGTCGAACCATGGCGGCTGTATTTTTGCGCTATAAAAATATCAAAATCGTTGCTGTAAACCTCAATAGCCATATTGACAAACAAATACCCATACGCGCAACGGGAGAGGGTGAAGTGATGCTGGTTGGCGCTGACGGGTTGATTCCTGACGATGCTCGACATTACCGCATTCAGTTGGAGTGGCGCGAAGAAGGGAAAAAATGGAAGTTGATACAGTTAAAGTGGCAATGAAATGCGTTTCCGCTTATGCTTTATATGTATAAGCGGTGATGCGGACTCAAGAAAATACCGTTCGGCATCAACGTCTTATTCTTAAGTCATTTCAATACGAAGATTTATGTATCGTTTCTCGCAAAAAGCAAAAAATATTTCTAAAAGTGCTTGCCAAGTTTTCAGAGTATTCCTATAATGTCAGACCTTTGCTGTTAGCTGTTGTGTTAGATTAGGTTATTGAGTTTTTTAGGATTAATGGCTGATGGTAGTTCTTTAAGAATGAGGCAATTGATAGGTGTGGGCGCTGCTGGTTCATAACCATGTAGGTGGTTATGAAGTTTTATAGGAAAAGCAGGGCTCACACGAAAGAAGTATGCAAGTGCGGTTCTGGTTGATAGAGATTGACTGGAATCGATCCTTGATGGATTTCGAGAGAGTTTTAGGATTAGAGTGAA
>JAISYH010000001.1 GCA_031270015.1 Burkholderiales bacterium | reverse complement strand
TTCCGGTATCTGCTCAAGGTACGGTACAAGCGATATGAGCATCTCTCTTCTCCACAGAAAAAATCACCCCTCGCAGAAAACATGCCAGAACAGCGGCTGTGATAGTGCGATTGCCCTGCAGAACCACCTATGTTTACTACATGAATGCATGAAGATGTGGTATGCTTCTCACCTACACTGTTTTCGATCTATGTTTTATAAAAGGAGGTCACATGCCACGCATTAATACGCCAAACAGCAAACATAACGGTCCAGCTCCGCTCGCCGGAGGGCACCAGTACTTACCCTACACGGACGCGTTGTTTCTCACTACCTTACAGAGCGCAATACATATTATTGACACACGTATTTATGGTGATGCACGATGTGATAAGGCATTTAAGGCATTGCCAGCAGGGCGAACGTTTGCGCAGATATGGATGGATATCTCGATTTGGATCAATTTTGATCCCTCGCGTCAGTATGGCGATTACGGGGCAAAAAGAGGAAATGACATCACAATCACGGCGTTTTCACTAGAAATGGGGCGCTGGACAGTGGCGGCCACACTGATTCACGAGCTTGCTCACGTAAATGGGGCGCCAGGAAATACTCACCAAGCCGAGGCGACTCTGCAAAATTGTCTGCTCCCGGGGCTGGAAGATCCAACCATTATCGGGAAGCTATTGCATTCCACGAATGCGGGGTTCGCATGATGCCTAACATGAAACTAACAGGAATGCTCATGCTCGTCACTTTGATTGTGCCGTTTGAGGCTTGGGCTTGCCGCTGTAAGGAACCAACCTTGTATACTGCCTACGCAAGAGCCAACGCAGTAGCGATGGTTCAAGTCAAGGAAGTTATCACTCTCACCGACGGGGTTGTGCGTGTAACTGGAGAAACGCTCCAGTCCTGGAAGTCTGATGTACCCCAATCATTCCATGTCTTCACGGGAGATGACTGTATGTATGCGCTGGAAAGAAATAGTATCTATCTTCTATATCTGACTCGTGGCAAGGGGGACGATTTTGGAACTTATCGTTGTCGGGGGAATCGGCACGAGTCAGAGGCTGCGGACAGTTTGCTTTGGCTGACACGCTACGGCAAGCGTTCTGCAATAATGCCCGCGCAACCCGCTCATCAGTAAGTTCTTGTATCCTCGCAGGCCATCGCCTAACATTGCGTTCCAGAGGGACGCGCCGCACGCGGCGCGCCCCTGAACTCCAGCGTTAGACCATGCCAGGAATCGCCTTATGTTCATCATTTTTCACCGTCTTCTCAACACTGGCTTTCGCGCTTCGTATCAGGCGCTAAAGCGCGCTGGTTAATTCAAACGTGCATTTCAATTTTACCAACCTATCTTGGATACCACATGGGACAAACGATTGGAAGTCAAATTTTCGGGTCGTGGTACGACGTCATTGGCTGGGTCGCGGGAGCCGCTTTATTCTTTTATCTCGCAGTCACGGTCGAAAACATGCCCCCCCATCAAAAGGAACGGTTCCCTCCTTTCCTTCTCAATAAAAATATCTGTGTAGTCATCGCACTGTTCATGGCGCTACTGGGCGTAGGAAAGGTACTGAAGTGGTGGTAACATCCAATGTGGGTATGAGTGTCCACGCGCTTTTCCCGCACTGTTTCGCCCCAATCCGCGCCTTGCGGACTCAAACATTCTTGCAGCATCTCAGGTCATCGTCTAACATCTCGTTCCAGAGGGACGCTGCGCATAAAGCCGCGCAGCGCCCCTGAACTCCAACGTTAGGCATTTCATATGGCGACATCTCAAGCCACGATGGATTTTCTGCTAGACCAGCTTGCAGGTTTAGCCAATGTGAGCGCAAAGAAAATGTTTGGCGATTATTGCCTATATTTGGCGGGCAAACCCGTTGCTTTGGTCTGCGATGACCAGTTGTACCTCAAGCCAACAAGTGCAGGACGAAGCATGGTGCAACAAGTAATCGAAGGTGCCCCATATCCTGGCGCAAAACCCCATTTGCTTATCACCGCCGACCTCTGGGAAGATCGAGACTGGCTCAATCAGTTAATTCAGGTTACAGGCAATGAACTTCCGCTACCAAAGCCCAAAAAGAAAAATGCCTAACATTCCGCTACTTTTGCGCTTCGCATCGGGCGTTGCTGTCTGGCTTCGGTTTGCCGTTTGTGGCAAACTCCAGTTTCCGTGCTCCAAATGGAGGGTTTTCGTCCGCGCAAACGCAAACATCCGCGCCCTTCTCCAACATCGCTGTTCTCGGTCTCAATCTTTCGCGCTTCTTCCACGTTGTGGTTTGCTCGCGGCTTGCGGTCTCAATTTCCTGCGCTCTTTCGTAGGCCATCGCCTAACATTTCATTCAAGCGTTAGGCACCAATGACAAGATCAGCCCACGCGGATGGAACCACGTGCCCAGAAGGTACATCTTGTGTGCCCAAAGGATTCACAGGTTGCTGCGAAGACTTCATTGAGCACACAACAACCTGCTACTACGACGTTCGCTACGAGTGGTATGACGATGAGTGCTGGGTCATAGTAATTCCTGAGAGTGCTGGTGGCGGCGGCATAGAAATATCTTTTTGCCCCCACTGCGGCGCATCTCTTTCGAAAGCCGCATGAGTGTCATCCGTGCTACTCAACAATCAGACATCAACTCCCTTAGCCCGTCGGTTGGTGCCTAACTGTCGCATCCCGGACGATTCGCGCCAATCTGCGCCTCGCGAACTCAACCCTTTTTACACCATCGCAGGTCATCGTCTAACATCTCGTTCCAGAGGGACGCGCTGCAAGCAGCGCGCCCCTGAACTCTAGCGTTATGCCGCATGACTCAGACAAAACTGCCTCCGAGAAACCCGGGGCGGTTCACTCTCGAGCAGCGTAGGCATGGTGACGGAACGGGAAGACTTCATCTATTGTCCATACAGGTAGCCCTGAGTTTGTCTGTCGGCGCTACGGTCATGCGCTCACGGGCGACTGGAAAAACTATCGGGATTGACCACGTCAAGCCCGACTTGGCGCTGATCTACCAGAGGCCGGATGTGGGGACTTAGAACTCGTTCGTCTTGGTTCGCATAGCGAGTCTGGTTTTTGACATCCCCCCGCCCTCGAGTGAGAGAGGAAACCAACTCCGCCGCCTTCAAGCGGGGGGAGGAATGTCAAGGTTTTTTCAGAATCGCTTCCACCGCTTTATTGATTTGTTCCTGAGAGGGCGGTTGAACGTAAACATATTCTTCGATATTTTTTTCGTTGACGACCAGCGCCGGATCGTTCCTGATTTTGGCGATCAGCCAATTCTGCTGATCGTCGGCGAATTCTTTTTTGAGTTCTTCCATAATGTCGGATCTGACCTCCTCGAACGTCGCCCGCCGTTCTTCTTTTTTCTCTTCGACGCGAATGATGTGCCATCCGTATCTTGTCTCGACGATATCGCTGATCCCGCCTTCGTTCAACGCAAACGCCGCGTCGGAAAATTCGGGCACCATTTTTCCTTGCGCGAACCAACCAAGCGCGCCGCGATTTTCCTTGACCGAAGGATCTTCTGAAAATTCGGCGGCAAGCTCATTGAAATCTTTTCCGGCGCGCGCTTGTTTGAGAACTTCCGCGGCGATTTTCTTGCCTTCTTCGGCGCCGTGTTTTTCCTTACTGATCAGAATGTGCGAGGCTTTGACCTGCGCGGGCGTCGTATAGCGGTTTTTTTCAAGGACGTATTTTTCCTTGGCGCGCGTTTCATATTGGGCGCGGCTTTCTTCAAAACTCTTGAGCGCGTCTTCGCGCACTTTATTGATGGCAAAACGCGACAGATTGCGTTGCCGTTCCAATTCCAATATCGCCCGATTCTCGGGAATTTTTCCCAAGCCGTCTTCTTCCGCCATCACCGCCAGCGTTTTGGTTTCGAGCAAATTCCGCAAAAGCTGATCGGCGCGTTTTTTATTCGCCGCAAAGCCGCCGCGCATATTTTCCGGCAAGCGCGTCAATTCCGCCTGATAATCGCTCAACTTGACCGCCGTCACATTGTTCGACAACAACACCGGATCATCCTCCTGCGCATAGAGCGCGGCGGGAAAAAGCAAAAAACACAACAACATCCACGATCTCGACACCACACGACACCTCTCACAATAAGTTCAAAAAACGGGAGCCTTGTTGCATGTACAACAAGGCTCCAAAGAAATCCATTTTAGATCATTTATGGGAGATACGCACGTCGCAGCGTCCCTGGGCGCAACTGTTGACTCCCGAACCATTTCCCGGGATCAGGTTGATGTAATAGGTTTGCCCGGCGGTGAGATTGCCGGAAGCGCTGCCTATCGAGTAGCCTGCCGAGGGCATGCTGCTCATTGAGGAGCGGACTAACGGACCAGCCACGCCGGTTTCATCGCGGGGGCGGAAATCGCATTTTTGCGTAGAAATGGTCACGGTATAATTGCCCGGCAAGCCAGAAGTCAATGTGATGGCGCTGCCAACGCCGCTGCCGCTTTGCGCGGCGACAAAGCTGCCGACGAACACCTGCATCGCGCCCATCCCCGTTTGCTCGCGTTGCGTTCCTTTGGCAAGAGTACCGTCATAGACGACGTTGTACTGCGCGCATAACGTGCCGCCACCGCCACTGCCTGCGGCGACCGTCACCGATTTTGTCGCCGTATCCATGCAAAGCGCGCCATTACACACTTTTACATAGAAATTCGACGTGACCGGAGAAGAAGTCGTATTTGCCGGCAAGTTGATGACATGGGTGACGCTGGTCGCCGGATCAGCGAGCGATGTTCCATTCTTGAAAAACTGATAAGTCGTGTTCGCGTCCGTTCCCGCGCAAGATGACGCGGTCAGCGTCACATTCCCGCCCGTATTGGGCAAGTTGGTGACACTGAGGTTCAATACGCAACTGGTCGGCGCGCTCGGTGTAGTAGGACCGCTGCCCCCCTGCTTCACCATGGTCACGCTTGCCGTTGAGGGCGACGCGCACGAGGCGCCGTTGCACGCTTGCCCGGTATAGACGTAAACGATGTCGGCGTCGCCGGTATTCCCCGGCAGACTGTCAGAGAAACTCGCGCCGCTGAAACTGGCGGTCGGCGCGCCGTCGCCCGTAAAACTCGTCCGCGTCCACGTGTAGGTCGTCGTGTCGGAGGCGTTGCCGACGCAGGTCATCGCAATCGTCGGTTGCGCCGGCGTCACGCCGAAAGCAAAAAAGGTGGGGTCCGCGCTTGCCATACAATCGGTCGGCGCATTCGGGTCAGGTCCGCCGCCGTCTTTGACGCAAGAAATGATGAATACGCCGCTGCCGGAATCCGCCAGCGTGAATGAATCGCATTCGGGGTCAGAATACTGGAAGATCGCGGCTTGCGCCGACGCCGCAAACAACACCACGGCAGCCGCGGTGCAGAAAAAATCAAAGAACTTCTTCATCGGGATATCCCTCAATATTATCAATGACGAAAGACGGAGTCCTCTCCATCTAACCTATAAACATAAGAATTTTAACGCAATTCGCGGCGACCGACAAACCATTCATCCGTTTTTTTGTGACCGCCGGTCGCGCGATCGCCGTGGGACGCCACCAGATAAATCTTTCCAACTCAGACACTCAAGGACTTCGAGCGCAATGTCACATCAGGAAGACGCGGCTGTTTCCCTGCTCCGGCTTGATTTGCTTCGGGGCGGGATAGCGGAAACTGTCCCGCAGGCACAATCCAAAGTAGCGGTTGAGGGGGTGGTTCGTACTCCGTTTTCGTCATTGCGAGGGGCTTTAGCCCCGTGGCAATCCAGAGAGCTTTTCCATTCACCCCGGCACTTCGGAAGCCCGAACCACCGTATGGATTGCTTCGTTGCTTTGCTCCTCGCAATGGCGAGGTGGGAAGATATTTTGCCAACACGCTGGGTATCGAGCTTTTGACCGTGCAGTACGGCGGTGAGTCGAAGGACTGGAGAACCATACCGGAGGTCGGCGCGACTGAACCGCCCAGGATTTTTCGGAGGCTCTACCTTTTGAGAGAATAGAGCTTATGAAGACATATAAATATTCCCCGGAAATCCAAGAGCGGGCTGTCCGCATGGTGTTGGAACATCCGCATGAGTACAGTTCCCAATGGGCGGCGATCAACGCCATTGCCTCGAAGATCGGCGGTATCGCAGAAACATCTGGATTCATCGGGCCGAGCGCGATCAAGGACGGATGAACATTTATGCGCGCACATCCAATGCCTCTGGAAAGAGAATTTTCAGGCGTATGGCGCTCGTAAAATATGGCGACAACTCAGCCGTGATGAGATTGCGGTGGCTCGTTGTACGGTGGAACGTCTGATGAAGCGGCTTGGTCTGCAAGGCGTGATTCGCGGCAAGGCAATTAAGACAACTGTCCCCGATAAAGCGAGACCGTGTCCTCTTGACAAGGTTCATCGGCAGTTCCAGGCTTCTCGGCTGAATGCGCGGTGGGGGACGGATTTTGTCTTGGATGCGTTGGAACAGGCATTGCATGCCCGGCGACCTTTCAGGCAAAGGGTAGCGTGCAGCATGTCTCGATCCGCTACAGCGAGCGGTTGAAAGAAGCCGGGATGGAGTCTTCCGTTGGCAGCGCCGGCGATTCCTGCAACAACGCTCTGGCTGAAACGATCAATGGACTGTAGGTCATTTACCGTCGCTCATGGTCAGACAAAGAGGCGGTGGAACTGGCAACGCTCGAATGGGTGGATTGGTTCAACCATCTCAGAATCTTGCAACCGATTGGTCATATCCCGCCAACGGAGGCGGAACAAAGGGATGATCGACAACAGGCTGAAATTATGCGTTATGCTGCATGGCTCAGGCAAAACTGCCTCCGAGAAACCCGGGGTGCTTCAAAATGGTCTTGGCGTCAGGAACCCGATCTTCCGGCAACAGCCCAAGAAAACGGCAGAAACTGTAGCGATCCCAAGTTTGATACTCAAGTTCATCGTCGGAAATGTTGTAAAAATGTTGCACAATCAACGCCTTGAACATCATTACGCTATCGAACGGCTTCCTGCCCGCTGTACTTTTCTTTCTTGCGCTCAAAGCATTCTCTAACGTTGGTCTAAAGCCTTCCCAATCAGCTGATCAAGCACCACGAGCGGATCGCGTTCATTGAGCTTTTTATGGCTGTCGTCAGGATCGAAAAAACCAAGATGCGTCATGATAAAAATGAATAGTTGATTTATGTAAATATTATAATGCTATTTTTAGAGGTGCACATAATACGGCGGGAGGAATCTGTCCTCCCGCCGTATTATGTTAATAAAAGTAAAAAAACGTTAAAACGTGCGCGTATGTTACGGTCAAAAAATGCCGTAACATCATGAAAAATAAAGCTATTTTTATCCACAGGTGGCGCGATCGACGATAAATGCCGTTTTGTGGCGCGATCTACGGTTAGGGTGATTTATCGGGCCGGAGGCGCGCAGTCAGCACCACAGTCCGTGCGCATCACGGTTCGCCCTCGATACCCTCTAACCCCGCGCGATAGCCGCGCCCAATCGCTGCCCGGTCGGAGGCGGCATCGTCTGCCAGGGACAGATACAGGCGGTGCTCCGCCTCTGTCCCGAAAGACTCGCCGTGATTGGCGCGGCGCAGACCACGGATATAGCCTGCCCACCACGCCTGACGCATGGGGCCGGTTTCCATGCGCCGCAACGTGTCCGCGCAGCGCATGAGGGAGGGGGAATCAGGAATCATCATCACCATCCATTCAGTTGTCTATCAAATTGGAATCGGCATTCGGCAGCCTGGCCTTCAGGTAAAGGTAATTATCCCGCGGCAGAAAGTCCCAACTATCCAAAAATCCTGAAACATAGAGCCGATAATTTTTCCGCCTTCGGAAAAAACAATCGTAGTCGCAATACTCGTGTACGATACGACACGCACCACTTGCTTCGGGTTGTATTTGATGTGTTTGATGCGCGCATCAACTAAAAAAGCGTCTTCTTGTTCCTGCATCATGTGTTGCGAGCTATCCTGCATGATGACTACCATCTCATATGAGAATATTAGAGCGTAGCTGACGCGGTTGGAAATGACCGACGCGAAACTGGTGGTGTGTCCGTCGCAATGTCGGAATCTTGCTATAGCGAGCGTTTTAAGCGCCAAGGAGCGCGTCTTTCGGTAACATGTATTTTGCGCGTTTACTTATCCAAGTTATTTTCAGTGATGACCATATTGACGCGAATATCATGTGTTTCTTGCGGAAGCGACGGCATGATCTGCATCTCGAACGCGCCGGCGATACGCGGTGTTTCCGGAGAAACTCGCGTCAACAACCGGTCAAAATAACCCGCGCCGTAACCAAGACGGTCGCCCTGCGGTGAAAAAGCCAAGCCGGGCGCCAGCAGCCAATCCAGTTCTTCCGGCGTGAGGCGCGGAAGATCGGGCAACGGTTCACGAATGCCGAAAACCCCCGACATAGTATCGCGGTCGATATCTTGAACGATATGCAAAATCAACGTTTTTTCGGACTGCGCGATACGTGGCAGCGCTACGATTTTATTTAAGCGGAGCGCTTCCATCACGACGATAGAGGCGTCCCATTCGCTGCCGAACGGATAAAATAACAATATTTTTTGCGCGGCGGCAAAAGACGGAAGCGCCATGACGCGCTCGGCGATTCTCCGCGACGCGGCGCGCCGTGTCGATAGCGGCAAGTCGTCGCGCGCCGCTAAAATACGGCGGCGCAGCGAAGCTTTGGCTTCTTTGGCGTTCATGTGCGCGATTGTTTTCATGATCGCATTATAATGAAGATATTTCAGACTAGACAAAACCGATGAACGACGATGCGACCACACCTGAATCCGTCAATACCGCGATTTACCGCGAACGGCGCGAACGATTGCTGCAAACCATCAGCCGTCGCGGTGGCGGTATCGTCATCATGCCGACCGCGCCGGAACTGTTTCGCAACCGTGACACCCATTTCCCGTTTCGGGCGGAAAGTTATTTTTATTATCTTTCCGGTTTTCCCGAGCCGGAAGCCGCGCTCGCGTTGGTATGTAACGCGCAAGGCAAGACGCGACACATTTTATTTTGTCGTGACAAACACGACGAGTGCGAAATCTGGGAAGGTTTACGCTATGGCGTAAAAATGGCGCGGGATTTTTTCCTGTTTGACGAAGCGTTTTCTATCGACGAACTGGATACGATGTTGCCGACGTTGCTTACCAATCAACCCGTTCTTTATACGCCGCTCGGTTTATTCGCTGATTGGGATCGGCGCATTATGCAAACGCGCGAAAAAGTACGCGCGCAAGTGCGCGGCGGCGACATGCCGCCGTCGACGCTCATCGATGTACGCAACGAACTCGATGCGATGCGCCTGATCAAAGATCGGCACGAAATCGCGTTGATGCGCTTTGCCGCCGAAATCAGCGGTAAAGCGCATATTCGCGCGATGCAAAAGGCGCGTTCCGGTCTATACGAATATCAAATCGAAGCTGAATTGGTTTATGAGTTTCTGAAAAGCGGGGCGCAAGCTGTGGCGTATCCGTCGATCGTCGCTAGTGGTGAAAACACCTGCGTATTGCATTACACCGCCAACCGGCGACAAATGCGAGAAGGCGACTTGCTGTTGATCGACGCTGGTTGTGAATATCAATATTACGCTTCTGATATTACGCGGACTTTCCCTGTCGGCAAACGTTTTACGGCGGCACAAAAAGACGTGTACGAAGTCGTCCTCGAAGCGCAACGCGCATGTTTCGCCGCGTTAAGGGTGGATACACCTGTTTCCGAATACCATGCGGCGGCAGAGCGCGTGTTGGCGCAAGGAATGATCGACTTCAAATTGATCGAAGGACCATTGGATGCCGCGCTCGAATCGGGCAGCTTTCGCCGTTTTTATATGCATCGCGCCGGACACTGGCTTGGTATGGATGTACACGACGCGGGCTATTATCGTGGAACCGGCGACGATCAACCGCTCAAGCTTGTCTCAGGGATGGTGTTGACCGTCGAACCCGGAATATATATCCGCGCCACTGCCGATATTCCCGCTGCGCTGCATAATATCGGTATTCGCGTCGAAGACAATGTGTTGATTACCAAGGATGGAATAGATATTCTTACAAAAAATACTCCGAAAACCATTTCCGATATCGAAAGGCTGCGTGGCGAATGATAATACGAGTTTTTCTTTACTTGGCTTTGTTGTCGCTCTCTGCTTGCGCGACGCAGATCAAACAAACGGCGCCCGAAGAATCCGGCGCGCCGTTGAAACTTCAATTTCAGCGTCTCGCACTAACCCCCGAACACGGCGCGCACCCCGTCGAAAAAACGGAATTGAAAATCGGCGATATCGCGCTGACTGCCAATCACGACAGTTTAGTTTCGCTCGTAATCCGTCTGGCAAGCGTATCGCCAGTTAGCCATGCGGCGATTTACGTCGGCGACGATATCTTCGTGGAAGCCGTTGCGCCCAATGTGCGGAAAATTACGGTTGCCGAACTCGTCGAGGAGCAAAGTGTGATTGCGGTATATCGGCATCCCGAATTGACGGAAGAACAGCGCGCTCGTTTGCGAGAAATAGCGCTCGCCGGCGTGGGACGTTCTTATAACTTTATCGGCGTTGCGCTACAAGCGCCGTTTATGGTGACGCGGCGTGTTTGTGAAATTCCGTTCATTCCGGGGTTGGTGCGGCAAACGTGCTACGGTTCGCTTGCAATCTTACAAATGCCATTGTTTGAGGACGAAACGTCATTTTGTTCTCAATATGTGCTAGGCGTTTTTCAAGACGCGGGCGTGCCATTGGCAAAAGCCCGCGCGCATTGGGTCAGCCCGCGAGATCTAATGCACATGCGTGAAAACGACGTGCCGGGATTCGATCCTTATTTGCCGTTGCATTACGCCGGCCATCTCAAACAAAGTCCGCCGTTAGCAATACAGCAAGATTAAAAGTTTTTCATTTCAAAACGGCATCTTTTGATTCCAACTCGAGAGTCTTAAAAATATTACCCATCGCGTCGGGCGCGATCAGTGTTTGAACGGCTTCTGGAGTATTTGGCGCGCCGCAACGTTGTAATTCATCGAGTAAGCCGTGCGAGAGTAACCATTCCCGCTGTGTCTGGAAATTTGCCAATACCAGTTCTCCGCGCTGCGCTGCCTCGAGTATCGAAACGAAATCGATATGCGCGGTAATGTCGATCAAACCCGGAAGATAAAAAATATCGTCCAGTAAGTGATGACGATAATAGGCGCGCAATGTTCCGTCGGCGTAATGTTCGGGCAAATGCGCGCCACGCTCGAATCCGTAATCGACGACCCACAATGTATGATGCCCTTTCGCCGCGACGAGCGCGCGTGCCAGCGTTTCGATCAATGCCTCTGCGTCTAGATTGATTTCCGCTGTATAGTCGCCATCCGGTGGAAAGCGTTTTTGCGCGGCTTGAAGTAATATTGATTCCGTAAGCGGCTTGGCTTCTATCGCCAAACGATCATGCTCGAATACGACACCTTGTTCGAGCCAAACACCGTTTCTCCGGGAAACGACGTGCGGCGGTATGGCGTCCAGCACTTCATTCATGAATACAACACCGTCGATCGTATTCGGCAAATGATCCAACCAAATAACGCGCTCCGCCATTTCAGGAATGTGGTGTCGAATATATTCTTGTTGACGGACGCGGAGGTCTGCGCTGCGCTCGAGAATGGCATAGCGTTCAATATCGACATGTCGACTCATCCAAGTTTTCAAAAGCTCGGCAGCAAAAGCGCCGCTGCCCGCTCCGAGTTCGAGTACGCAAGGAACATGGCTTTTCGCCAATGCATCCGCTATTGGCTTTGCCCAAACACGCGCAAACAACGGCGTCAATTCCGGCGCGGTGACAAAATCACTGCCATCAATGTCGCCGCTCAATTTTCGCGTTCCACTGACGTAATAACCTAACGTCGGTGCGAATAACACTGCGTTGATATAATCGTATAAAGAGAGCCAATCACCGTGGCGCGCGATAAGTTGCCGCACATGCTCCATGACGCGCCGCGAATGCGCCAACGCGTCGGTATCGGGGCGAGGCAAGTGAGGCAAAACAGGTTTCACGCTATGTCGCCCAAAAAATATTGCAATGTTTCGTTGAGAAAACGATAACCTTTTTCAGTCGTTACCCAACGATCGGAAATATCGTCGATCAAACCGTGATCGCGGGCGCGGCGCAATGGTTCTTTCAAGGTGTCGGCGGACAAGCCGGTACGTTCTTCAAAAAGCGTGGCAGGAACACCGTCTTTCAAACGGAGCGCGTTGAGCATAAACTCAAAACCAATATCTTCGTTCGCCAGATTGTGCTTTTCCATGATCGACGGTACTAGTGGTTTTCTGCTCGCCACGGCCATGTAGCGTTGCGGATGTGGATAACGAATCGTTCGTTCGATTCTATCGGTAAAAGAATATTTGCCGTGCGCGCCCGCGCCCAAAGCGAGATAATCGCCAAATTGCCAATAATTGAGATTATGTCGGCATTGTTTTTCAGGTTGCGCATAAGCGGAGACCTCGTAACGAGCGTATCCCGATTTTACTATACGTTCGGTCACGTACTCCTGCATGATCGCGGACATATCTTCATCAGGAATGACCGGCGGTGTGTGAAAAAAAGCAGTATTGGGTTCTATGGTCAACTGATAACATGAAAGATGCGCTACGCCATAGCCGATGATTTCATCGATGTCTTTTCGCAACGTCTCCATGCTTTGTTCGGGCAACGCAAACATGAAATCGAGGTTGACATTATCGAAACACTGAATCGCCGAATGAATCGCAGCGCGCGCTTCGTTCGCGTTGTGTATGCGTCCAATTCGCTTGAGCGCGTCATCGTTCAAACTTTGAACGCCCAATGATAACCGATTGACACCGGCAGATCGATAGTCGGCAAATCGTCGATGTCCCGCAAATCCCGGATTGGCTTCCAACGTAATTTCAATATCGCGTTCCCATACATACGTGCGCGCGATTGCGTCAAGCAATTTTTCAATCGACGGCGGCGAAAACAGATTGGGTGTGCCGCCTCCGAAAAAGATACTGCGCAGCGGGCGTTTATCGGAAGAAATTACCGAGCGCTCAAGATCGAGAAGCAACGCTTCGATATATACCATTTCCGGCAGGGATGCGCCGTTCAGCGCGTGTGAATTGAAATCGCAATAAGGACATTTCCGCACACACCAAGGGAAATGGATGTAAAGCGATAATGGAGGAGCGACAGCGGGCGCGGAGAACATTGCGATTCCATGCCGACACATCTATAACGACCGCAACTGTTCGATCAATTGGCGCGTTGCGATTCCGCGATGTGAATGCGCGTTTTTTTCTTCCGGCGACAATTCCGCGACGGTCACGCCGGTAGGCAGTAAGAAATAAGGGTCATAACCGAATCCATTATGACCGCACGGCGTCACCGTGATTTCTCCGAACCATGCACCACAGCCAATCAATGGCGCGGGGTCATTAGCGTCGCGTATCAATACCAACGCGCAATAATAGTAGGCGCTCTTATCGTCATGCTCTAAAAGTTGTCGCATCAATAACGCATTGTTGCGCGTATCTGAACGTGGTTCTCCGGCATAACGCGCGCTTTTGATTCCGGGGGCGCCACCTAGAGCATTGACGCATAAACCCGAGTCGTCGGCAAGCGCGGGTAACCGCGCATGAAACGATGCGTGGCGAGCTTTTACCAGAGCGTTTTCGATAAAAGTTTGATGTGGCTCATCGATTTCGGGAATATTAAATATCGTTTGCGGCACGATATTGATATTTAGTGGCGCTAAAAGCTGTCCGAATTCGCGACACTTACCTTCGTTGCCAGAAGCCAGAACCAATTGCGTAAAAGGAGCTTTCATGGTTGAAATGCATCTAATATTTTCTTTTGCGCTTCGATGATTTGGTCAATACCCCGCCGCGCCAACGTAAGCAAAGCATTCAATTCTTGATCGGAAAACGGTTCGCCTTCAGCGGTGCCTTGAATTTCTACAAAACCGCCGTTGCCGGTCATGACGACGTTCATGTCGGTTTCGCAACGGCTATCTTCGCTGTAATCTAAATCGAGCAACGGCACGCCATCGACGATACCGACCGACACTGCCGCGACATGATCGCGCAACAGATGATCCGGTAAAATTCCGTTGACGCGCAAACGCGACACTGCTATCGACAATGCTACCCACGCGCCAGTGATGGATGCGCAGCGCGTGCCGCCGTCCGCTTCGACGACATCGCAATCAATACGCAACGTTCGCTCGCCTAGCGCGGATAAGTCCACCACTGCGCGCAAACTGCGCCCGATCAAACGTTGTATTTCTTGTGTGCGTCCCGAAGGTTTGCCTTCCGCGCTTTCTCTGCGTATGCGCGTATGCGTCGCGCGCGGCAGCATTCCGTATTCGGCGGTAAGCCACCCTTGTCCGCTTCCTTTGAGAAAAGACGGTACGCCGTCTTCCACGCTGACGGCGCACACGATTCGCGTTCCACCTTGTGATATCAGTACCGAACCTTCCGCATGGCGTTGCCAATCCAGGTCCCATGCCAGCGGGCGCAATGCGTCCGCCGCTCTTTGGTCAAAACGTTCTATGGGCATGGCAATTACTCCAGATGAACCGTTCCCGGAACATCAACAGCGCAACTATTATTTTCGCAACCGGTTAAAACGACATAACTTTTCTTGGGGATGTTTGCATAATACGCTTGCGAAGCCGGAGCGACTGGCGCACCAATGGCCAGTTCATCGAGAACATATTTTTTCCCAAACAGAGAAGTGGCACGCTCGGCGCGCTGCCGAAAGGTTTTGATCACTTCTTCTGTCGCGGTGTTCAGTACTCGTTCATAGGTTTTGCGGGAAATCGCCAATGAAAAACCCTCAAAGCGAACTTTGTTTACAGAGTTTTTTTCAATTACAGTAAAAATTTTCCGCACATTTTTTGAAGATGCCGTCAGCCATTCTCGTATACGCCATTCTTTAGGCGTCCCTTGGTTCGAGGAAAATTTCATCGGAGCGTCGCTCAACGGGGCAGGCGCGACATTACGCGATAATATTTTCACCAGAAACAGACAGAATTTACACATGAATATTTTCTTCTCCGAGCCGTTTCTTCGCCGTTTCGATAGCGGCGCGTACTTGTTTTGGCGCCGTACCGCCCACATGATTGCGCGATGCGACTGAGCCTTCAAGCGTCAATACTTGATAGACATCTTCGCCAATCAATGCCGAAAATTGTTTGAGTGTCGCCAGTGGAAGCGCCGCAAGGTCGATGTTTTGCGCTTCGGCTTCGCGCACGGCGCGGGAAACCGCCTCGTGCGCGTCGCGGAACGGCAGTCCGCGGCGCACTAAATAATCGGCGAGATCGGTTGCCGTCGCATAACCTTCGCGCGCGGCGTCGCGCATTTTTCCCGGTATCGGCGTGATGCCGTTTTCGACCAAATCGGCAACGATAGACAACGTCGCCGACAGGGTGTCCACCGTGTCAAATAACGGGTTTTTGTCTTCTTGATTGTCTTTGTTGTACGCCAACGGTTGTCCTTTCATCAACGTAATCAAACTCATCAAATGACCGACGACGCGCCCGCTTTTGCCGCGTACCAATTCGGGCACATCGGGGTTTTTTTTCTGTGGCATGATCGAGCTGCCGGTGCAAAAGCGGTCGGCAAGACGAATAAAACCGAAGCATGGCGACGACCACAAAATCAATTCTTCGGAAAAGCGTGACAAATGCACCATAATGAGCGACGCCGCAGCGACGAATTCGATGGCGAAATCGCGGTCGGATACCGCGTCCAGCGAGTTGTCGCATAGTGCCTCGAAGCCGAGCGCGTCCGCCACCTGTTGTCGGTCTATCGGATAGCTCGTGCCCGCCAATGCCGCAGCGCCGAGCGGTAAACGATTGACGCGCCGCCGCGCGTCGCGTAAACGCTCGCTGTCGCGCGCAAACATCGCCTCATACGCCAGCAAATGATGCGCGAAAGTGATGGGTTGCGCTACTTGCAGATGGGTAAATCCGGGCATGATGATATCGACGTGATGCGCCGCCAGTGTCAGAAACGCCTGTCGCAGACGAGCGAGATCGACAATCAGACGGTCGATCTCGCCGCGCAACCAGAGACGAATGTCGGTAGCGACTTGATCATTACGAGAGCGTCCGGTATGCAGCCGTTTGCCGGCGTTACCGACTAATTCGGTCAGACGATGCTCGATATTCAGATGTACGTCTTCGAGGTCTAGCGACCAGGTAAATTCTCCGCGTTCGATTTCCGCGCTGATTTGCGCCAAACCACGCTCGATATCGGCAAGATCGGACGCGCTTAAAATGCCGGTTGCCGTGAGCATTCGCGCGTGCGCCAACGAACCGGCGATATCGGCGGCGTACAGGCGGCGATCAAAATCGATGGAGGCGGTGTACCGTTTGACTTGTTCGGAAACCGGTTCGGAAAAACGCCCCGACCAACCGCCCGAAGTTTGTGTTTTATCAGACATAATTTAATTCGATCTATCGTATATTTCAAAAAAACCAAAAGTCACAAATCGTGACTTGACCGTTAATACACCCAATTGCGCCGAATAATGCTTTTAGCTTGCGCGATGGGTCAGAGTAACCGAAAATAAGAACCACCTCGTTTTTCGAAGCGTTCGCATTGATCTGTTAATGATTATAAGCCAAAAAGAATCTTCGCTCGTTTTACCCGGCTGGCGCAATGTCGGTACGATGATGCGCATCATCTTAGGCGTCAACTTGGGCATGTTTCTGGTGGTACTGGCGCGTGGCACGTCGCGCCACGACTGGGTAGATCAGACGTTCGAGCTTGCCGCCTATGTTGAACCTTACCTTGTTTTGGAGCTGGCGGTATTCTGGCTGTTGGCGACATGGATTCCCAAGCTGACGACTTCGCTGGTCATCACCGTAGTTACGGTGGTCACCATTCTCTGCGGCGCGTTTACCAGTTGGCTGATCGATGGCGTGTTTTCAGAAAGGACGTTGTGGATGATCTTTTGGGGGCTGATTGCGCAGGTCATCATGCTCTATTACTTTCATATGCGCAATAAAATGCTTTCGCCGGTCGTCACTGAAGCCAAACTGCAAGCGTTACAAGCGCGCATCCGTCCGCATTTCCTATTTAACAGTATCAATGCCGTTATTTCAATGGTGCGTCATGATCCAGTACGTGCCGAATCGGCGTTACAAGATATGGCGGACCTTTTCCGTGTGCTGATGCGTGAGAACCGCGATTTGACGCCGTTGTCGGAAGAAATCGAAATTTGCCGCCAATATCTGGACTTGGAAAAATTACGGCTCGGTTCACGTCTCATCGTTGATTGGCACATCAACAACATGCCGAAAGATGCTTTGGTGCCGCCGTTGGTTTTACAACCGTTGCTGGAAAACGCCATTCATCACGGCATTGAATCCTCGCCGAAAACCGGAAAAATATTCATCAATATCTTTCTGTCGCGCCTCGAAGTGCACGCGATTTTACGCAATCCATACCGTGCCGGGAACGACCGTCATCATCGTGGCAATCGCATCGCCGTCGCCAATGTCCGCGCCCGCTTGGCGTTGCATTTCGATACTGAAGCCAGCTTGTCGGCGAAAATCATCAACAGCGAAACTTATGAAACGCATATTCGTATGCCGTACCGCCCTCAACCGAAAAACAGAAAGCCGCCCCTCGACAAAAAACGGCATAACAAGGACAAATCATGAATACTTCCGAACCGTGTCCGCTTCGCATTTTGATCGCCGACGATGAAGCGCCAGCGCGACAGCGTTTGCACGATCTGCTCAACGATGTTCACAAAGTGCTGCCAATCAAAGTTGTTGGAGAGGTCGAGACAGGGCTTGAAGCGTTGCATTGGATACAGAATTCCACAGTGGATTTGTTGTTGAGCGACATCCATATGCCCGATATGGATGGTGTCGAAATGGCGCGGCACCTACTGAAGATGCAACAGCCGCCGCGCCTGATTTTCGTGACCGCTTATAGCGAACACGCCGTCGAAGCTTTCGATTTGAACGCGATCGATTATTTGATGAAACCCGTGCGCATCGATCGCTTGCTCGCCGCATTGCGTAAAGTGCCGACATTGAAACCGCTGTCGAAAACACAGTTGGAAAATCTGCCCGCTAGCGCGCGGCGATTCTTGCCGATCATCGAACGTTCGCGCGTCGAATTGGTTCCAATTGACAACGTGATTTATTTCAAAGCGGAATTGAAGTATGTCACCGTAAAAACCATCGAGAGTGAACATGTTTTGGAAGAATCGTTGGCGCATCTCGAACAAGAATTCAGCGACGACTTTTTGCGCATTCATCGTAGTTTTCTCGTCGCTCGCCGCGCGATCAAAGGTTTCGTGCGCGGCAAAAACAAAGAAGGAGAAAGCAACTGGCAGGCGGTTTTGCGACAACTTCCCGAACGGCTGCCGGTATCGCGCCGACAACGCAATGTCTTACAGGAATTCGTCAATCAAACGCTGGCGTCCGAGCCAAAGAAATAAAGAAAAGAAAATAAAACGACTATATTACAATAGCAAACATGCGGGAAATCGGGTAAAACTTATTAAACATAGAGGCATAAGAAACGCTTTTATCATAATATGTTTCTAGAATGCATAGGGGTTTCTTTTTTGTTATCACTCAAGCTTGTTATCTAACGAAAGGTTCAATATAATATGAGTGAAAATTGATATGAGTGAATAATCATGACTTTTATTTCCTCTTCGCAAATAGATGAATGTCCGTTGACAGTGAAGGAAGGTAGCGACGGTAAAAAGCGCCCTGATCCGTCGTCGCCGGAAATGATTCAATTGTTTGACGCAGTGGCGCGTTATTTTTCATTGTTGTCTGATCCGACACGAATGAAAATTCTACATTTTTCTTGTCGGGGGAAACGTTCGGTGTCGGATATCGTCGATGCCACGAAGGCTACGCAAACAAATATCTCGCGGCATCTGGCGTTGTTGTATCAAGCTGGCTTGGTCGGGCGCGAGCGCGAAGGCAAGCGGGTGCTTTACTGGACGCGCGATCCTGATTTGATCAAAACCATTTGCCACTCTTGCGCGCAGATGATCCATAAAATCAAAAGCGAAGGCGCGTTGCAGGAAGAATGGCTCAAGGAAATTCAAACTCAGCCGGAAGATATTCGGCGACAACCGGAGATCAAGCGCATACCGGCAGAAGAAATCCGCTTGTCGGCTTAATTTTTTTACCTCGTCAGCGAAATTCCGATTTCCCGCGTATCCGGCAACCGCGCCGGTTTTCGTACTGTTATTGTGACTGATACGGCGTCGAATTCGCGCAGAATCGCTTCGGCGGCTTGTTCAGCAAAGCATTCGAGTAATTGGCAATGGTGCGTTTTGGCTAGCGCTTTAAGTCTTGCTATGATTTTTGTATAGTCAATGGTGCCGCTCAAATCATCGCTTACGAAAGTTTTATCGTCTGTCATGTCTATTACCACATCCAGTAGCAGTGTTTGCGGTAATCGTTTTTCCCAAGCATCGACGCCAATGATCGTTTCGAGTTTGAGATCGCGGATAATGATTTGGTTTTTCATGGCAAAACGTGCGAGCGCGACAAAATACTTTACAATCCTGGCATTCTAAACAAAAAATTCTATCTCGTGTTCATTGGCATCGTTTTGACGGTTTTCGCTTATTTGCTCGGCTCGATTTCATTTGCGGTCGTCGTCAGCCGCGCGATGGATTTGCCCGATCCGCGCAGTTATGGTTCAGGCAACCCGGGTTCGACCAATGTCTTACGTACCGGCAGTAAAAAAGCCGCCGCGTTGACTTTACTGGGTGATGCGTTAAAAGGATTCATCGCGGTTTTCTTGGTCATTTGTATCGGCAAAACATTTGCTGTGCCGCAGTGGACGATTCCGGCAAGCGCGCTGTTCGTTTTTCTTGGGCATCTCTTTCCGGTCTTTCACGGCTTCAAAGGTGGTAAAGGCGTTGCTACCGCTGCCGGCGTGACTTTTGCTTTGAGTTGGAAATTAGGCGCAATTTTGTTGACGATCTGGTTGATCGTTGCGCTTGGTTTCAAAATCAGTTCGTTGGCGGCGTTGATCGCGGCGGCGGGACTGATGATCGGCGCGTTCATTTTCTTCGGCAACAGTTTGTTGAGTTGGGTGTTGATCATGATGACGCTTTTACTGATCTGGCGTCACAAGGAAAATATCTCACGTCTTTTTTGCGGACAGGAATCGGAGATCAAGAAAACAGAAAATTGAGAACGGATCGAAAAAAGTCAGACGACGCGCTTCGTGTCATCAAGAATAAAACATAACAAAAAATTCTTATTCCTTTGCCCATCTCGTCGATTTTGTTCTTTAATGGTGCGCGCTTTGCCCCAAAAGGGCGCCGTTTTGCGATAGCGAAGAATGTCGCTTGGAAATCAACAAATATTTTCATTATCGACTCTTGCCAATATCCACAGGATTTTGTACTTTTGAAAATTGTTCCAGACAACGCTTGGTGAGGAGACACAATAATGCATGGCTTGTACCGTTCCGATAATGAGCACGACGCTTGCGGATTGGGCGTCATCGCGCACATCAAAGGGGAGAAAAGCCACGACATCGTGAGCGACGCGCTCAAGATGCTTGTGAACCTCAATCACCGTGGCGCAGTCGGCGCCGACCCGTTGATGGGCGACGGCGCGGGCATTTTATTGCAACTTCCCGACGATCTTTTCCGCGATTCAATGAAAAAACAAGGAGTGACCCTGCCGCCGGCGGGAGAGTACGGCGTCGGCATGGTGTTTCTTCCGAAAGAGGCGGCGTCGCGCCAAGCTTGCGAACAGGAACTCGAACGCGCCGTGCGCAGTGAGGGGCAAATATTGCTTGGTTGGCGCGATGTGCCAGTGGATCGCGCGATGGAAATGTCACCGACCGTGCGCGCCAAAGAACCGGTGATCCGGCAGATTTTTGTTGGGCGTGGTCCCGACGAAATGGTCAGCGAAGCGTTGGAACGCAAACTGTATTTGATTCGCAAAACGGCAAGCCACGCGATACAAGCGTTGAAACTCAAACATGGTTCAGAATATTACGTTCCTTCGATGTCGGCACGCACAATCGTTTATAAAGGATTGTTACTCGCGCATCAAGTCGGTCAATATTACAAAGACCTCACCGATCCGCGTTGCGTCTCGGCGTTGGCAATGGTGCATCAGCGTTTTTCGACGAATACATTTCCCGAATGGAGTCTGGCGCACCCTTACCGCTTCATTGTGCATAATGGAGAAATCAATACGATCAAAGGTAACTTCAATTGGTTGCGCGCCAGAGAGGGTGTGATGAAGTCGCCGGTATTGGGTGACAAATTGAGCGCGCTTTTTCCTATTGTGTACGACGGACAATCGGATACCGCGACTTTCGATAATTGTCTTGAGCTTTTGGTGATGGCGGGTTATCCGTTGGCGCAAGCGATGATGATGATGGTGCCAGAAGGTTGGGAATTCAATTGGTTGATGGACAGAAACAGGCATGCATTCTATGAATACCATGCGGCGATGATGGAGCCTTGGGACGGTCCGGCGGCAATGGCGTTTACCGATGGTCGCCAGATCGGCGCGCTGCTTGATCGCAATGGGTTGCGTCCGGCGCGTTATCTCGTGACCGACGACGATCGTGTAATATTGGCTTCCGAAGCGGGTGTATTACCGATTCCCGAAGAAAGAATCATCAAAAAATGGCGTTTGCTTCCGGGAAAAATGCTTCTGATCGACACGATACAGGGTCGCATAATCGACGACAAAGAACTGAAAGACGCTTTTGCCAACGCAAAACCTTATAGTGAATGGGTCGAACGCATTCAGATCAAACTCGACGACATTGGTAATGCGGTGACTTTGCCGGACACAGGTTCGTCAGTTTTGCTGATGACGCAGCAAAAAGCGTTTGGCTACACGCAAGAAGATATCAAATATATTTTGATGCCAATGGCGATGAAAGGTGAAGAAGCGATTGGCTCAATGGGTAACGATTCGCCACTTGCCGTGTTGTCGTCTCGTCCCAAGCCGTTATCTCGTTATTTTCGCCAGTTATTCGCGCAGGTGACTAATCCGCCAATCGACCCGATTCGTGAAGCGTTAGTGATGTCGCTTATTTCGTTTATCGGACCCAAGCCGAATCTATTAGACCTCAATAACGTCAATCCGCCGATGCGTATCGAAGTCGCGCAACCGATACTTGATTTCATGGCGATGGAAAAATTGCGTTATATTGACAAGCACACCGCCGGTAAATTTAAGTCTTATGAAATCGATATTTGTTATCCGGTAGAATGGGGCAAAAATGGAATCGAGGCGCGTTTGGCGTCTTTGGGCGCTGAAGCGGAGGACGCGGTGTGTTCAGGCTACAATATCCTGATTCTGTCCGACCGCAAAATGGACTCGTCGCGGGTGGCGATTCCAGCGTTACTGGCGACTTCGGCAATCCATTTGCGTCTCGTGAAAAAAGGATTGCGTACCAGCACGGGCTTGGTCGTCGAAACCGGATCGGCGCGTGAAGTGCATGATTTCGCGCTACTCGCGGGTTATGGCGCGGAGGCGATTCATCCGTATTTGGCGATGCACGCTCTATACGGAATCGCGCAAAGCTCCACCAATTTGATGCCGGAAAAAGCGATTGCCAATTATATCAAAGCAATAGGCAAAGGCATATATAAAGTAATGTCGAAGATGGGCATTTCGACATATATGTCGTATTGCGGCGCGCAGATTTTCGAAGCGGTAGGTTTGGATCGCGCTTTGGTCGATCAATTCTTTACCGGTACGGCGAGCCAGATTGAAGGTCTGAGCCTTTTTGATATCGCTGAAGAAGCGGTGAAATTGCATCAATCAGCGTTTCAAAACGACGTTTGGCGGATTCCGCGACTTGATGCCGGTGGCGAATACGCTTTCCGCGTTGATGGCGAAGAACATATGTGGACGCCGGACGCCATCGCTAAATTGCAACACGCTACGCGAGCCAATAATTATCACGATTACCGCGAATACGCACAGATCATCAACGATCAAAGCAAGCGACACATGACGTTGCGCGGTTTGTTCGAATTCAAGATCGATCCGAATGCGTCGATACCGATCGATGAAGTTGAACCGGCGAAGGAAATTGTCAAGCGTTTCGTTACTGGCGCAATGTCACTCGGTTCGATTTCGACGGAAGCGCATGCGACTTTGGCCGTGGCGATGAATCGGATCGGCGGGAAATCGAATACCGGCGAAGGCGGAGAAGATGAGGCGCGTTATCGTGATGAAATGCATGGACGGCGAATTGCAAAAGGTAAAACGCTGGCAGATATTCTTGGCGGCGATCTCATTATGTGCGATATCCCTTTGAAAGAAGGCGATTCGTTGCGTTCTAAAATCAAACAAGTTGCGTCGGGGCGTTTCGGCGTAACTGCCGAATATTTGATGTCTGCCGATCAGATTCAAATCAAGATGGCGCAAGGCGCGAAACCCGGGGAAGGCGGGCAGCTTCCCGGGGAAAAAGTTTCGTCTTATATTGGTAGACTGCGCTTCTCCATTCCGGGCGTTGGATTGATTTCGCCGCCGCCGCATCACGATATTTATTCGATTGAAGATTTGGCGCAGCTCATTCACGATTTGAAAAGCGTCAATCCAAAGGCGTCGATTTCGGTGAAATTGGTTTCGGAAGTCGGTGTCGGCACGATCGCCGCGGGTGTTGCGAAGTGTAAAGCCGATCATGTGGTGATCGCCGGGCACGACGGCGGCACGGGCGCTTCGCCGTTATCGTCGATCAAACACGCGGGCACACCTTGGGAACTTGGGCTTGCCGAGGCGCAGCAAACGTTGATTCGTAACAGCTTGCGCGAATATATCGTCGTGCAAGCCGACGGTCAGATGAAAACCGGACGCGATGTGGTCGTCGGTGCGTTGCTCGGCGCGGAAGAATTTGGTTTTGCGACCGCGCCATTGGTGGTCGAGGGCTGCATCATGGTGCGTAGGTGTCATCTCAATACTTGTCCGGTCGGTGTCGCTACACAAGACCCCGTATTGCGTAAAAAGTTTTCAGGAAAACCGGAGCATGTGGTGAATTACTTTTTCTTTGTCGCCGAAGAAGTGCGCGAAATCATGGCACGACTCGGCATTCGGCGTTTTGCCGATTTGATCGGACGTAGTGATTTGCTCGATAAAAGTAAAGCCGTCGCACATGGGAAAGCGTTAGGATTGGATTTTTCGCGTATTTTTTATCAGCCACCGACCGACGAGAGACGTCATGTTGCCAAAGAGCAAAATCATGGTTTAGAAAAAGCGTTGGATCGACAAATCATCAAAAAAGCTTCGGCGGCGATCGAAAAAAGCGAACGTGTTTCGATCAATATGAAAATCATCAACGTGGATCGTTCCGTGGGCGCGATGCTGTCCGGCGAAGTCGCGCGTCGTTACGGTCATGAAGGGTTACCCGACGATACGTTGCACGTTGAATTAAGCGGTACCGCCGGTCAAAGTTTTGGCGCATTTTTGGCGCATGGCGTCACTTTCGATCTCATCGGTCAAGCCAATGACTATGTCGGCAAGGGATTGTCCGGTGGACGCATCATTGTGCGTTGCTCGAAGGATTTTCATGCTGTGCCTAGCGAACATATTATCGCGGGCAATACACTCCTTTACGGCGCGATTTCCGGCGAGGCGTATTTTCATGGCGTTGCTGGAGAACGATTCGCAGTGCGCAATTCAGGAGCGACCGCTGTCGTTGAAGGCGTAGGCGATCACGGCTGCGAATACATGACCGGCGGCACAGTCGTGGTACTTGGCGAAACAGGGCGCAATTTTGCCGCAGGGATGTCGGGCGGCGTTGCTTATGTATTCGATGTGAAAGGTAACTTCGCGTCGTTGTGCAATATGACGATGGTCGATCTTGAGCCGGTACTTGCGTCGCACGAACAAGGCGTCGATCTTTGGCACATCGTGCGGCAAGGCGAAGCCGCTGCTTCCGATGAAGATATTTTGCGCCGTTTGATCGAGCGACATGAGTATTATACGGGCAGTGTCCGCGCGCGCGCGCTTTTAGACGATTGGTCGCGCGTCCGTAAAATGTTCGTCAAAGTTTTACCCAAGGAATATCGTAACGCGCTGCGGCAACAACACGCCCGTACCGTAAAAGTTTAAGGAAACCACGATGGGAAAAGCGACAGGATTTATCGAATACGAAAGGCTCTCCGAACATTACGAAGCGCCGGAAAGACGAATCAAAAATTACCGCGAATTCGTCGCGCCGCTTACTGACGCCGAAGCGAGAACGCAAGCTGCGCGTTGCATGGATTGCGGAACGCCATTTTGCCACAACGGTTGCCCAATCAATAATATCATTCCTGATTTCAATGATCTGATTTACCATCAGCAATGGCGCGACGCTTATCTCGTATTGGACACAACCAATAATTTTCCCGAAATCACCGGACGTATTTGTCCGGCGCTTTGCGAAGAAGCGTGTACGCTCAATATTAACAACGAAGCAGTCGGCATCAAATCCATCGAGCGCGCGATTATAGAAAAAGCGCTGATGATGGGTTGGATAACACCTCGACTCGCCACACAAAAAAGCGGGAAACACGTCGCCGTCGTCGGTTCCGGCCCTGCCGGTTTGGCATGCGCACAACAATTGGCGCGCTCCGGGCACAGCGTCATCGTTTTTGAGAAGCGCGACCACGTTGGCGGACTATTACGCTACGGCATTCCGGATTTCAAATTGGAAAAATCATTGATCGACCGCCGTGTCGAGCAAATGCAACATGAAGGCGTGATTTTTCAAACTTCCACGATGATTCTCGGCGACAATGTTTCACTGCCGGAGGGCGTGGGGAATGACGCGACCAAACATATATTGGCAAAAGACCTATTATCATCTTTCGATGCGATTATTCTTGCGGCGGGTTCGGAAGTCCCGCGCAATTTACCGATCGCGGGACGCGAATTAAACGGCGTGCATTACGCGATAGATTTTCTCGCATTGCAAAATAAAGCGGTTTCCGCGAATGAGGCGACTACTGCCATCAGCGCCAAAGATAAAAACGTCATTGTGATCGGTGGCGGCGATACTGGTTCCGATTGCGTCGGCACATCTATTCGGCAAGGCGCGAAGAGCGTCGTACAATTCGAATTATTACCGCAGCCGCCCGAACATGAAAATAAACCGCTGATCTGGCCCTATTGGCCAACGAAATTACGCACCTCCAGCAGCCACGAAGAAGGTTGCACACGTTATTGGTCGATTGCCAGTAAAGCGTTCAAGGGAAAGAAGAAAGTGGAATCGGTGGATACAATATTGCTCGATTGGCAACGCGATCCAAAAAGCGGACAAATGCAAATGCGCGAAATTGCCGGTTCCGAGCAATCTTTTCCAGCAGATTTGGTTTTGTTGGCGATGGGATTCGTGCATCCAGTGGCGGCGGTACTCGACGCATTCGGAGTCGCCAAAGACGCGCGCAATAATGCCGCAGCGACGACAAACGGCGCCGCGGCTTATCGCACTAACGTCGAAAAGGTTTTTGCCGCTGGAGACGTGCGCCGAGGGCAATCATTGGTGGTTTGGGCAATCCGCGAAGGACGTGAATGTGCCAGAGCCGTCGATGATTATTTGAAATCTTCTTCACGTAATTAAAACGAAAAGATTTCTGAAGAAACCGAAAATTAGCTTGCTTGATTTTGATTTTAAACATTTTAGCGATCTTGCGAGGTTTAAACCTGCATCAAAACCAAAGTGTTTTCCGCAGAGAAGACGTGAATATGTCGAACTCTTATAACGAACAAGTAGGAGGAAATTATTAAACGCCACTTCTGGCAACACCAAAAGCCTAAATGACAAATGCCATTGTTCGATGGCAAGCTCGCCTTTCTCCAATATGTTTCCAAACATGCTAGAATTTCTTCGCTCCTGAATCGAAGAGGCATGCGTTATGAAGCTGAATTCTTTTTTCTTCGCATTCGCCACGCTTTGTCTTGCAAGCTGCGCGACTGTGACGGCACCGTCCACAAAAGTAAATAGCGACGCTTCCATTTCACTCTGCCGAAGGATGGTTCAGGTGTTTGATCAAGTCGAAGTTTTCTGCTTGATTATCATCAGTTCGTGTGGCTTCCAAAGTGCGGAATTTCGCGCGCGATCAAGCGTGACTTCCGATTTCTCGCACAACGTTTGGGCGGACATGCCGGCGGAAAGCTTTAAAACAGCGGACATCCGTGTGTTCGTTTTCTGGAACGGAATTTGTCTAGCCATATATGTAACGTCGTATGGATCATCGTTTAGGGTCCTTGACTTCGTGTAACTTTTGTCTATTTCAGTGAGGAACAGGAAATGAGAAAATTGAAACTGGTTCTGGGTTGTCTGATGGCTTTGTCCATCGCGCTTCCCGCCCCGGCGTCTCTGGCGGCTTTGAGCAAGGACGAGCGCAGCAAATATTTCATCACCGTGTTGACCGGACCTTCCAGCGGGATTTATTTTCCCATCGGTGGCTCGTTTGCCACCTACATCGCTTCATTGGGCTACAAGACCTCGGCGACAGCCACCGGCGCTACGGCTGAAAACATCAATGCGCTCAACACCGGGCAGGGCGAAATGGCCATCGCCATGGCGGACGCGGTCATCCAGGCCGTGGAAGGCTTCGGCGCCTACGAGGGCAAGCCCAAGGCCACGAATCTCCGCGCCATGATGGGGCTGTGGCCCAACGTCTGCCAGATCGTCACCACGACCGACAAGGGCATCAAGAGTTTCGCCGACCTGAAGGGCAAGCGCATTGGTGTGGGCGCGCCCAATTCCGGCGTCGAGCTCAACGCGCGCATGATATTCGAAGCCCACGGCATGAGCTACAAGGACGTCAAGGTTGATTACCTCAATTATGGCGAGGCGATCGACCAGATGAAAAATGGCCTGATCGACGCGGCTTTCGTCACTTCCGGTCTCGGCAACGCGACCATCCGCGAGCTGGGCATCGAGAAGAAGATTGCCTTCGTGCCGGTGCAAGGTGAGGGGCTGAAGAAGCTGATCGAGAAGTACCCTTTCTACATCGAGACGAAGATCCCGGCTGCGGTGTATGGTACGGAAATCGACACCACCACCGCCGCAGTGATGAACATCATGCTCGTCGACAACAAGCTGCCGAACGAAGTGGTCGTCGATCTTTTGGAGAACATCTATACTCCTGCGGGACTTGCGGCGGTCGGCGCCTCTCACGCCACGGCCAAGAGGGAGATCACCGCCGAGACCGCCCTGCGCGGCATCGTCGGTACCTCGGTTCCGCTGCACCCCGGCGCCATCGAGTACTACAAAGCCAAGGGCTACAGCGTGAAATAACAGCCGGTATGTTCCAGAAACAGGAGGATCGTCACGTGCGGCATGAAAAATCCCCAGGCATCGCTCATGCCGCCGTGCTCTTGACCGTCTTGTTTCTGGCGGGCTCGTCCGCTGCCCTGGCGGGTCCTGCCGAGGAGACCGAGGAGAGGGTGTTGCGCATTCATGACTGGAAAACCGGGGAAGTATATGCCGAAGTTCCGGCAAGGGTCGGTAGCCGGCTCTTCTTCGGCTGGGTCCATTCCCTGGAAAAGATTCCGTGGAACGAGTATTTCCACGTGGATGCGGAAAACAACCTGGTGCTTGATGCCATCGACTTTCCGGCGTTCGGCGCGGGGATTCCCGAAAACAAGGGACGGATTTGCTATGTGAAAGATGGATTGATCCATATGGAGGAGATCGGGCAGGTGTTTCCCGAACTCCATTGGCTCAACTCGCAAGTATTCACTCGTGACATTTCTTTGGACGGCGCGCTGGTCGCTCGGGGCGCCGACCTTCCCCAGCATGCGCGCCTACGTCTGGTGATCGAGAAAAAATGAGGACACCATGAGCAAAGAAAAGGTGGACATGGAAAAACCCCAGGGAGCGGGCGTCGACCTCAATGACGCCGAAATGGCGCGCGCGAAAGAGGGCGTGCTTACCGAGGAACAACAAAAGATCATCGAGAGCTTTGACCGGGAACAGAGCGTTCGCAGGTTGATATCCCCGGTCATGTCGAAGATTTTCTACTGCGCCTGTATCGCCGTATCTCTCTATCATTTCGCCATCTCGTCGTCGCTCATCGATCCCCCGCTGACCCTGGTGCACCGCTCGTTGCACGTGGCGATGATGCTGGCGCTGGGCTTCGTCCTATACCCTTTCGGCAAGAAGGGCAGCTACAAGAAAATCTCCTGGTGCGACTGGATTTTCATCGCGCTTTCCTTCACTGCGCCGTTGTATATCTGGGCAGACTATCTCGGCGTGGTGGAACGGGCGGGCATGCCCAACTCCAACGATATCCTCATTGCGACCATCCTGGTCATCGTCGTGTTGGAAGGCTCCCGCCGTATGACCGGCTTGGTGCTGCCCGTCTTGGCTTTGATCTTCATCGCCTATGGGCTGTTCGGACGCGGATTGCCCGGCATGTTCGGACACCGGGGCTACACTTGGGTGCAGCTTTCCAACCATTTCTTCGCCAACACCGAGGGGATTTACGGCACTTCGGTGAGCGTCGCGGCCAGCTATATCTTTCTGTTCATCCTTTTCGGCACGGTCATGTCCAAATCCGGCATGGGCGCCTTCTTCAACGACCTGGCCATGGCGCTGGCTGGACACTACAAGGGAGGACCCGCCAAGGTGGCGGTCATTTCGTCGGCCATGTTCGGCTCGATCAACGGATCGGCGGTAGCCAACGTGGTGACGGCCGGCGCCTTCACCATTCCGCTGATGAAAAAGACCGGCTATTCCAAGATCTTCGCCGGCGCGGTGGAGGCGTGCGCCTCGGTGGGTGGACAGGCACTGCCGCCAGTGATGGGCGCCGCCGCTTTCATCATGGCGGAAATGATCAACGTTTCCTATTCCGTAATCATTGTCCACGCCGCCATTCCCGCTTTGCTCTACTATTTGGGCGTGATCATCCAAGTGCACTTGCGCGCGGTGAAGCTGGGGCTCGTCGGCTTGCCCAAGGACCGGCTCCCGCAGGTCATGACGGTGCTCAAAGCCAAGGGTCATCTGCTCATCCCCATCGCCTTGCTGCTCTATTTACTGCTCTTCTCGGGCTACACGGTCGTTCTCTCGGCGGTCATCACCATCGTTGGCACGATCGTTATCGCCGGTCTGAGGAAGGACACCCGGATGAGCTTCAAGGACATCTGCGACGCCTTTGCCGACGGCGCCAAGCAAACCGTACCGGTAGCTATGGCTTGCGCCTGCGTCGGCATCATTATCGGCGTGGTCTCCAAGACCGGATTCGGTCTGACCATGGCCAACGCCATCATTTCGATGGGACAGGAGAGCCTCTTGTTCACGCTGTTCTTTAGCATGATTACCTGCATGGTCTTGGGTATGGGTGTGCCTTCGATCCCTGCTTACATCATCACCGCGACGATCGCCGCGCCGGCGCTGGCCAAACTGGGTATCCCGGTCCTGGCAGCCCACCTCTTCTCCTTTTACTACGCCATGTTCGCCAACCTGACGCCTCCGGTGTGCTTGGCGGCTTTCGCAGCGGCGGGCCTTGCCGGAGGCGATCCGATGAGAACGGGATTCGCCTCGGTGAAACTGGCGCTCGCCGGGTTCATCGTGCCGTTCATGTTCATCTATTCGCCCGAGCTCATGCTCATCGATACGACCTGGCTCGAAGGTATCCGCGTCGTCATCGGCGCCTGTATCGGCGTGTTGCTGATCGGCGTGGCCGTGGAGGGCTTCTTGCTCACCAAAGCCAACTGGTTCGTGCGGATCGTGGCCATGATCAGCGCCTTCGGTCTCATCGACAGCGGTTTGTGGACGGACCTGGCGGGCATGGCGGGTCTGGCCGTGGTCGTCGCAGTACAGTATTTCTTGTTCAAGAGGGAAAAGGGACAGGCGCCCGCAGCGTAGGCGTCAATCCGCATGTTTTCGGAATGGCGCCGCGGCTTATCGCACTAACGTCGAAAAGGTTTTTGCCGCTGGAGACGTGCGCCGAGGGCAATCATTGGTGGTTTGGGCAATCCGCGAAGGACGTGAATGTGCCAGAGCCGTTGATGATTATTTGAAATCTTCTTCACGTAATTAAAACGAAAAGATTTCTGAAGAAGCCGCAAATTGACTTGCTTGCGGCGCGGTTTAGTTCAGACGTTGGGGATCTTACAACAGAGAAAAATCATGGATACTGTCGCAGTAAAACATGCAGTATTTGTGCGGCGCCGCACATTTTGTCTTCTGTTTCGATTGTCTTATCCCTGTTTGAGCACAAAGCGCTTTCCCATGCGGATTTCAAGCGTTTTTTATTATTTAACGAGGGACAAAATGTACGCCTCCCCACAATCCGCGCGGCGTAACCGACAAGCAAATGCGCGGCGATGCGGACACGCAAGACGCGACATTGCACAGCGATTCGCGGATGATTTCGGCACACTATGACCGGCGCCGAATACGGGTTGCAAAACCAGCAAAATGACAAACATCTTCGCCGTTTTTGTTACATAGCGACGTAAGTCATTGATTTTATGGGGTGGCTGATGGGGCTCGAACCCACGACAACCGGAATCACAATCCGGGACTCTACCAACTGAGCTACAGCCACCGTTGAGGAACAACGAATCATACGACAAGATTGGCACGCCCGACAGGATTCGAACCTGTTACCCCCGGCTTAGAAGGCCGGTGCTCTATCCAGATGAGCTACGGGCGCTTTAATCGGGAATCCCGTTTAAAAACGGTCCATGTCATACGACTGGTCGGGGTGGAGAGATTTGAACTCCCGACATCCTGCTCCCAAAGCAGGCGCGCTACCAGACTACGCTACACCCCGAAAGCGACATATTATATGTCGTTCACGGAAAGAATGGGGTTAAATTTGTCGCAACTTCGCGTATAGCAGAATGGGATATTTGCGTTTTTTTGTTCCGGTTTGACGTTGCGCTGAAAATCGTAGAGAATGCGCGTTCTGAAAGGCGGGTTAGCTCAGTTGGTTAGAGCAGAGGAATCATAATCCTTGTGTCCGGGGTTCGAGTCCCTGACTCGCCACCAAGAGATCATCCTAAGCCGTCCGGTAACATCCACCGTGACGGCTTTTTCATAGGGAAATCAGATTTGATTGTTCATTAACGTCCGAGAAATCTATGAGGATCCAAGAAATTTGGGAGGACTTTGGGGGTATGTTCAATATGGATTAGGCGGGCGTCCCTATTTGGGGACGACTGTTTGAAGCCTCGTAGCCGCCGCGCAAATCCAGGGTATTGCCTTATGGGCTAAAATTTCGTGGCGACGCTATTTAAGGTGTTTGGGGGGGCAAAAGGCTCAAATAATTTGCCGCGTATCGAGAAACTGCGGCATAATCAACGGCGCATATATTATTTATGTGACGTATTTAAAGGTATTTACCGTAGTGAGGCAGCGCGACCTCGCGGATGCTCGTCATCGACTTTTCGTCAACGCCGGTGACGGCAACATGGGAGGACGCCACGCTCGATCAGCGCGGCATCGCTCGCGCCGCGGCAGACCGCTCGATCGGCGCGTTTGAAAAAGCGCCGCCGCCCATGCCGACAGCCAATGGCGCAACCCCAATTCCTGTTTTGCCCATGCCGCTCGCGCTGTTGCTGGCGCTGGGAGTGGCGGGAATCGGGTTCAGAAGATTGAAAGCCGCTGGGCGTTGATTTTCTGAAAGTCACTGAGAGCTAATATTTTCTGAAAGCAAGTATCTTCAGAAAACGGCTCGATAAAAAGGAATTCAATAAAAATTAACTCAATAAAGAGTAACTCGATAGAAAGTAACTCGATAGAAAGTAACTCGATAGAAAGTAACTCGATAGAAAGTAACTCGATAGAAAGTAACTCGATAGAAAGTAACTCGATAGAAA
>JAISYH010000033.1 GCA_031270015.1 Burkholderiales bacterium | reverse complement strand
ACCTCATTCGAGCTTAGACTACCTGACGCCGAATGAGTTCAAAGAAAAGCTGGACAATGATTTACTAACAACGACCCAATCCTCTAGTTCAACTTGGTAGGAAAAATGGGCGCAGGTCACGCCCACTTGAAGGCTTTTGATTTCAAAACGCGCCAAAGCGGCTTGGCTGCCGGCAATTTCAATTGCCACGTCATCCTTCCGTCCACAATAAAACCGACAGGGGCGCTTTGTTTTGTCCGGTATACCGCAAAACGGCGACGCGCGTAAACTGCGTTTCTTCCTCTTTCATCTCGACATCGGCGGTAATCCGCCAAATCGAGGTACGCGCGCCGCCTCCCGGAAACCCCGGAACCGGCAATCGGCTGGCAATAGCTTGGGCACGGCGCGCCAGAAAATCGTTCACCATTTCCTCCGTCGCGTTGGGCAAACACAGCAACACTTCGCGCGACGCGGTTGCCGTGTTGACGCTCGGCTGCCGCGAATAGACGGTCAAATGCGGCGATACGGCGGCGTACAGCGAAGGCGTCATACCCAGCGCCAGCCCCAATTCTTCGACGGACTGAAACGGCGCGTTCGGCGGCGCATAATCTTTCTTCGCCGATTTATAGTCCGCCTTTTCCGCGCCGTTCGGTCGCTTGAAATCATCGGCGTCGCGCCAATCGATGACCACATCCACCATTTTGGCGGCTTCGATTTCGTCGAGTCCGCCGACGAAGTGAAAAAGACGGCGCAAAATTTCTTCGTGCGCGGTATTCAAATCAATGAACGCGCCTTCATCGACGATGGATACCGAGATCGTCGCTTGATCCTCTTCCCAGGTATAAACGCGCCCTTCCGCCTTCCACGCCGCGTCTTGTTCGACACGCGGCACGACCAGCTCGAATACGGCGCGTTCTACCGCGCCATTCGCCAGCCAGCGCGCTTGCGCCGCCGCGACGATATTTTGCGTCGCCATCACTTCTTGCCGCATCGCAAACGCGAAACTGCCCGCGACGATCGCCAACAATGCCATCGTCCACAACACGATGATTAATGCGATGCCGCGTTGTCGCGTTGTTTGGATTTTCGATATCATATTCCGCCGCATCGCCCGACATGTTCGTTCCATTGCCGACAGCCCGCCTGCTCGCTTTTCCGTAGCTCGACGAACAACACAGGCCACGCCGTGCCGTTGTCGAGCGTGACATCGATGCGTACCCAATCGGGCATCCGCTGCGGGTTATCCCATTTTTTTTGCCATTTCGGATCATCTTCCAGTGTCGCCCGTTCCGGCAATCCAAAGTATTCGATATCGAGGCTATGAACCCGGTCGGCAAGTATCGAATATTTGGCGTTTTTGAAGTCTGGCATCTTTTTTTCGTTGATTTCAGGAATCGTATGCTCAAGGACGAGTTGCCCGCTGCCGAGCAACCGCAAACGCCACGCCCAAAGCCCGCCCGCTATCACCCGCATCGGCAGCGCCGACACGTACATCATTTCTTTTTCGTCGCCGGAAAAAATCAGCGGAAATTCTTTTTCTTCGCGTAACCGCAACGGATGCGCGTTTTCCAGATGGGCGCGCAGAAAATCTTGCGTGACGCGCATCGACGAAGCGTCGTCGGCGCGTGTTTCCCCGGCTTCGCGGCTTTTGTCCGCCAGACCGAATACACCGAGCAACGTGCCCGACAACACAACCAGCAAGGTCAACGCGACCAGCACTTCCAACAGCGTGAAACCGCGCGTCGCTTTTATTCCCGCGCCTCTTTTTTTTGCCGGCGTATTCATCGCGTAGAATCCATCGTCACTTTCGTCGTCGATAACGAGAACGCGCGCTCGTTGCCGGACATGCCCGGAAACGTCACCGTCGCCACCAAACGATAGATTTTCATCATGTGCAAGGTTTCGAGATTCATCACGCCGAGCGATTCGCCAAGTTCGGGTGGCGGCGCATAAGGTTCAATCACGATTTGCCATTGCACATCGCCATCTTTGCCGTTGGTCGTGCCGGCTTTGAGCGGTTGTTCCATCGACGCCCGCGCCAATTGATTTTGCGCCACTTCTACCGCCCGCCCCCAACTGTCCGCCGTGTCGATGCTGTTCAGCGCAGTACCGAGCGCTCTGAAAAGAACGGTGCCCAGCGCCGCCAGTACCACGAAAGCGACCAGCACTTCCAACAACGTAAACCCTTGCCATTTCTTTCGAGAATTCATCAGAGAATCACGACCCGTCCAGTCAGCCAGTCCACATCCACCTCATATTTGCGCTCGCTGTTCTCGCCCGCGCTCACGGTAATCCGGCCGCCGTTCGAGCCGCCGTCGGGAAAAAAGCGGATACTGACCGTGGTTTCATCCAACACGTCGTCTTGCGCGGTAAAGACCTCTAAATGCGCATCCTCTGGCAATGCGTGTTCCGCGCTAAAATGCGCGACCTTGAAACGCCGCGTTTCAAGGTCGATCGTCAGTAAAGTCTCGCTGCGCAACGCGATGGCTTCTGCGCGCGCCAATCGCGCCGACGCCGCCAGTTGCCGCGCCGCGCCGCGCAATTCGCTCTCGGAAGGTCCGTCGCCGCCGAGAAAAGGCACGGCAATCGCGGCGATGACGACGAGTAACGCGACGACGATAAGAAGTTCCAGCGCGGTAAAGCCTGTGATCCGCCGTTTTCTTTGACGCAGCATCAACAGGCTCCAAAATCAAATGGGATCAGTGCTCGAAATCTCACGATTGACGCCTTCGCCGCCGTCTTGACCGTCCGCGCCCAACGAAATGACTTCAAAGGGCGCGCCATTTTTGCCCGGCACGATGTAACGGAATTCAGTCCCCCAGGCGTCGGTGGGGATTTCCTTTTTCTTCCAATACGGACCATTCCACCGCGCCGCGCCCTGCGGCGCGGTGATCAGCGCCTGCAAGCCTTCGGATTGGGTCGGATAACGACCAACTTCCAGTTTATATAAATCGAGCGTGTTGACCACATTCTGGATTTCGACTCTCGTCGCATTGGCTTTCGCCTTATCGGCGCGTTCGCCCAGATTGCTCGCCACCACGCCCATCACCACGGCAATCAACGCCACCACGAATATAATTTCGATCAGCGTCATGCCTCGTTGAGACGTTCTTGCTTTCATTTCTTTCCGGTTTCTCACTTCGATCTCCGTTTGCTTTCAATGTCGTCTATCCGTAGCGCGTCACATGTCGCACTGGCTTTCGCCTTATCGGCGCGTTCGCCCAGATTGCTCGCCACCACGTTCATCACCACGGCAATCACCGCCACCACGAATATAATATCGATCAGCGTCATGCCTCGTTGAGACATTCTTGCTTTCATTTCTTTCCGGTTTCTCACCTCGGTCTCCGTTTGCTTTCAATGTCGTTCATCCGTGGCGCGTCACATGCCGACCAAGTCCATCATGCCGATTACACCCAAGAGAACGGATAATACGATGACAAAAATAATGCCCGCCAGCGCCAAAATGATGACGGGTTCTAAAAACGCCAAAAAACGTTTGATCGCGACTTGCACTTCCCGATCATAAATATCGGCGACTCGCGTCAACATTTCTTCCAATTGCCCGCTTTCTTCGCCAACTATGATCATCTGCGTCGCCAATTTCGGGTACACGCCGGTATTCGCCAGCGGACGCCCAAACCCGCGTCCCTCGCGCAGTTCCAAAATCACGTTGTCGAGCACACTCGCCATTTTCATGTTGCCGATGGTTTCTTTGGTGATGTTCAACGCGGAAAGCAATGTAACGCCGTTCGCCAACAATGTCGATAAAGTGCGCGCGAAACGCGCCGTTTCCGAGCGCGAAATCACGTCGCCCAAGCGAGCGCGGCGCAACAGCCAGGCATCCCAGCGGGCGCGAAACTCCGGCTTTTTCAAAAGGCTGCGGAAAAATAGAATGAACGCGCCGATGCCACCAAGAAACGCCCACCACCACGTTTTCGTAAAATTTCCGACGAACACGACGGTTTGCGTCATCACCGGCAGCGTGCCTTTCGCTTGTTTGAACATCGATTCGAATTGCGGCACCAGCCACACTAAAATCACGATAATCGAGACGACGGAAAAAGCCACTAAAATGCTCGGGTAAATCATCGCTGATTTTACGGACTCGCGCAGTTCTTTGTTCCGTTCCATCGCGTCGGCAAGGCGGGTCAGCACGGTCGATAACGCGCCGCCTGCTTCGCCGGCGCGCACGAGGTTGATATAAAACCGCGAAAACACTTCGGGGCGCTTTTCCAAAGCCTGGGATAACGCCTTGCCACCGCGCACATCATCGCGGATGTTTTGCAGCAACGCAACCAACGGCGGCGCTTCGGCTAACGCGATCAACGTTTCCAACGCGCGATCCAATGGCAAACCGGCGCGCAACAATGTCGCCAGTTCGCGCGTTAACGACATGACTTGATCGGCGCCGACTTTTTTCGAGACGAACCAACCACTCCGCCGCGCCGCGCCGTTTTTCCCGTTTTTCGTCACCGCCGCCATCGTGCCGACGGCAATGGAAATCGGCATCAGCGACTGATCGCGCAATCGCTCGACCACATCGTGTTCGCTCGGCGCGTCAATGACGCCAGTCGCTACTTCTCCGCTGGAACGAACCGCTTTATAACTGTAATACGGCATGATTAATTCTCTCGCGTCGCCCGCAACACTTCTTCGATCGTGGTCACGCCCGCCAACGATTTACGCAATCCATCCTCATACATGGTCATCATGCCGTCGGCGACCGCCTGCGTTTTGATTTCACCCGATGTGGCGTGCCGCATCACCAACGCCCGTATCGCGTCGGTGATCAGCATCACTTCGAGGATGCAAACCCGCCCGATATACCCGGTGTGCGAGCATTCTTTGCAGCCTTTCGGATGCCACAACTGGATTCTTTCTCGATTGGGCGCCAGCCGACGCAATCCCAATTCTTCTACCATTTCGGGTAACACGACGTAGGGTTCTTTGCACGCGGAACAGAGCGTGCGCACCAACCGTTGCGCTTGAATGCCGACCACCGTCGAAGTCAGCAAATAATCTTCGACGCCCATGTCGAGCAATCGGTTCACGGTCGAAGCGGCGTCGTTGGTATGCACCGTAGACAACACCAAGTGACCGGTCAACGCCGATTGAACGGCGATTTGCGCGGTTTCCAAGTCGCGGATTTCACCGATCATGATGATATCCGGGTCCTGGCGGACAATGGAGCGCAGCGCGTTGGCAAAAGTAAGGTCGATCTGCGGCTTGACCTGAATCTGATTGATGCCGGGCATTTGATATTCGACGGGGTCTTCGACGGTCAAGATTTTCACGTCCGGCGTATTGACGCGATCCAACGCGGTATAAAGCGTGGTCGTTTTGCCCGAACCCGTCGGTCCGGTCACCAACAAAATACCGTTCGGCTGCATCAACGCCGACAAAAATCGTTCCATCGGCTTGCCGGAAAAACCGAGTTTCTCGAAATCCAGCGCGACGCCGCCTTTATCGAGAATACGCATCACCACCGATTCGCCGTGCATCGTCGGCACGGTCGAAACACGCAAATCGATTTCTTTACCTTGCGTACGCAAACGAATACGCCCATCTTGCGGTAAACGCCGTTCGGCGATATCGAGATTGGCGATGATTTTGACGCGAGAAATCACCGCCGCCGACAAGCGTTTGGGCGGCGATTCGACTTCGTGCAACACGCCGTCGATCCGGTAACGCACGATCAGCCGATCTTCAAATGGTTCGATATGAATATCGGACGCCCGCATCGTCAGCGCGTTGGTGATGATCAACGATACCAATCGGATCACCGGCGCTTCCGACGCCAAATCCTTAAGTTGTTGCACATCGGCGTCGAAGCCCAGTTCGTCTTGCGTTTCGAAAGCCGCTTCACTGCCAAGAATTTGCCCGACCGCCGACCGTCCGGCGCCGTAAAGCCGTTCCAACGCCGCTTCCAGTTCCGACGGCAACGCCACGCAAGGAATCACCGTTTTGCCCGTCGCCATTGCGAACGCGTCGATCGTATATCCGTCGCCCGGATCGATCATCGCCAAAACCAGCTTGTCTTCGGTTTCGTGCAACGGTAACGCGCAGGCTTCGCGCAAAAAACGCGACGATACGCGCTCCTCGAGCACCGGCAATTCGGGGAATCGATCGGCGCGCACCAGCGGTACGTGGTACTGCTCGGCGAGCGCTTCGGCGATATCCAGCGGCGCGACCAGCCCCAACGTCATGAGCATATTCTGAAGATTGCCGTTCGGCGAATCTTTCAACAAACGTTGCGCGCGCTCCAAAGAAGTTTGATTCAGTTTGCCGCGCGCGATCAAAATTTCGCCCAGCAAAGATGATTTTCGGACAGCGGTTTCGTTATCGGACAGAGTAGAAACGCCCATGGTCACAACCTTAGAAATATGAAATTTTGCGGATTTTCGATCATAGCATGAACATAGGGAACTGCACGATCTATAAGCGCGTTGTAACGTTTTGGCAACGATTACGCGCCATCACCAAAAACGCGCGGGATGAATCACAAACATTTTGACAGCATGGCGTTTGTTTCGTCGGCTCCCGCCCAACTGTTCCGCGTCGTCAGCTTCAATCCGCGTTTTGATGCCTTAGAGTAGAATATTGATTTTCGCTTTTTTGATTGCAGCGCCATGTCTGAATTTCCCGTTTCCCAAAGTTTTGAACCCATCGATGATGCGCCTCGCATTCGGGAAATCCCGTATAACTATACGTCATTCTCGGATCGGGAAATCGTCATCCGTATTCTGGGTGAACAGGCATGGCAGTTGATCGAGTCGCTGCGCAACGAACGGCAAACCGGTCGTTCATCGCGGATGTTGTTTGAAGTGCTTGGCGATATTTGGGTCGTGATGCGCAACCCTTACCTGCAAGACGATTTGTTGGAAAATCCGAATCGGCACGCGATGCTGGTCGAGGCAATGCGGCATCGTTTGCGGGATATCGAAAAACGACGTATCGCCTCCCGCGCCAACGATCACGAACGCGCCGAACGGGTCGCGTTATTGATCTCTGCGTCGGAAAAAGCCATCGATGACTTCGAGGCTTGGTTTCCGGCGACTCAAAAAATGCGGCAGCGCGCGTTGCGCGAGCTATCGAAACATACCCATAAAGACAATATCGCTTTCGATGGTTTTGCGCGCGCCGCGCACGTGACCGACGCGACCGACTGGCGCATCGAATATCCGGCAGTCGTGCTGTTTCCCGACACCGAAAGCGAAGTGCGCGATCTCGTCGAGGCGTGCATCAAATTGGACTTGACGATCATTCCGCGCGGCGGCGGCACGGGTTATACCGGCAGCGGTATTCCGCTGACCGCCAACGCAGCGATCATCAATGTCGAAAAGCTCGACAAAATCTCGTCTGTCGAAAAAGTAGCGCTGCACGGACATGACGATACGACGCCGACCCTCTCGCTCGGCGCAGGCGCGGTCACGAGGCGCGTCATCAATTCCGCCGCCGCCGCCGGATTGGTGTTCGCGGTCGATCCCACTTCAGCAGACGCTTCATGCATCGGTGGCAACATCGCGATGAACGCCGGCGGCAAAAAGGCGGTTTTATGGGGAACGGCTATCGACAATCTGGTGTCGTGGCGAATGGTGACGCCAGCGGCGGAATGGCTGGAAGTGACGCGCCTCAATCACAATCTCGGTAAGATTCACGAAGTTGACGAAGCGGTTTTCGATCTGAAATATTTGCGTCCCGACAAAAAAACCGTGATTCGCGCGGAGACTCTGCGCATTCCGGGCAGCGCGTTCCGAAAAGCCGGATTGGGCAAGGACGTCACCAACAAATATTTGCACGGGCTGCCCGGTATTCAAAAAGAAGGATGCGACGGCATCATCACATCAGCGCGTTTTTTGTTGCATACGATGCCGCCGATCACGTATACGCTGTGTTTCGAATTTTTCGGGTTGGCGCAGCACGCGACGCCGGCAATCGTCGAAATCAAACGTTATCTCGACGCCGCGCCGCAAGGCGTGCGTTTGGCGGGGCTTGAGCATATGGATATGCGCTACGTCAAAGCCGTCAAATACGCGACCAAAGCGCCGCATCGCGGTCGCCCAAATATGGTCATTCTCGGCGATATCGTCGGCGATCATGAGGAAACCGTTGCCGAAGTCGCGCAAGAAATCGTGCGCATCGCGCAAGCGCGCGGCGGCGAAGCGTTCATCGCCAAGACCGACGATGAGCGCAAACGTTTCTGGGCAGAGCGTTCGCGGACAGCGGCAATCGCGCATCACACCAACGCTTTCAAACTCAACGAGGACGTGGTGATCCCTCTGGAAAAACTCGGCGACTACACCGATGGCGTCGAACGCATCAATATCGAGTATTCGCTCGAAAACAAATTGCATATTTGCGACGCGCTGTTGAATTCGTTCGACGAACCAACCTTGCCTGCGGTGTTTAATCAGCGTCCTGATTTGCGACCGCCGCCAGAACTATTGCAAGAGAAATTGAAAGAGGCGCGCGAACTGGTGAAAAATGTGCGCGCGCGTTGGCAAGACTTATACGACCGCCTCGACGAGACGTTTCCGTCGCTGCAAAATCAAACGGAAGTCGTTTCGTGGAAAATCGAATTGCGCGAACCGCTCGAAGACGTCTTTGCCGGTTTGACGTTGGCGCCGATGGTGACGCGCTGCAAAGATGTCCAGGAACAGGTGTTGCGCAGTCGCGTATTCGTCGCGCTGCACATGCACGCCGGTGACGGTAACGTGCATACCAATATTCCAGTCAACTCCGACGATTATGGGATGTTGCAACGCGCCAACGCCGCCGTCGAGCGGATCATTCATCTCGCCAAGGATTTGGGCGGCGTGATTTCCGGCGAGCACGGAATCGGGATCACCAAATTCGAGTTTGTTTCCGACGAAGAAATCAAGCCGTTCGCCGAATACAAAGCCAAAATCGATCCGCATGGGCATTTCAACGCCGGCAAGCTGCTGCGCCGCCCCGATCTTCCGGCGGATTTGACCCGCGCTTATACGCCGAGCTTTTCGCTGATCGGGCATGAAAGTTTGATTCTCGAACAAAGCGATGTCGGCAAAATCGCACAAGACATCAAAAATTGTTTGCGTTGCGGCAAGTGCAAGCCGGTGTGTTCGACGCATGTGCCGCGCGCCAATCTTTTGTATTCGCCGCGTAATAAGATTTTGGCAACGTCGCTATTGATCGAAGCGTTTCTTTACGAGGAACAAACGCGGCGCGGCATTTCGTTGCGCCAGTTCGACGAAGTGTACGATGTCGCCTATCACTGCACGGTGTGCCATAAATGTTTTCCGCCTTGTCCGGTCGACATCGATTTTGGCGACGTGTCGATTGCGATGCGCAATTTCTTGCGCAAAGAAAAGAAAAAACCGTTCAATCCGGGCGCGGCGCTTGGCATCATGTTTCTCAATCTCAAAAAACCGCTGGCGATTCGTTTGTTCAAACGTCTCGTAATCGATATTGGTTACCGCGCGCAACGCACCGCGCATTATCTGGCGCGGCGCGCGTATTTGATACAAGGGCAAACCAAACGCCCGCCCGCCACCGTCGGCATGCCTCCGCTGAGAACGGAAATCATCCACTTCGTCAACAAGCCACTGCCCGGCAACGTGCCGCTCCGTACTTCGCGCGCGCTGCTCAATATCGAGGACGATAAAATCGTGCCGATCTTGCGCAATCCCGATAAAACGACGGCAGATTCGGAAGCGGTGTTTTATTTTCCGGGCTGCGGTTCCGAGCGTCTTTTCTCGCAAACGGCGCTGGCGACGCAGGCGATGCTCTACGAAATCGGCGTGCAATGCGTGTTACCGCCCGGCTATTTGTGTTGCGGCTATCCGCAGATCATCGTCGGCAGCAAAGAGGTCGGGGAATCCATGATCGTGCGTAATCGTGTGTTGTTCCATCGCATGGCAAACACGCTGAATTATCTCGATATCAAGACCGTGCTGGTCTCCTGCGGCACTTGTTTGCATGAGTTGCTGCATTATGAATTCGACAAAATTTTCCCGGGCTGCCGTTTGCTCGATATTCATGAATATCTGATGGAAAAGGGCGTCAAGATCGAAGATGGGCAAGATACGCGCTATCTTTACCATAACCCATGCCACTCGCCGATGAAAAGCTACGATCCCATGAAAGTCGTGCGCAGTCTGATCGGCAAGGGCGTGAAACTGAACGACCGCTGTTGCGGCGAATCAGGAACATTGTCGACGACGCGCCCCGATGTATCGACGCAAGTGCGTTTCCGCAAAGAGGAAGAATTACGGCAGGACACCTCCCTGATCCGCGCCTCTGATTTCAGAGGGCAAGTCAAAGTATTGACATCATGCCCGTCGTGTTTGCAAGGGCTGTCACGTTTCAACCACGACGCCAAAACACGCGCCGATTACGTCGTCGTCGAACTCGCCCGCCACCTGCTCGGTGAACACTGGATGCGCGATTACGTCGAAAAAGTGAACCAAGGCGGTATCGAGCGCGTGTTATTGTGATGAAGCAAACCATCGTGGTAAGCATCCCTCATTGGGCGGCAATTTTTCAGGGAGACCTCAGGTCGTTTTATTGCTCCGCGAGCATCGATGATTTGCTGCCGATGATCGCGGACTGTTTGGGTCTCGATTCGCCAGTTTGATCGTCCGTACCATTTCAAAAACATGATGTCCGCTACGAACAACGGGGTCCATCTCAAACGCCAACGGTTATTGCTGCCCGACGGACACCGCAGGTTGCTGATGCATTCCTGTTGCGCGCCATGCTCATGTGAAATAATGGAAGCAATGCTGGAGTCCGGTATCAACTATGCCGTTTTCTATTACAACCCCAATATCCATCCACGCGAAGAGTATGAGCGGCGTAAAAGCGAAAACATCCGTTTCGCTGAAAAGCTCGGCGTATCGTTCGTCGATGCTGATTACGACTGCGAAAACTGGTTTGCGCGTGTGAAGGGGATGGAACACGAACCCGAACGCGGGATTCGTTGCGCTGCGTGTTTCGATATGCGCCTTGAACGCGCCGCGCTTTATGCGTATGAGAACGGCTATCCTGTGATGACCAGTTCGCTAGGCGTTTCACGCTGGAAGAACATGCAGCAAGTCAATAGCTGCGGTCATCGCGCGGCGGCGCGTTATCAAGGGTTGATCTATTGGGATTATGACTGGCGCAAGGATGGTGGATCAACCCGCATGATAGAAATTAGCAAACGCGAGAATTTTTACCGGCAGAAATATTGCGGCTGTATCTATTCATTGCGTGATCGCAGTCACCACCGAAAAACGGCAGAAGATAATCACGCCAGCAATGACCTCCAATAGAGGTTGACATCCCCGCCTTGAGGGAATGCCTGATTCATATTTTGTATACCCAAAATTCACGGATGTCAACGAATTTCTTTGGGCGTTAATGGACAATCAAATCTGATTTCCTCTATGAAAAAGCCGCCACGGTGGACGTTACCGGACGGCTTGGGATGATGATGTGGCGGAGAGAGCGGGATTCGAACCCGCGTTAGGGTATTACCCTAAACACGCTTTCCAGGCGTGCGACTTAAACCACTCATCCATCTCTCCGCAGTGAGGCAGCATTGTACCGTAAGCAAGGTTTTTATTCTATTTCATCATGGATACGTTATATGTGAGATAACGTCGTTGCCTTGCATTTCCGCTCTGGAATGCCCCTTTGGGATACGTTACGTTTTTAGATGACTTTATGCTTATATCTTTATCGCTTCTCTATTCAGTTTGGAAAGGAAGCGAGCTTGTTTTATAGTGTCGCCTTACCAGATATGATTTTGCCGTTGTTATGCAAAGAAATCGCACATGAACCCCAGCACAATGCAGATTATTGCTACGACATTGTTTGGATTAGCAGTAATCCATACATTCTCGTCGAGTTTTTTCGCGCATCTAGGGCATCGTTTTCCTACGCATATGGGATTGTGGCATTTGCTCGGCGAAGTAGAGGTGGTGTTCGGTTTGTGGGCGGGCATCATGGTCGTTGTTATGTTCTTCCATCTCGGGCAAAACGATGCTCTGAAATACATCGAGGGACGAAATTTTACCGAGCCTTTGTTCGTTTTTTCGATCATGGTGGTGGCGGCAAGCCGACCGATCACAACTTCGGCGCGTGACGTGGTTCGCTGGCTGGCGCATAAGTTGTCGCAGCATCTGCCGATAGACAAATCACTGCTTCTGTATTTTCTGACGCTATCGGTGATTCCGTTGTTTGGCTCTTTTATCACCGAACCGGCGGCAATGACGTTGGCGGCGCTGATGTTGCGCGACACGGTTTTATCGCAAGCGATGCCGCAACGCGTGAAGTATTTGACTGTCGGCGCGCTGTTTGTCAACGTTTCCATCGGCGGCGTGTTGACGCCTTATGCCGCGCCGCCGATTCTGATGGTTGCCGGACCATGGAATTGGGACCTCGGCTTCATGTTGTCCATGTTTGGCTGGCGCTCAGTAATCGCGGTGATAATCAACGCGGCAATGGTTTCTTATATTTGCCGAAAAGATATTATTTGGCACGCCACACATATTACATCGAACGAAATTCCGATTCCGCTGATCATTAAAATCATCTATTTTCATCTTCTCGCGGGAATCGTTTTCTTTGCGCATCATCCGGTAATTTTTATTCCTCTGCTACTGTTTTCCCTCGGCCTCGCTACGGCGTATCCTCAATTTCAAAACGCAACATTGATGTTGCGCGAAAGCATGATGGTCGCCTTCTTTTTGGGTGGTTTGGTTGTGTTGGGCGGGATGCAAGTATGGTGGCTTCAGGATTTGCTCGGCGGTTTGACGCCGCATACTTTGTTCTGGAGCGCGGCGGCATTGACGGCAATTACCGATAATGCGGCATTGACTTATCTCGGCTCGCTGGTTGAAGGCACCGATGCTGCATTCAGATATGCGCTGGTTTCCGGCGCGATTGCTGGCGGCGGTTTGACCGTCATCGCCAACGCGCCGAATCCTGCCGGTATCGCCATCCTTAAAAATTGCTTTGAAGACGATTCAGTCAATCCGCTCAAACTTTTTGCCGCCGCCATCGTTCCGACGTCGATAGCGATGGCAATGTTTTTACTCCCTTTCGGTCAATAACAATTATTTCGAGGATTTTGTATCATGTCTAATGCGAATATTCGTGACGCGGCGCTGACCTATCATCGTCAGCCGATTGCTGGAAAAATCGAAGTCGTTCCAACCAAAGCATTGGTTTCTCAACGCGATCTGGCGTTGGCTTACACGCCTGGTGTCGCCGTCGCCTGCGATGAAATCGTAAAATCGCCGGAAGAAGCATGGAATTTGACAGCGCGCGGCAATCTGATCGCCGTAGTGACGAACGGAACCGCCGTACTCGGCCTCGGAAATATCGGACCGCTGGCGGGCAAACCAGTCATGGAAGGCAAAGCGGTATTGTTCAAAAATTTTGCTAATGTCGATTGTTTCGATCTCGAATTCAACGAAACCGACCCGCAAAAAATAGTCGATATGATTTGCGCGCTCGAACCAACTTTTGGCGGCATCAATTTGGAAGACATCAAAGCGCCCGAATGTTTTTTCATCGAGGAGCAATGCCGGCAACGAATGAAAATTCCCGTGTTCCACGACGACCAGCACGGCACGGCGATCATTGCAGGCGCGGCGATAATCAACGGTTTGCGTGTCGTCAATAAAAATATTGAAGATGTTCGTATCGTTTGCTCCGGCGCCGGCGCGGCAGGATTATCTTGTTTGAAAATGCTTGAGTTGCTCGGCGCGAAAAAAGAAAATATTTGGGTATGCGATATTCACGGTGTGGTTTACGAAGGGCGCGAAATCGATATGGACGAAATCAAAGCATATTACGCGCAAAAAACCGATAAGCGAACGCTGCCCGAAGTATTGGGAGGCGCGGATATTTTTTTGGGGTTATCGGCGGGACGGGTGCTGAAACCGGAGTGGTTGCCATCGATGGCGGACAAACCTTTGGTTTTCGCGCTGGCGAATCCCGAACCGGAAATTTTGCCCGAATTAGTCAAAGAAGTACGCCCCGACGCGGTGATTGCCACCGGACGTTCCGATTATCCGAATCAAGTCAATAACGTATTATGTTTCCCGTTTATCTTTCGCGGCGCGCTCGATGTCGGAGCGACGCAGATCAACGACGCAATGAAAACCGCCTGCGTGTACGCGATTGCCGATTTGGCGATGGCGGAACAATCCGATATCGTTGAAGCTGCTTATAACATCAAGAATCTCCATTTCGGTCGAGAATACCTGATCCCCAAACCGTTTGATCCCCGTTTGATTTTGCGTATTGCGCCTGCGGTCGCCAAAGCGGCAATGGATACGGGCGTCGCTTTATATCCGATCAAAGATTTCGAGGCCTATCAGGAAAAACTGCGCGCGTTCGTCTATCACTCCGGCTTTATGATGAAGCCGGTATTCGATGCGGCGCGCGCGACGCGGCGCCGTATCGTGCTTGCCGAAGGCGAAGAGGAGCGTATGTTACGCGCGGCGCAATTGCTGCGCGATGACCGAGTATGCGACATCACTTTAATCGGGCGTACACATGTGATTGAACAACGTATCGCGCTTTTAGGACTGCGTATCAAAGTCGGTGTGGATTTCGAAATCATCGACATCGAAAGTGACCGTCGTTTCGATGAATACTGTGACGAATATTACCGGTTGACGCAACGCAAGGGCGTTACCCCCGCGTATGCAAAGCTGGAAGTGCGACGGCGTCCGACATTGATCGGTTCAATGGCGATACGGCGCGGCGAAGCCGACGGAATGGTATGCGGGTTGGTCACCGAATACATGCGCCATCTGCGTTATATCGACCAGATCATAGGGCCCAAAACCGATGTAAAGACCTACGCGGCGATGAATGCGGTGATATTGCAAAATCAAACTCTATTCATTACCGATACTTATATCAATCGTGACCCAACTGCGGAAGAGCTTGCTGAGATTACCTTGATGGCAGTCAAAGAAGTCAAAGGTTTTGGTATCGAACCGAAGGTCGCGTTGTTATCGCATTCCAGTTTCGGCACCAGCGATTGGCCCACGGCAAAAAAAATGCGCGACACACTGGCGTTGCTTCAGGAACTCAATCCGACACTGGATGTCGAGGGCGAAATTCAGGGCGATGCGGCGTTAAGCGAAGAAGTGCGCGCGCGCGTTTTCCCTGATGCAAAATTTACCGGATCGGCAAATCTTTTGGTGATGCCTAATATTGATTCCGCCAATATTTCGTTTAACCTTCTCAAGATTACCGGCAGCAATAACGTGACTATTGGACCCATCTTACTCGGTGTCAACGCGCCGATTCATATTCTAACGCCGTCAGCGACAGTACGCCGTGTTGCCAATATGGCGTCATTGGCGGCGGCGCAGGCAAACTTGAACGCGGATTTGAAATAATGTTGCGCAGCAGTTGATCTTATTGCATAACGCTTTGTAAATACAACAACGATACTGCCATGATGTTACACCCTGAGAATAATCTTTTCTTTTATTAAAGAGTCACTTGTTTGACAATGATTTTCTCTCAACAAGATGTGATGATAGTGGACACCTCCGAAAATACATCGCGTGATTTTTGGATTGTCATATTCGGATGTTTTTTGCGTGGTGTCTTTATTGTTTTTGTTTGCGCGGGTCGCGGCGGACGATCTTGATATTTTGTCGTCAATGATAGTTGATCAAAACCATGTAACGTTATGACTCCATTTGCTTTTTATCTTTTCTTTGTCACTGGTATTTTGATGCTTATCCTGACGTTGGTCTGGATCGGTCCTCGTTTGTTTACGACCCCCTCTATCGAACAAGGTATCGACGAGGACGTTTCCAATCTCATTGTCTATCAAGACGAACTTTCCCAGCTTACCGACGATTTCGCATTAGGGCGTTTGTCGGAAAAAAATTATGAAGAAGCCAAAGCCGAATTGAATCGCCGCCTACTTTCTGAAGTAGAGAACGATAAAACGATTCAAACGCAATCGCTCCACTATGAATTGTCGGCATCCAAACGAAAAATCGGTTGGGTCGTCATGGGATTAGTGCCGATATTGGCGATTTCTCTTTATTTGAAAGTCGGAAACATTCAAACATTCGAGGTCATGGATAGCGATGATCATGATCAATATACGATGGTACAGTCGTTACAAACGCATTTAGCGGCAAATCCGAACGATGCGCGCGCTTGGGTATTCCTTGCGCGGACTGAAATGGAAGCCAATCATTTCAGCGAAGCATCCGCCGCCTTTGAAAAAGCTATCGTTGCGTCGCCGAAAGTTGCCAACGATCCCATCGTGCTTTGCGAACTCGCCGAAGCTATCGGAATGCAACAAGGCGGCGTATTTCGAGGTCGTCCACAAGAATTGGTGAATCGCGCCGTAGAACTTGCGCCGGACAATCCTATGGTGCTTGAGATGGCGGGCAGCGCCGCTTATGAAGCTCGTAATTACGCCGCTGCTGCGCAATATTGGAAAACCTTACTTGCGATGCTCAATCCTCAATCGCGCTCGTATCAAGAATTGAGTCTTGCCATCTTGCGCGCCGAAGCTGAAATTCTCGATACATCCCAACCGCTTACAGAAAAGCCAGACTCGACAGGCGTGGTTATGACCTTGTCGACCCCTTGATCTTTCGGCAGTATCTTGATGTAATCTGCTTTTAGACACGACTAAACTCGCAAAATGAATAGCGAACCTACCAAAAACGTTATTGTGATCGGCGCTGGTCTTTCTGGTTTGACCGTCGCTTATCGACTGAAAAAACAAGGACACGCCGTCACTGTTCTCGAAAAAGAGAATCGCGCTGGCGGCGCTATCGGTTCGGGGAGGCGCGATGGTTTTCTCTGGGAATCGGGTCCCAACAGTGGATTGGATACCACACCGCTGATCAACGAGTTACTCGACGATCTTGGTATCCGCGAAGAACGGCTTGGCGCGAATAAGATCGCTGACCGTCGCTTCATCGTTCGCGGCGGACGGCTGATCCCGATGCCAATGTCACCCATGACATTTTTTGGAACACCGCTCTTCTCTTACGCGACCAAACTTGGACTTTTGCGTGAGCCGTTCATCTCTCGCTCCTCGCCGGAAATGGAGGAAAGCGTCGCCGGGTTTGTGCGTCGGCGTTTGGGCGAAGAATTTCTGGAATACGCGGTTGGTCCGTTCGTCTCTGGTATTTACGCGGGCGATCCCGAAGTGCTTTCGGTGCAAGCGGCGTTTCCCAAATTGTTCGCGTTGGAACAACGCTATGGCAGCTTAATCCGCGGCGCGATATTGGGCGCGCGTGAGCGCAAACTCAAGGCAGAAAAATCAAAAAACGAAGCAAAAAGTTTTTCATTCAAAGATGGTATGCAAACGTTCACCGACGCTCTGGCAAAATCACTGAACGACGTGCAACTCGAAACATCTATCGAAAGTGTTCAACACGAAGCATCCGGCACATGGATCGTGCGTGGTAAACGTAATAACGAAAACAAAGAATGGCGCGCTGCGGCGGTTGTTTTATCCGCACCTGCCGATGTCGCGTCGGCATTGCTCGCGCCGTTTGCCGAAGACGCCGCCGCCGCGTTAAAAGCTATTTCCTATGCGCCGGTCGCCACTTTAATCAGCGTATGGAAGCGCGACGACATCGCTCATCAACTCGATGGTTTCGGCTTTCTCGTGCCACGCTCGGAAGGTCTTAATATACTCGGTTCACTGTTCTCCAGTTCGATGTTCCCGTATCGTGCCAACAGCGATCATGCCGTGTTGACTACTTTTATCGGTGGTATGCGCCATCCCGAATTACCCTACAAGGACGACGAAACGCTGCAACAAATTATGGAACGCGATTTGTCTCGGCTGATCCACATCAAAAATCCGCCGCTGTGGACGCAAATTTACCGCCATCCGCGCGCGATTCCACAATATACGTTTGGGCATCTGCAACGGATTCAGCGTATCGATGCCGCGAAAAAAACACATCGCGGCGTCTTCTTCTGCGCCAACTGGCGCGGCGGCATTGCGCTGGGTGATTGCGTCAAAAACGGACATGATACGGCAGATGAAATCCATGCCTATTTTTCAGAAACGGTACCGGCTTAGTTGCTGCGCATAGACGTGAACCCAAAAAAACATTACCGCCGATCATCAAGACAGGTAGTGTTTGATTTTTGACCTATGATTGTCCGGCGCATCGCGCGCTGGATAACGTCCGTTGCGTTCTTCCGTCACGGCATTGAGCAGTCCGAACGGCGCGGATAAAACACCTTGCCGCGTGTGATGACAGTACCGGAAGCGCCGAGACCGATCTACACCGCCAACGCGCAGTTCAGGGGAAGATGAAATCGAAAATGCCGTCGCGCGGATAGAAATAACATCTGACGTTAGCGTAAACCATCGTTTCACCATCTCCAGATATTAGTTTTTGATGTTTTCTGCCTCTGCTTTAAATATGTATGCGCGCGCTGATTTTTCTTTTCGCGGTTTATTGGCTATTGCCGCTTCTGCCCCAAGACTACCTACCGCCCATCCGAAGACGAATCCGATCTCGTCCAATTCGTTCGATATCAGGCAACCCTATCCTAGAGAACACCGACGTTTATTCCCATATTGCCGAAATCCGCCCTCGTTTTAGCTATTTTTTATAGCCATTGGCAAAAATTTTGGGTGGTATTAGAAAACAAATGGTAAAATCCGGTGAGCAAAGTTGCTCTCATCGCTGAGTGATCTTTTTGTTTTTCAAAATTTGTATTTTGATATCCCACGACACAAATTCCCTAATTGATTTTACGAGCAAAACATGGAAACAGGGCATTATGGACAACTCCGGCGAGCGCTCAAAAATCGCCACATTCAGTTGATCGCGCTTGGCGGCGCAGTCGGTACAGGACTTTTCCTCGGCTCCGCCAGTGTGATGAAAATGGCGGGACCGGCGATGATTTTAGGTTATGCCATCGGAGGTTCGATCGCTTTTCTAATCATGCGTCAGCTCGGAGAAATGATCGTACAAGAGCCGGTCGCCGGTTCATTCAGTTATTTTGCGTACCAATATTGGGGTAATTTCGCTGGTTTCCTATCGGGTTGGAATTATTGGGTGTTGTATGTGCTCGTCAGCATGGCAGAATTGACCGCAGTTGGTATGTATGTACAGTTCTGGTGTCCTCAAATCCCGACTTGGGTCTCGGTAGTCGTATTCTTTTTGTTGATCAACGCGATCAATCTTGCCAGCGTGCGCTTTTACGGCGAAATGGAATTTTGGTTTGCCATCATCAAAATAGTTGCCATTATCGGCATGATTGCGCTCGGCTCTTATCTTCTCATCACGCAAACCGGCGGTGAACAAGCCGGCATAAGTAATCTTTGGGTGCACGGCGGTTTCTTCCCGATGGGCTTGACGGGCATGATCATGGCGATTGCCATTATTATGTTTTCGTTCGGAGGGCTGGAGTTAGTCGGCATTACCGCCGCAGAAGCAAGCAACCCTGATATTACCATTCCACGCGCAATCAATCAGGTGATCTACCGAATTCTTATTTTCTATATCGGCGCGCTCACCGTGCTTGTCGCGTTGTATCCTTGGAATCAACTGGTGGAAATCATTGGACAAGGCGGCAGCGATTACAGTAACAGCCCCTTCGTTTTGATTTTTTCGCAAATCGGTATCCCAGCCGCCGCGCATATTCTCAACTTCGTTATCCTGACAGCGGCGTTATCCGTTTATAACAGCAGCGTTTATTGCAATAGCCGGATGCTCTATGGTCTGGCGCAACAAGGAAATAGTCCGAAATTTTTGATGAAAGTTGACAGACGAGGCGTACCGGTATTTGCCATAGTGTTGTCGTCGCTGGCGACACTGATTTGCGTCGTCATCAATTATATGATTCCACGAGAAGCTCTCGGTTTATTGATGTCGCTGGTCGTCGCCGCGCTGGTGATCAATTGGGCAATGATCAGTCTGGCGCATTTGAAATTCCGCGCCGCCCAAGAACGCAAAGGCATCAAAACAAAATTCAAATCCATTGCTTATCCGTTAGATAATTATGTTTGCATTGCTTTCATGGGTTTGATTCTGGTGATTCTGATGCTGATGCCAGGTGTCGAACCATATCGATTGATTGCTTCCGGCGAACTCGGCAAGGGGCTGATGATGCTAATACGCGGGAACAGCGTATCGGTGATGATCCTGCCGTTCTGGATTTTATTATTGTGGGTCGGTTATCGCTATAAACTTTATAGAGATAAAAAGAGCGTGGGATAATCAAATCTCATCAATCTACTACTACTTCTACTTGCCGTTGCAACAATGGGAAATAAAGCACGGTCTTCAAGGGCATATCCCCTATAGTCCGCAAAAACGTCGCATAGTTACGTAATTGTCCGCGATATCTCTGCGCTTGCCCGTCAAGCCACGTTTCCAAATCCTCGCCCGTCGCCACCGTGTCAGTAATCTTGTAGTCGATAATCCAGCGTATGCCTTGGTCGATGAAATAGCGGTCGATACGTATCAGTTTACCTTCGTCCATACTCAATGTCCATTCATTATGCGCGTCCTCGCGCGCCGGATCGAGCATCCATTGCGCAAACGCATCACCAGTCACGCCACGCATCACACGAAACGCGCGCGCTATTGCCTTGTCAAGGTATGTTTCAGGTACGCCCAATTCGACCAGCTCTTGCGCAAACAATCGCCGTTGTTTCCCTTCGTCAATGAATAACCAATCCCGCAATGTCTCGCCACCGGCTATACCGACACTCGCCAAACGACGATGAACCAATATTCCGATTTGTCGAGACACATAATTCTCGATATTGAATGTCAACTGAAAATCAGGAGAATGTTTGTCGTCGGTATCGCCTATTATGGGTTTATCCGATACGCGTTCATTCGACACATATTGCGAAAAGGCTTCGAAAGATAAACGCAATAAAGGCAATGTAAATGGTTTGTCTCGCCCCGCGTCGACATCCATGCCATCATCGCCGGATATTGGCGCGGGCAGCGCATTGATACGACGCAACGCCTGCCATCCAAGCGCCATCATCGATCCGGCAGGCGGTTCTTTCCATCGCCAGTTTTCTTGATCGTCGGTTTTTTCTACCTCCAATACGCCCGTCAAAAGTAAATAATCGCGCGCGCGCGTTGCTCCGACATACATCAAACGAATCAGTTCATTGCTTTGCTCTTCAGCGGCAAGCGCTTTCAAATAATTGCCCAGCGTCGCTTCCTGGTTGACTTGCTCTGTTTCTCGCGCCGCCAATAATAGTCCATTGGCTCTTTGTCTCCAACGCAATAACGACGATTCATCTTTCCTTGTGCTGCGTGTCAGGCAAGGAATCATTACGACATCGAATTCCAGACCTTTCGCTTGGTGCAAGGTCATCACTTTGACACGGCGACTCGATTCGAGATGCTCATTTTCAGGCAGGAATACCGAATCGAGACGCTCCATGAACAATGACCAATCGTATCTATCGTTACTCGTCTCAAACACCTCTAACGTGTCGAAGAAAAGTTTGGCGGCAAAACGTTCGTCCGCATCATCGATGCACGAATCTCCGTTTAGCCTTAACCATAAATCGTAAACACGCGTCGTCAATCGTTGCGCATTCGCGTTTTCATACGCAGCGCGCCACGCTCGCAATAGAAACGACAAGCGTTTTTGCCCATCTTCGCTCAATGTTTTGATCGCATCGTAATTGTGAATCGTTTCGCGCCAGTCTCGTTTTTTATTTTCATCGTCTCCACAATTAGCAATACGCGCCCGCGCTAACGCCACATAGTCTTCCAACATCAATCCACACCATGGCGCGCGTAATACCGTCATCCACGCAATTTCATCATTCGGCTGAATCAGTGTCCGTGTCAGCATCGCCAGATTGCTGATTACGCCGCGTTGCGTTAGCTTGTCGAGATTTACCGCAGAAAAATCAATATTACGTTCACGCAGCGCCGGCAATATCGCTCGCAAATGTGAGCGCGAACGAACCAACAGGGCGATATTGCCATTTTCTCGCTTTAAACAAATTTCCACCTGCTCGGCGATATAACCGGCTTCTTCTTTTTCGTTGGTAAATAATTCCACGCAAGCCGCTCTCGTTGCTGCCTTCGCCTTGCGCTCATGCGCCGACCGTTGAAACACCACCGCCCCGCTCAACGCGTTACTGTCTTGAGGAAAAACATCGGAAAAAACGTCATTGCACCAATCGACCAAACGTGCATCCGAGCGGAAATTACGTGTTAGCGACAATGTTCTCAATGGAACGTCGCCAATTTTCTTATTCTCTTGTGCTTCAAGGAAGATACCAACCTCCGCTTGCCGGAACTGATAAATCGATTGCATCGGATCGCCCACGGCAAACAACGTGCGACCATCATCCGGCTGCCAACCAGAAATCAATGCTTCTATCAATCTTTTCTGGGCGATCGAAGTATCCTGAAACTCATCAATCAATAAATGCTCGATGCGCATATCGAGCAAAAGCAAAAGGTCGCTCGGCATATTTTCATTTTGAGGGATCAATACGTTCAATGCCGAAAGTAATACCTCGGTAAAATCGATGACGCCATCACGCGCGCAGTTCGTTTGATAGCGCGCATAAAGACGCAGCAAAATAAATAATAATGCTTCTACCAATTTCCATGATTGCTCACTGTACATATTTGACGGTAACAAACGAATTCTGTGTAATCGGTATGCGATGTTTTCGTCTAGCATCGTATCGAGGAAATCACGCATTGCCTCTTTTTCGGCGTCATTGCCTTTTTTCTTCGAGAAAAACCCCTCATTTCTTGTTAACGTCTTTCTTGGCTTGCCCTTTTTGTTCAACAACCAATCCACTAATATTTTCCAATGGCACAATTCATCTTGCCGAACTTCGGGCAATTCACCGCGTTCGGCGCAGATCGTCAAAGTTCTGACCAACGCCTCCAATTTGGCATCAGGTGATTTTTCGTTTTCCTCTATCCGCTTGGCGATATTACGCATCAATGAAAACATTGATGCCGGACATACTGCGAGCAATCGTTTTTTGGTGTGACTCAATTCTTGCGTGATTTCTTCAGTCAGCGTCTGTTCCAACAAAGCGCGAAATTCCGTCAAGTCATGCCGATAAAAAATCGGAAGCCATTGTTCACGCTTAGCCAATAATTGTTCCAGATTCTTTATCAGAGCCACCGCGTTATTATCCAGTGTACCTAATATCGTTTCCCACGCCTTGGCTTCTTCCGCATCGGCTTCGCACAGCGCTTCGTCGATGATATCGGCGAAACGTGTTTGCGGCGATTCATTGACCCGAGGAAACATACCCCACCGATTGAGAATCGGGGTTTGCCGCAAGATGCGCATGCAAAATGCGTCTATCGTCATCACATTGATACGCGACGGCTGTTCGATCAACCGCCATCCTTGTTTAACATCTTGCGCAAGCGCCGCTTCCGCCAAATGGCGCGTTTGTTTATCATAATCGTTATCCACCGGACCACCTTCACGCGCCGCACGTAACGCCTCAAGTATTCGCTTGTTCATTTCTCCGGCGGCTTTGCGCGTAAAAGTCATCGCCAAAATATGTTCCGGTTGCGCGACATGCGCCAACAACGCTAGATAACGTTGGATCAACAACGCGGTTTTTCCCGAACCCGCAGGCGCTTGTATCAGAAACGATTGCCGGATATCGAGCGCGTTTTTGCGCGTTCTGATATCTTCTTCGCGCAAACGATCATCGTTATACGTCATCGTTCATTCCTTCCTCCTCCTCGTCGTCGATTTCCCCGACACGGCAGAACGGTAGTAAACCGCAATATCGGCATACTTGGGGCGCGCGTGGCGATACGCGCGCGTCTCCAGAAAGAAAACCCTCGATCAAAGCAGAAAATATCATGCGCCATCGTTCCCCCACTTCGTCGAATGTTTGCATTCCTAATATCGATAAATCAGGTAAGCCAGAAAAAGCGGGGACGTCCTCTTGTTGAGCGCCTACCAATTTGATTCGGTCGTCGCGAATATGCGCATAAGCAACTGCGCCGATTTCCATTGGTAAATTTTCCTGACACGCCAAGGCATAAAGCCCAATTTGGGAAGTCGTCGGTCTGTCGTCAAACCATCTTTTGGTCGACTCGGGATGTCCCGTCTTGTAGTCGATGATTGCCATGGCGGGCTGTTCGTGATCGCTTTCGATTTCGTCAATACGGTCTATTCTGAAACAAAGAATCATCGCGGCGAGCGACAAAGTAACTTCTTTCTCCAAATGCAATATCGAAAACGGTTTACGTTCTTTCTCCAACGCAAGCCAGTTCTCCAATAGGCGATACATGCGATCCCGCTCCGCATTCATAATAGGTTTCGGTAACCTGCGCAAATGGCGTAGATCGGGCTTTGTCAACGCTTGCGTATAAGCATCCGCAATCACGTTACGCAAAGCGCGCTCATCGATCTCCAGCAACGCCTTTTGCGTTTGTAGTTTCTTCCAGATATTGCGCAAACTTTCATGTAATAACGAACCATGATCCATTGCGCTCAAGCCCTTCCCAATCTCTGGAAAATCTCTGACACATAAACGCGAATAGGCGAACGCTCTGAACGGGCAGTCGCTCTGATTAGCAACCACACCGCTGCCACGACTGACATACTCGATGATTTTATCTCGATTGCGAAGGACCTGAGGCGCGCGCTCATCGTGTACTTTTTCTATACGCCATTGCGGCGGCGTATCCGCAATCTTACTCGGGAGCGGCGGATAATCGGCGACATGCCGATGCAAACTCCGCAATATCGGCGCAGGCGATAAGTCGGTCGTTTCGTTTTCCCGTCGCGCAAAACTCATTATTACGTCCGGCGCGGCGCGTAACCATTGCGCCTGTATTTTCTCCGTGTACTCACGCGCGTGTTCAATATCGGCGACGCGCATCTTTTGCCGACGTTGCCACGCCAACGGTAACAAAGGATGCGGTTTGATCGGCGGCGGCCATGATTGCGCGTTGAGACCGCACACCCATAATGCGTCAAACGGCAACCCTATGGCTTCCAACATTCCCATGATGTGTATCGATGCGCCGCGATCCTGCGGTTGAAACAAAGTCATCGTTGCTTGTTGTGTCAAAGCGCGTAATAATGTTTCGCGCGATAATTGCGGCGCGACAGGCTCGACAAACACCAAAGACTCGACGCATTTCTGCCAAGACTCAATCGCCTGATACGTGATGCTGTCACACGATCGATCAGCAAGCCAACCCAATGCCGACCAAAAAGCAAATAAATGCGAAACCCACGCGCTCGGCGCGGCGCTTAGAGGAAGAACTTCGATATCTCTTTTTTTTACTTCCGACCACTGGCGATACAATTGCGTGTCTACATGTCGCAACCCTTGTACGACATCATTAAACCCGATTTCGTACAAACCGCGCGACAACCATTCGCGCTCCAGCGAGGCGCGCGCCATCCGCAACGACACGTCACCCGGTAAATACGGCGACTGCAATAATGCCGCGACGCGCCCGACCGGCAACGCATAGCAAAACAACGTCAACAAATCAAGCGCGGCGCGTACCGGCAACCAATCTGCCAGCGGTTCGCCCAATGAGACGTTACAACGCTCTGGTTTCGGAATCAGATCATCGACACATCGACGTATTTCATGAACGCGCTCGCCCAGATCAGGAACGATAATCGCAATTTGTCGCTCGTGGTCTTGCTCGCAATGCGCCCACGCCCAACTCAGCGCTTGCCGCAATTCATCGCGCTGCGTCGCCGCCTCAAAGTATGCCGCTGACCCCATGTCGGCAAGCAAAAGCTCCGACACGTCGCATTCGTGTATGAGCATTCCCGCCGCGCGCAACGCTTTGACGGTTCTTAATGTCTTCGGTGTATATTCGACGAAGCCCGCCAGCATAATTGGTTCGCTCGTTGCTTCGCATAAAAACGCCGCGTATCGCGCCAACTCATCGACCATCATCGCTTCGTCAACCAGCCGATCGTCAGTCAATATTTGCCAATAATGCTCCGCCCAACGCGCAAAACTCACGACATCAACCGTCGCTGACGTACCGTTCAACCAGTATCGCCACGGGACGTGATCGTCGGCGCGCCACTCGTGCAAATGATGCCATGTATCCTGCGCCAATGCCGCGGCTTTTTCCGGCGCGAATAAGGGGATATCCCCGACGCCATCCTCACGGACGACGCGCTCCCATAGCATCCTGCTCGCCTGAGCGTCAATGCGGCGTGACAAAACTGTTTTTGCCGACAACCGTTGCCATAAGACGTCGATCCATGCCGACCAAGGCAATATCGCCGCCGTTTGCCACACGCGTTTTCCCGCTTCTTTTTGCCGCATATCGTGCGCGGACCGTAACCGCCGCGCCAAGCGATTGTTTGGCGTAACCACCGTCCAACCCGCGGTAAACGCATCGTGTACGATCCGGCTAAAGTGACTTGGCATAGACGGAGAAACTGAGCAAAATTTTTAATAACGTGTTATTGTCTCACTCCATATCTTTTCTGTCCCGTTCATTATTTACCGAATCATGGCAAAAACCGTAAAAGAGAAAACCGTCAAAAAGAATACGCCACTGTGCCGTGTTCGCAATTCGCCCATCCATGGACGCGGTGTTTTTGCCGCCGCCGACATTGCCAAAGGAACATCGATCATTGAATACAAAGGTAAGCGCATGACTTGGGACGAGGCGCTTGAGCTGCCGCCGAGCGATCCCGATAATCCGGCGCATACCTTCTTCTTCGAGCTTTCCGACGGCACCGTTATCAACGGCGGCATCAATGGCAATGCCGCGCGCTGGATCAATCATTCGTGTAAACCAAATTGTGAATCTTACGAAGACGAGGACGACCGCGTTTTCATTCAAGCCATCAAAAACATCAAAGAAGGCGACGAAATCTCATACGACTATAAGCTCTCCGTAGAAGGTAAGCTGACCAAAAAAGAACGTAAAGACTATATTTGTCTCTGCGGCAGCAAAAAATGCCGCGGCTATTTGATCAAAATCAAAAAGAAGAAAAAATAAACCGCCGCCTCGAAACGATCGGCGCGGCTAATCAATTTTCTCTTCTTTGGTTTTTCGCGAGAGCACGACCCGCACCAATGCGCCGCCGCGTGGCGTGTTGAGCAAATCGACCGTACCACCGTGCAATCGCGCGATTCGATCAACGATCGCCAATCCCAAACCAGCGCCCAGTTTGCCTTCCGGCGTCGAACGCGCGTCGGAAACACGCCGGAACGGTTCTTTCAAGCGTTCGCGCTTTTCTTTGGGAAAGCCCGTGCCGTGATCGCTCACTTCGATCCAAATTGATTTATTGTTGAATCCTGTAGTAATTTCTACCGGCGGTTTGCCGTGATTCAACGCATTGTTGATCAAATTGGAAATCAGCCGCTCGACTGAAATCGTTCTCAACATGATATTCGGCAATTTAGGATCGGGCGTGAAACGAACATCGTGCCCAAAACGCCGATGATACGCGACGCAGTTTTCAATCAAAGTATTGGCGTTTTGCAACAACGCATTGCTCTGATTATCATCACGCGCAAAATCGAGGAATTGATCGATGATGCGGTCGATGGCTTCGATGTCTTCGACCATCAAATCGCGTTCGGTTTCATCGATATCGCTGACTTCGATACTCAACCGCAAGCGCGCCAGCGGCGTACGTAAGTCGTGCGAAACGCCGGCAAGCAGCAAAGCGCGATCATTATCAACTTGCTGCAAGCGTCTGGTCATGTTGTTGAAGCCGCGATTCAACGCAATGACTTCCGAAGGTCCAATGTCGGGCAGCGCAGGCAACGTCTTACCGCGCCCAACCATATCCACCGCGTAAGCGAGCTTGGAAAGCGGTTGCGCCAAATAACGAGCGAACGCAAATGCCGATAATACCAACATGCCAGTAATAATCAATAATAGGAAAAACGCGCGCGACGAAACATCTCGCGCCTGCGGATGCTCGGGCAAGGTAAATCCCGCCCAATAATAACTTCCCTGCGCCGAGAAGCGAATCCAGAGCAGTTGCCGCCCGGGTTGCACACGAATTTGCGTATCTTCACCCAACATTCGTTTCAGATACCTTTCCAAATCCAGAAACGCGTCGCGCGGCTCAAAACTCGGATGTCGTTCTTCATCAAAGGGCGAAAACGGGCGTCCCGAACGGAACGGCGAATTCGGCGATGGCACGATCTGCTCCAAATACGGAATATCGACCGGAGATTTCGGCGCAAAATAGGGATAAGGATAAGCTGGATCGCGCGATACCGGACGACGGCGTTCTTCGAAAATCTGTGCGTTATACTGCCTGCCGAAACGGATCAGCACTTCGGAGCGCTCCGTTCGCAAACTTAAACGGAGCGCCGCCCTTAACGCTTGTATCTGAGTAACTTTATTGTCGCCAAACTGGGTAATGAGCAACCGCTCACGGTCATACTGAAACAATAAAATCAGCGTAACCAACACCAGCAGAATCAAAAAAATCAGCAAACACAACAGTCGCCCGAATAACGAATTGGGCCAAAATTTGCTCACGATGTGTCTTAGCTCAAATCCATTTCTTCGCTTTCCGTTTCGGCTTTCGCGTCATCCGAAGTCGGGGCTTCCGGCACATAAATGTAACCGAATCCACGCACTGTTTGAATGTAACGCGGATTAATCGGGTCTGGCTCGACCATCCGCCGTAAACGTGAAATCTGCATGTCGATAGCGCGATCAAAAGTATCGTGATCTTTGCCCCGCGCCAACAGCGATAAACGTTCGCGAGTAAACGGTTGTCTCGGATGTTGCGCCAAAACCCGTAGCAACGAAAACTCCGCAGTACTCAAGTGTGTCACTTCGCCGGTTTTGCTGGTCAATGTACGCGCCGCCAAATCCAACAGGAAAGAACCAAAAGGCAGGGTGCCGGTTTCCGTCGGCGCTCCGGCAAGCTCGTGTTTCGGCGCGCGGCGGAGAACTGCGTTGATCCGCGCCAACAATTCGCGCGGATTGAACGGTTTGCCGAGATAATCGTCAGCGCCCATCTCCAGCCCGACAATACGATCCACTTCTTCGCGTCGCGCGGTCAACATGATAATCGGCACGGATTCGTAAGTGTTGCGTAAACGCCGACAAATCGACAAGCCATCCTCGCCAGGCAGCATCAAATCGAGTACGACCAGATGTGGCGGAAAGCGTTGCATGGTTTTTTCGAGCTGCGTACCGTCTGGCAACGTAATGACCTCTAAGCCATTTTCGCTCAAGTAGCGTTGCAGAAGATCACGTAACCGCGGATCGTCGTCGATTACCAAAATGCGATAATTACGTTCATTCGTTTTAGTCATAATTTGCCCTCGATGTGGGTAAGTAGACATGTCTAGTGTAACTCAGGTATATACATACTTCCAGCATGATAATATGTTACATTATGCTAGATGTTTGATACAAACTTTATGGATAATCTTGATAAAGAATATCGGGATTATGTGCGTTTGTTGATTCTTTGGATTTGATGATATTGAACACCAAAGCTCTAAAGTTCTCGAAAAAGGAATAACCAAAATAATAATTTTACATACAACCTCCCTTATTCAGCCCGCTTCTCCCTGGCGGGCTTTTTTTCGACCAGATGGCGCTCTCGACAAATGCCTCATCCATAAAAAATTTTTAGCAAAGCGAATACTTCTGGATACTCCCGCTCCAGAATTTCGGGAGCAACGAAAAATGTTTCGGAAAATACCGCGAAAAATTCCGCCGGATTTTCCGCTGCGTATGGGTCGATTGCCACTTCTTCTCCCGACTCGACGCGCATACAAAAATCCTGATAGGCGTTTCGCATGGTTTCCTGCCATCGTTCTGGCGCAATACTTCTCGGTAAAGACGGCGCGCTGCCGGCATCGCCGCCGCGCATGTCAATTTTGTGCGCGAACTCATGAATGACCACGTTGATCGGCGGATTGGCGTCTGTTGTTTCAGCGCTGCGACCGGGATCGATCGCGTCCAACCACGACAATACTACCGGACCACCTTCTATTGCCTCGCCCATCAGTGGTTCACAATCTTGATGTACGATGCCATTTTCGTCTTCCCAATCGTTATCGACGATGAATTCGCCGGGATACAACACCACCGTTTGAAAATCATCGTAATACGCAAGTCCGAGATTCAACACCGGAACGCAAGCCTGCGTCGCGACAACGACACGATGAAACGGCTGCACTCGAAATCCTTTCGCGCCAATGATGCTTTTTTCGCACAGAAAGAGTACGGTCATGTCGCGCAACGTCAATAATCGCTCCGCTGACCAATGCCGCAAAAAAGGTAATGCCTGAAGCGTCGCCTCCCATAGATCATCAGGAATCGCGTAATGTTTCAGCCGACGTTTGATACGCCAACGGGAAAAACATTCGCAAAGTTTCATCGCGCAAATTTAATCGTGGTCCAGAAGGCGCAGCGCCTCGTTTTCGGGTAGCGTTTCCACATCGCGCAGTCGGCGTTCAATCACGCGCGTCCGCACACTTGCTTTTTCGATGGTGTCTTTGGCTTGATCGAGTTTTTCGCCGGTTTTGGCGAGTACTTCGCCGAACTTCTGAAACTCGGTTTTGACGGCTGCCAAGACCTGCCATACTTCGCTTGATCGTTGCTCGATCGCCAGCGTTCTGAAACCCATCTGCACACTGCTCAACATCGCAGTAAGGTTGTTGGGACCGGCGATCATTACGCGATGATCACGCTGAATCATATCACTCAACCCGCGTCGCGCCATCACCTCGGCGTATAACCCTTCGGACGGCACGAACAAAATGGCAAAGTCTGTGGTATGCGGCGGCTGAACATATTTTTCGCGTATTTTTTTGGCTTCAGTCTTGATGAATGCGGTAAGCGCGTGACGCGCTTCTTCGGCGGCAGGCATATCGGCGTTTTCTAAAGCCGTTTGCAGTTTTTGCCAATGATCAAGCGGAAATTTGGCATCGATCGGCAACCAGCACACGGAATCGGGTTCGCGTCCGGGCAAACGAATCGCAAATTCCACGCGCTCGTTGCTGCCCGGAATCGTCGCCACATTTTCATCATACTGCTGCGACGTCAACATTTCGCCGAGCAACGCCGACAATTGCACTTCGCCCCAAGTGCCACGCGATTTCACGTTTGCCAATACCCGTTTCAGATCGCCGACGCCTATCGCCAGCGTCTGCATTTCGCCCAACCCTTTGTAAACTTGTTCCAAGCGATCCGCAACTTGCTTGAACGATTCTCCGAGACGAGTCTCCAACGTCGTTTGCAGTTTTTCATCGACGGTCGCGCGCATTTGTTCGAGCTTTTGCGCATTGTCGTGGCGCAGCACGTCTAGGCGTTCTTCAAGACTTCTACGCATTGCTTCCAGTTTTTGTTCGGATGTTTGCGTCAATTGTGATAACTGCTTTTCGAAACGCCCCCAAAGCTCTTGCTGCATATGGAATTGCGTCGCCAATTTTTGCTCCGCCGTTTGCGCTTGCTGATGCAAAATCGTCGAAAGCTCGCTGCGTTGCGTCGCCAAATCCTGGCGCAAATCGCGCTCGCTCTGCCCGCTTTGCGCCAACAACGTCGTAAGCTGCGTTCGCGTTTCCGTGTCGTCGCGCGATAATCGGCTCATCCGCACGATGAGCAGCGCGACCATCAGCAATATCGCCACCAGTATGGCGACAATGATCCAAAAGAAAGTATCCGCCATTGTCAGTATCGCCGTACGCGCTTCAGGAAGCCAACGATGCTTTCACTTTCGCCGACACCGTCGTCAAATCGGCGCGCCCGGCGAGTTTCGGTTTCAACGCTGCCATCACTTTCCCCATTCCGGCAGCGCCGACGGCGCCAGTTTCACGAATCGCGTCGGCAATCAGCGCATCAATCTCCGTGTCACTCAACGGCTGCGGCATGTACGCCCGCAATACGTCGATTTCCGCCTGTTCTTTGTCGGCAAGGTCTTGACGGTTCGCTTTTTCGTATTGCGCTATCGAATCTTTTCTCTGTTTGATCATTTTATCGACGACGACAACCACATCGGCGTCGTTGAGTTCTTGACGAGTATCAATTTCGCGCTTTTTGATTTCCGCGATCAACATACGAATCGTGCCGAGACGTTCGCTGTTTTTGGCGCGCATCGCGTCTTTCATATGTTCGGTGATTGTTTCTTTTAACGACATGATGTTCCCTTCCACAACGATTCAAATACGTTGAAGCATAGCATGATCAAGACCGCCTATCGCTGCCTGCGTCAATGCAACAGCGACGATTGCCGCCGTTTCAGCACGCAAAATCCGCGGACCAAGGTGCGCCGACCGCCATCCCGCTTGCCCGATGATTGCCTTTTCCGTGTCGCTCAATCCGCCTTCCGCGCCAATCAGCAACGCCGCCGCGTTCCATTCGCGTTCTTTCGCCAACAATTCGGATAAACTCGTTTCGCCACCGACGACAAAAGCGACGCGCAATGTCTCCGAATTTTCGGCGCGTAGATATTCCGTCATTTCCCGCAACGGCAGCAGTTCCGGCAATGTATTGCGCCCGCACTGCTCGCAAGCGGCAATCATGACGCCGCGCCAATGCTCGACGCGACGTGTTAGCCGTTCGTTGTTTAAATGACCGCCGCGTTCGCTGTACAGCAGTTGAAATGCCCGTACCCCGAGTTCCGTGCCTTTTTGCAACACCCAATCCATGCGGTCGGCGGCGATCAGCGGCAACGCCAACGTCAGCGCAAAAGCATTTTCAGAAGGTGTTGGAATATGCGTGTCGATTGACGCCGAAGCGCCATTTTTGCCAATGTGCCGCAATGTCGCCCGCCAACTATCGCCGCTGCCGTCGAAAAGCGTCAACACGTCGCCGACGCGCAAACGACGCACGCGCACCGCATGATGGTAAACGCGCTCCGGCAAAACCCACTCCGCCCCGACGGACAAAGAACGCAACGAAGTCTCGATAAAAAAACGCGGCATCGGTAAAACAAAAACGGTAGAGAGTGACATCTTACAAGAAAGCGTACCATCCGATGCCAGAATTTTGCGGAAAGGCTGGTTATAATCAGCGATAATGAAAAGAATAAAATTACCGCTGATACGACATATCAAATGGGGATTGCCGGCGCTTTTGATGAACGCCGTTTTTTCAGCGTCGGCGGCGCTTCCACAAGAATGGCAAGACGCGCTGACCAAAGCTGGCGTGCCGGACACCGCAATCAGCGCCGTGATTCAGGAAATCGGCAAGGATGAACCGCTGTTACAACATCGAGAAACGGAATTGATGAATCCCGCCTCGGTGATGAAACTCGTCACTACTGCGGCGGGGCTTGACCTTCTGGGCGCGAATTACCGCTGGAAAACCGAAGTTTTTCTCGATGGCGCGTTTTCACCGACCGAATTTGGCGTATTTAACGGTAACTTGGCGCTCAAGGGTTACGGCGACCCGAAAATCACCGTCGAACGATGGCAAGCGTTCATGCAGGGCTTGAACGCCGCCGGTATCGTGAAAATCAACGGCGACTTGCTCATCGACCGCAATTTCTTTTCCTTATCGCCGCATAATCCCGCGCTCTTCGACAACGAGCCGCTGAAACCTTACAACGTCGGACCCGACGCGCTGCTGCTCAGTTTCAAATCGGTACGCCTCGAAATCACGCCGCCTGCCGACCCTAAAGCCAAAAGGGCAACCGTGATCGTCGAACCGCCGTTACCGACGATCAAAATTGACACCGCGCCGAAACTCACTTCGCGGAAATGTGGCGACTGGTGGCGTAATGCCAACCCCTCATTCAACGATCAAGGCGTCGGCGCGTCCATCAAATTCAGTGGCAACTACTCGAAAAAATGCGGAAAAACAGAACATTATGTTGCGTTACTCGACGCGCCACATTTTGCGCACGGTATGTTTACCTATTATTTCAATGAGGCGGGAGGAAATTTCACGGGCAATTTGCGCGAAGGCGTAATTCCTCAAAACGCCACGCCGGCATTGACTTTTTACTCATTGCCGTTACGCGACATCGTTTCCGACATCAACAAACGTTCCAACAACGTCATGGCGCGGCAACTTTTCCTCACTTTGGCTGCGTCGCGTAACCCACCGCCGCATTCCCTCGCCACAGCGCGGACGACCGTCGCCGAATGGTTACAAGAGAAACATATCGACATGCCCGGACTTTACATGGATAACGGTTCCGGTTTATCGCGCGATTCCCGCGTCTCGGCGGCGGGACTGCTGGCGCTTTTGTTGTACGCCGAAAAAAGCGAATGGCGCGATATCTTTTGGGATTCTCTGCCCATCGCGGGCGTCGATGGCACGTTGAAAGACCGCTTCAGACAATCAACTTCTTACGACCGCGCTCGTCTGAAAACCGGCTTGCTCGAAGGTATTCGCACGCTGGCAGGCTACGTCGAAGACATTAACGGTCGCCGCTACGCCGTCGTGATCATGATCAACCACGAGCACGCCAAACGCAGCAAAGAAACAATGGAAACTTTGATCAACTGGATTGCCGAGGGGAAAGCGGCTCAAGGATTGTCTCCTGCCCCACCTTTTTTGATTCAAGCCAATTAGAGACAATGGTTTCCTAAAGAAAAAGAGTATAAAAATACGTTGGAAGGAGATTATGCGCGCAAAGCAGTAATACCATGCCGCCTTTAAACCTTGACGACGAGGAAGCTCGGGGATTGTATTGATTCGAGAATGAAGGCGCGAATTTCTGGCTGCCGATGCGGACTGATTTGCGAAACCGGGAGATCGGGGACATCTTCATCGCCTGCGTGGATAAGGCGAGCGTTTTTCCCGAAGCGATAAACAACGTCTATCCCAAGCAGAAATCCATTCATTAGATACCGCCATTCGATCAAATATATCGCTGCCAAACACCACAAGATCGGACTCAATCGCTATATCACGCCGTATCGAAAGAGATGACTGAATTCGCGCCTTGTGGATTCGCCTTGCGGATCCAAGCCTTCTTGCATTATCACAATCCATGGGCTAATATTCCCTTTCAGAGGGACGCGCTGCAAGCAGCGCGCCCCTGAACTCCAACGTTCGGCATTGTGGGACAATAATGTATGACCTTCTATATCCTCGACCTGGTGGGCGTCGCCGTCTTTGCCGTGAGTGGTGCGCTCGCGGCGGGTCGGACGGAGCTGGATCTCTTGGGGGTCATCGTGA
>JAISYH010000023.1 GCA_031270015.1 Burkholderiales bacterium | reverse complement strand
CAGGACGTGCAGAATTGTTGTATATTGCTGAATCACATTTTAACCAAAGAATTCAAAGTCGATATAAAGGCATTCGACTTCACGGCAGAGCACCTATGGGAAATATCGGAACGGGCGCGTGATATCAATCCGTAACTGCTGAGTGCTCACGTGGCGATATTACGTTTTGTCCACATGGAAAAATCGGCGACCTACTGTGGGTGCGCGAAACATTCCAAACAATTTACCTCCGCGTGTACTACCGTGCCACAGACACAGATAACAATATAGCCAAATGGTCGTCCCCTATCCACATGCCGCGTGGTTTGTCACGCATTCTGCTGGAAATTACCGGCGTAAACGTACAACAGATATGTAATGTCAGCACTGAGGACGCCCGCGCCGAAGGCTTCGAGGTTTAGACGGTTTTCGCTGGCACGATCTTCGGCATGCGTGGGCATCTGCTCACATTATGGCGGGGACGACGACAGCAGAATTGCAGGCTCTTGGTGGATGGCAATCAGAAGCGATGGTGCGCCGGTACGCACACCTCGCTCCCGATCACCTAAGGCTGGCAGCAGAAAAATCTACTACGTTTTGGCTACGTTCCAGCAAGAATGAAAACCAAAACAGAGCGCAAGCCATTGATTCTATGGTGCCGACAGTAGGATTTGAACCCACGACCAACGGTTTACAAAACCGCTGCTCTACCAACTGAGCTATGTCGGCGAAGTGAGGCGCGTATTATAGCTTACCTGCCGTTTTCTCACATCTCCTTGGGGCGGGACGGTATCAACGCGAAAATAGCGACATTACATTCCATACGCGAGATAATGCCAAAGAAATAGCAAGGTTTTGGTAAACTTCTGAAATTCAAAAACTTTGGAGAGATTTTGTTCTCGATCGTCCTTGTTCATCCTGAAATTCCGCCGAACACTGGCAATGTCATCCGGCTGGCGGCGAATACCGGCGTCGCATTGCACCTAATCGAGCCGCTGGGCTTCGCGCTTGAAGATCGCGCATTGCGGCGCGCCGGTCTCGATTACCATGAGTACGCTCGTGTGTGTACGCATCGTAGCTGGCGAGATTGCCGGAACGCGCTCTTTGAGCAAAGCACGTACTGGCAATCGCCGCCGCACTGGTGGGCAATGACGACACATGGCAAAAAGTCGTTATTCGACGCGGCTTTCTCGATAAATGATATTCTTGTGTTCGGCTGTGAAACGGCGGGGCTGCCGAAAGAAGTATTGGCGGATTTTCCCGAAGAAACGCGTTTACGTATTCCGATGCGACATCAGGCACGCAGCCTGAATCTTTCTAACGCCGTCGCCGTCTCCGTTTATGAAGCGTGGCGGCAAAACGGTTTCACCGATATAAATAAATAATCACTTTATCGTTCGAAGTTTCATCATGACTATTATTTTTCATACCGATACCATAATCAGCGTTGATCAATTCATTACCTTACTGCGGCAAACGACTCTAGGCGAGCGTCGCCCATTATCCGATCCGGCGCGTATCGAAAAGATGTTGCGACAAGCAAATCTGACCGTGAGCGCATGGGATGGCGAACGGCTGATCGGCATCGCCCGTTGCTTGACCGACTTTGATTATTGTTGCTATATTTCCGATCTGGCGGTCAGCGAAACGTATCAACGACAAGGAATCGGAAAGGCATTAATCGCGTTAGTTCAAAAACAACTTCACCCCGAAGCTAAAATCATTCTATTAGCCGCGCCGCAAGCATACGACTATTACGGGAAAATTGGTTTCGAGCGACATCCATCGGCATGGACAATTTTCGCTAAAACATCGCTGGCTGCGCCGAAAGACAAATAACGCGAGGAGCCGCTCGCATTACTATCGTGGTTGTCGTTATTCGGCGCGGATCATTCTTGATATAAGTATTCGTTCACCCATTCGTTGCGGCTATTCATAATGAAAAGCGCTTTATCGTGTTGCATATCTCTCAACGAGTTCAAATTATGAGCGATTCCAGCGAGAACTTTTTCAAACTCCGGCGTTTGCGCCCACGTTTCGATGTGCGAAACGCGATAGGTGTAGTCGATGAAAGCGAAACGCTTTCCAGAGGTATCTTGCTGTTCCTGAACGTTACCGATATCGATAAGCTCCTTTGTGCCATAGCAAAAAACGGCGCGTTTGCCAACGGAGTTGTCTTGTGTCAATGAACGATAAAAAGATTTCCCCAATTCGGTAACGTCAATGGTAATAAAATATCGAACGACCCTCTCGTCGGAAAAAATAGATTTTCCCTCACGCTGTTCGCTGGTCAATGAAATAAATCCGTTTCTTTCCAGTTCCGCCAATATCGGGTTCTCTTCGAGAAAGCGAGACAAAAGCGGCGGAGACATGATGCCGTTCGCCGATTTTTCGCCGACGACTTGAATCTCGCCCGGAAGCGCGGTCAAGCGATCATGAATTACGAAACATTGCGGATAAGCGTCGAGATAAGCTTTCAGTGGCGCGACAAAATTCGCCGCATCGACCGTTTGCGATTTAGTCTGAATGGTGCCGCTACTTTGCGTAGCAGACGAAACATCAGGCGAAGAATCCGAACAAGCCGGCACGATCAGCAGTACACCGATTAGCAGACCGACCAAAATCATGATTTTCGTCGGGTGATATTGATTAAAATAGTTCATTATCGTCTCAATCAATTAAAAAAGTATTTATCCATCTGTTGCTGAAGAACAATAACCCTTGTATTACGATTATTCATACACGGACATTTTCCAATAGGGAACGACGTTGTTGACAATTCATCAACGACGCCCGCCAATCCAATATTTCCAAAGAAAAAGTATTCATTAAATGTTGTGCGGAAAGCACACCGTAAACCGGACGTTTTGCTGGCAACGGATATTCTCGCGTGGCGATGGGAATCAAGCGCGGACACTTGGGCATATCTTCAAAGATCGCCTGCGCAAAACCAAACCAAGTCGTTTGTCCGCCCGCCGACAAATGGTAGAGACCAGAACGCTCTTTCAAAAAGTCAATGCCTTTTCGTACCAACGATACGGTCAACGCGGCCAATTCATCGCTCTCGTTGGGAACACCCGTCTGGTCGTTGACGATTCGCAATTCGTCGCGCTCCTGCGCAAGACGCAACATCGTCAGGAAAAAGTTTTTCCCGCGCAATCCGTAAACCCAACTGGTACGTAAAATCAGCGCGGCGGCACTCGTTTGTTCAATAGCGATTTCACCAGCGCGTTTACTTTTGCCATACTCGTTTAAGGGGTTGGGTGAATCGGTTTCAATATAAGGTGTCGTTTTTTCACCGTCGAAAACGTAATCGGTAGAATAATGGATCAACAACGCGCCACAACGTTTGGCTTCTTCGGCGAGCAAGCCGGGCGCGAAACCATTCAAGCAATACGCAAGCTCCACATCGCTTTCAGCTCGATCGACCGCAGTATAAGCCGCCGCGTTGATGATCAAGTCCGGTTTCAACGCGCGAATAGCGGAGGTCATGGAATCGTTTTGCGTCAGATCGATTTCATCGACTTCAGTAGCAGTCAAACGCGCGTCGGGAAACGTCAAAGGCAATTGCTCAGTCAATGCCGAACCGATTTGACCGTCGCGCCCCAATACGAGAATATTGGAAAAAGCGGTCACGGATAAACCTCCGCATCTTTCAGCAATAGACCGACGCGATCTTTCTCGGCAAGTATCGGTTGTTCTCCAGAAACACCCCAATTTATCGCCAACGCCGGATCGTTCCATAATAATGTGCGCTCATATTCGGCATACCAGTAATCGGTCGTTTTATATAGAAATTCGGCGACTTCGGAGCGAACGATAAAACCATGCGCAAACCCGGGAGGTATCCAGAGCATCTTTTTATTTTCAGAAGATAATACTGCGCCAACCCACTGCCCGAATGTCGGCGAGCTTTTACGTAGATCGACAGCAACATCGAATACTTCACCGACAATGACGCGCACCAATTTACCCTGCGGATGCCGAATCTGATAATGTAACCCACGCAAAACATAGCGCAATGAGCGTGAATGATTATCTTGAACGAAACCAATATCTAACCCTAATTGCGCAAGGCTGCGTTGATTCCAGCTTTCGTAAAAAAAACCGCGCGCGTCTTCGGATACGCAAGGCTCGATAATCTTGATATCAGAAATCGAAGTATCGATGATATTCATGGCTTATAAGTGATCGTGTAATAAACTAAGCAAATATTGTCCATAACCGTTTTTTCTCATCGTCTGCCCAATTTTTTCCAATTGCTCGGCGTCAATCCAGTTTTGTCTATAAGCGATCTCCTCGGGACAAGCGATTTTCAATCCTTGTCGGCGTTCTATCGTTTCGATGTATTGAGCCGCTTCCAGCAATGATTCATGCGTTCCAGTATCCAACCATGCCATACCGCGCCCCATGATCTCGCATTGCAGCGCGCCTTGCTCAAGATAGATACGGTTCAAGTCGGTAATTTCCAATTCGCCTCGTGCGGAAGGTTTTAATCTCGCCGCAATATCGCACACATGCTCGTCGTAAAAATATAAGCCGGTGACAGCGTAGCGCGACTTAGGTCGTACCGGTTTTTCCTCAAGACCGACGACACGACCGTTCTCATCAAATTCCGCAACACCATACCGTTCGGGATCGGCAACTGGATAAACGAATATCGTCGCGCCTTGCGTGTTTTCATCGGCACGACGAAATTGAACAGGCAAATCGTGTCCATAAAAAATATTATCTCCTAAAATCAACACCGAGAGCGACCCACCGATAAAGTTTTTGCCGATGATGAACCCCTGAGCCAACCCGTCGGGCGATGGTTGTACCGCATATGAAAAATTGATTCCCCACGCGCTACCGTCGCCAAGCAATTGCTGAAAGCGGGGCGTGTCTTCCGGCGTCGAGATCAAGAGGATGTCACGGATGCCGGACAGCATCAACGTCGTCAGCGGATAATAAATCATCGGCTTGTCGTACACGGGTAAAAGCTGTTTAGAAACGACTTGCGTGACGGGATAAAGGCGCGTTCCCGAACCTCCGGCAAGTATGATCCCTTTGCGATTTCGTTTGCTCATAGCGTTACTCCTGCGCATATCGCAGATCGATCCATTGTTGATAAGTCTTGTCAGTGACGGCATTCAACCACGCCTCGTTGTCGAGATACCAACGCGCCGTGCGCGTCAAACCACTGACAAAGGTTTCTTCCGGTCGCCAACCGATCGTGTCGCGGATTTTTGATGCGTCAATGGCATAACGGCGATCATGTCCTAAGCGATCCTTAATAAATGTAATTTGTTCCGTGTAAATTTTACCAGGACGAAGCTCTTGCAAAATACGGCACAGCGTATGTACGACATCAATATTAGTCATTTCGGCATTGCCGCCAATATTATAAACTTCGCCAATATGTCCCCGCGCAAGCACGGCGCGAATCGCCGCGCAATGGTCGCCGACGTACAACCAATCGCGGACATTTTGACCATCGCCATAAATCGGCAACGGTTTTCCGGAAAGCGCATTGACGATCATCAATGGAATCAACTTTTCGGGAAACTGACGGGGACCGTAATTATTGGAACAGTTGGTGGTTAATACCGGAAGGCCGTAAGTATGATAGTAAGCCCGTACCAAATGATCGGAAGCAGCTTTGGACGCCGAGTATGGGCTATTAGGCGCATACGGCGTGGTTTCCGAAAAAGCCGGATCATCCGCGCCTAACGAACCATAAACTTCGTCTGTGGATACATGCAAGAAACGAAATGTCTGTTGCTTTTCGTCTGGCAACGATCGCCAATAAGCTCGCGTGGATTCCAGCAAACGAAAAGTGCCAACGATATTGGTCTCGATGAAGTCCGCAGGACCATGAATCGAACGATCCACATGCGATTCGGCGGCAAAATGAATGAGCGCTCTAGGTTGATATTGCGCTAGAAGCGCATCGACGCGCGCGCTATCATTGATGTCGGCGCGAACGAATATATGGCGCGTATCGTCTTTGAGCGACGCCAAGTTACTCAGATTGCCGGCATAAGTCAATTTGTCAATATTTAATATAGATTCATCGTAGTGGTGAAACCATTCCAGCACAAAATTAGAGCCGATGAACCCCGCGCCACCTGTCACCAAAATCATGAACGTCCTCTTGTTTCGTGAAAAACACAAGCAACCATTTTTTCTGAGCGAAAAATATTATTTTTTATCGGGACTTGCCGCATGTCGTTTGCCATGACTTAAACCAATCGGTGAATTGACGTAGACCATCTTTCAGCGACGTATTGGGCACAAAACCGGTGACGGCGGCAAGACGGGAAACGTCCGCGTAAGTCTCCTTCATGTCGCCTTGTTGCATTGGCAAATATTCGCGGACAGCCGACTTACCGAGCAATTCGGCGAGTATGTCGATGAATGTTTCAAGCTCAACGGGCGTATGGTTGCCAATATTGTAAATCGAATAAGGCGCGTCACTGACAGAGTCGTTTCCTGGCGGAATCGCCGCGATACGCACAACACCCTCAACGATGTCGTCGATAAACGTAAAATCACGCCGCATTTTGCCGTGATTGAATACCTTGATCGGGCGTTTGTTGAGAATGGCGTCGGCAAATAACATCGGCGACATATCCGGTCGCCCCCAAGGTCCGTACACGGTAAAAAAACGCAATCCGGTAGAGGGCAATCGGTATAAATGACTATAACTATGCGCCATCAACTCATTGGCTTTCTTGGTCGCCGCATATAAGCTCAGAGAATGATCGACAAACTGATTTTCGGAAAAAGGCAGCGTATGATTCGCACCGTATACCGACGAAGACGACGCGTAAACGAGATGATGGATTTTTTGGTACCGACAACCTTCCAGCAAATGTCCAAACGCAACAACATTATTGCGTAAATACGCCGACGGATTTTGCAGAGAATAACGCACGCCGGGTTGCGCCGCCAAATGGATGACGTGTGTAAAACTATTATTGTGGAACAACGATAGCGCCGTTTTCTCGTCAGCGAGGTCGCGGCGAAATAACGTAATATTCTTATACTGCATCAAATTGGCGATACGCGCTTCTTTCAATCGGATATCGTAATAAGGATCGAAATTATCGACACCAGTCACCTGCACGTCGTCACGACAAAGACGCTGCGCGACGTGCATACCAATAAAGCCGGCAACGCCCGTGACCAACACATGATCGTTAGAGGAAAGCCGTGGAAAAGCAACGTTCATGATGTCTGATCCGTAATATCGCGCGTGTGATGATCGTTTCGTTGCAACGCGTAAAGTTTGGCGTACTTCAGAAAACTCGTCCACGCGCCGATGGCAATATGCGCGAAACCGGCGGCGCCGTCCAGAAAACCGCCTTTGACGATGTAAAACCGGAAAAAACGCGCCAGCGGCGCGGCGAACAACCGCCACGCGCTGACACGCTTGCCTTGCGCAAAAGCTCGTTCCGCCTGTATCGAGGTATAACAATTTTGTTTGACAATATAAGCGTCGATGGATTCGGCGGATTCATGTAAAAGATCGCCGTCGAGACGCGCGACCATCGCGCCCTCATCGAGCAAAACCTTTTCGTGAACGTCGTCGTCGCTCCAACACGCGCGACGGCGATCAAACAAACGAATCACCCAGTCAGGATAACCTTCGCCATACCGTAACCAGCGACCCAAAAAACGATTGCGCCGACATAGCGCATACGCGGCGGCTTGAGGCGTTGCGCCGCGTCGCCACAATGAAGTGATTGCGTCGGCAAGTTGCGGCGTGACGCGCTCGTCGGCATCGAGACAAAGCACCCAATCATTGCGGGCAGCGCCGACGGCGAAATTTCTCTGGCGACCAAATCCGAGCCACGCCTGCTCGATGACGCGCGCGCCCGAATCGGCAGCAATTTTGCGAGTATTATCCGCGCTACCGGAATCGACGATCACGATTTCATCGACGAACGGCGCGGACACCAAGCATGCGGTAAGCTCGGCTTCGGCGTCGCGCGTGATCAACACCAGCGACAGCGGTAAATGGAAAGAAGTTTTAGACGACATGTTTATTTTCTGCATTCCCGCTATTGTACGGTGCAACGCATTGGTAATCCATTACAATGACGGCGATTATGATCACTTTTTCTCGCTCGTGTCTCTACGCATCCTGATCGTTCGTGCGTCATCGTTGGGCGATGTCGTGTACGCGTCCGCCGTGCTGGCGGACATTCGGCGCGCTTATCCCGACGCAGCGGTCGATTGGGTCGTCGAAGAAGCGTTTACCGATATTCCACGACTGGCAGGCGCGGAAGCTGTTATCCCCTTCGCATTACGGCGCTGGCGTAAAATCTGGTGGCGCGCCGACGCTTGGCGCGAATTGGCGGCGTTTCGCAAAAAATTGCGCGAACGACACTACGATCTGGTAATCGATTTGAACGAGCAGGTCAAAAGCGCCTTGATCGCTTACTCGGCAGACGCGGAAATTCGTCATGGGTTCGACTGGAAATCCATTCGCGAGCCGCTGGCTGTGTTGGGTTATCAAAAAACGTATGCCGTCCCGCGCGACCTCCATTTCGTTGAAAGATGCCGCTTGCTGGCGAGCCGCGCGTTGCAGTACGAGACAGTGGGTTTACCGCAGTGGCGCTGGCAGGAAGAAAACACGTCTGAATTGCCGGATAAACCTTACGTCGTCTTACTGTCCGCCTCCTCGCGCGCTGACAAGCTCTGGCGTGACATGGATTGGCGTATGCTCATCGCTGCCTGCGCCGAACGCAATTTACAAGTATTGCTGCCTTGGGGCAGCGCAAACGAGGAAGCGCGTTGCCGACGGCTGGCGGAATGCTTCGCCAACGCGCAAGTCTTGCCAAAATCGAGCCTCGCTTCCCTGAGCGGGATTTTGCGAAACGCGCACTGGGCAGTCGGCATCGATACTGGTTTGACCCACTGGTCGGCGGCGTTGGGCACGCCGACGGTCGCGGTGTTCACGGCAACATCGCCGAAACGGCTCGGTGTTGCCGCGCAAGGGACGCACGCCAAAGATATTGGCGAACGCGGCGCGATGCCGACAGTGGATGAGGTGCTGACTGCCGTCGAATCGCTGTCGAGTCGCAGAGACGGCGCATGATCTGGCGCGGATTGTATACGCTACTCGGTTTTCTGCTGATGCCCGCGCTGGCGCTTCGGCTTTATTGGCGCGGACGGAAAAATCCTCTCTATCGGCAACACATCGGCGAACGTTTCGGGCATTATCGAACGCCACCGCTTGCGGATACGATTTGGATTCACGCCGTGTCGGTCGGTGAAACACGGGCGGCGGCGCCATTGATCGCGCAACTGCAGAAACGGTATCCGCAGACATCCATCGTATTGACGCATATGACCGCAACCGGACGAGCGACCGGCGCGTCATTATTTGGGGATACCGTCACGCAAGTTTGGCTGCCTTACGATTACCGCTTTGCCGTACGCCGTTTTCTGAATCATTATTCACCGCGTTTGGCGCTGCTCATGGAAACCGAAGTATGGCCCAATGTGATCGGCGAATGCCGCCGTCGCGGCGTCCCATGTTTTCTCGTCAATGCCAGAATGTCCGAGTGCTCTGCGAAAAAATACGCGCTCTTCTCCTCGCTGATGCAGCCGGTATTCGCCGCGCTGCGCGGGGTCGCCGTACAGACGGAAAGCGATGCCAAACGTCTTGCCGCGCTTGGCGCGCGCAATGTCGCTGTAATCGGCAACCTCAAATTCGACATACTTATTCCGCCTGAAATGGATGCGCTCGGCAAGGATTTTCGTAAACACCTTCTCGGCGGCGACGATGTTGGCGACAAAAATAAAGCGGCGCGTCCGATATGGACGATCGCTTCCACACGCGATGGTGAGGAAACGCTAATTCTCGATGCGCTATGCCGCGCCCGCCACAAGCTGCCTGACAATATCGTGATCGTGATCGTCCCGCGCCACCCAGAACGCTTCGATGTCGTCGCCGACCTATTGACGAAACGCCATCTCGCGTTCATCCGGCGTAGCGATCATATTGCCGTGCCAGACGAAACCACTTTCGTGGTCGGTGATTCAATGGGCGAACTCTTCGCTTACTACGCCGCCGCCGATGTCGCCTTTGTCGGCGGCAGTTTATTGCCTTTGGGCGGGCAAAATCTGCTCGAACCGATCAGCGTCGGTACGCCGACCTTGATTGGACGACACACTTATAACTTCCAAGATATCAGCGTCGCGGCTTGCCGCGATGGCGCGGCGTTGCGTGTTGCCGACGCCGATGCGCTGATTGAGCAGGTCGGCGAACTACTGACCAATCTCGAAAAACGCGAAGCCATGCGTACCGCCAGCCGGCGTTTTTTGTCCGAACATCGGGGAGCAACGGAACGATTGGTGACATGGATTGAGGAAACGCTGCGTTAAAGCGCGGGTTATGTGGCGCCTATCTCAAAAACTCCTGGCTGTCCTATTAAAACAATTTTGAGACAGGTTCTATCTACTCTCTACGTTTTCGACCAATAAGCGCGATCAATAATAGCGTCAGCAAAAAATAAAACGCCAGCCAATCGCCCCAACGCAGATACGGCGTATTGCCCGATCTGCCCGTCACCTCGCCCTCCAATATGCCTTCCTCGAACCATGGCAAGCGCGCGACAACTTGCCCTCGATGATTGATAATCGAAGTGATGCCGGTGTTGGTGGCGCGTAACAACGGACGCCCGCTTTCCAGCGCTCTCATTGACGCGATGCGATGATGCTGCCACGCCGCGATTGACCTGCCGTACCATGCGTCATTGGTAAAATTGGCTAATAAAGTCGAGGCGCGCGCACGTTCGATTTGTTCCGCGCCAAAAGCGTCCTCGAAACAAATCGAAATACCGACACGCTCGCCAGCAACGGCGAAAGGCGGTTGCTGATCGTCGCCTGAACTCTGACCAGCGAGCGGAATCGCGATCAAGGCGTTCATGATCGGCGCGATCCAATCCTCCAGAGGAATTTTTTCACCGAATAACACGAGATGCCGCTTGCGGTAAAGTTGCGTTTGCGATGCGCCGATACTGACCACGCTATTAAAATATTCTTCGCGCGCTTTGTCGGGATCAAAGCGTCGCGTAAACATGCCAACCAAAAAATCAGTATTACGTTTTACTCCCATTTCCCGCAACGCAACGACTTCTTCGTCCGGCACCATATCGGCAAAATCAGGAAACGCGCTTTCTGGCAGGACGACTAACCGCCCCTGACTTTGTTCCGTCCATTTGCGATATCGCGTATAAGTTTCATCGCGAAATGCCAAATCAAACTTGATATTTTGCGGCACGTTGCCTTGAATCAGCGATACCGCCAGAGATTTTTCCGTCGGATACGTCCATTCGATTTGTGTCAACCAAAAGCCGACAATATGGATCACAGCGATTACTGTCGCGCCCGCGATGATTTTCAGATTGTTTCTCGATAACATCGACACCAGACAAACACTGATTACCATTGATATCACCCCGGCAAAATATACACCACCGAGCGGGATATAGCCGGCAAGCGGACTAGGTAACGCCTGCGCGTAACCCAAAGACAGCCATGGGAATCCCGATAACAGCCATCCGCGCAACAATTCGGAGAAACCCCATAACGCCGGAAAAACAAATAATCGTTTTGTGCCATCGAAAAAACGAACGGCAATATAACCGACCAATGCCGGATACAACGAAAGATAAGCAATCAACACTGCCATGACAAATATGGCAACCCCAATCGCCATGCCGCCAAATGTCGTCAACGCAATGATGATCCAGTAAATACCACCGCCGAACAATCCCAGTCCGAACGCAAAACCAAGCATGAACGCGGCTTGACCGCCCGGCGCGCGTTGCCACAACGCAATCAAGCCGCTGCTTGCCAATATCGGCAAGCACGACGCCGGATAAGCGATCCACGCGCACCACTCGCCGACGGGAAGGAATCCAGGCGTTGCGACAACACCCAAAACCAACGCCGTAAAGAACTGTCGGCGTATGTTTGGCAAAGGCGTATCGGAAAATTTCAAGATATCAAAGCGTTACGGATCAGTGTCAGCGTTATTCTCTTTCGCCCACATTTTGAGCGTCAGAATGCGACGGCTATCGGCGCGCGTGACGCGGAAACGAAATTCGCCCAGCTCGATTTCATTACCGCGCTTGGGCAATCGACCAAATGCCTGCAAGACCAAACCGCCGACGGTATCGATTTCTTCGTCGGAAAAATTCGTATGAAAATAATCGTTGAAATCTTCAATTTCGGTATGCGCCTTGATGCGAAAACTGCCGTCCTCTTCGGCGATGATATTGGTTTCGTGATCGTCGAAATCATATTCGTCTTCGATGTCACCGACGATCTGCTCCAGAACGTCTTCGATAGTCACCAAGCCGGAAACACCGCCATATTCATCGACGACGATGGCGATATGGTTGCGGTTGGCGCGAAATTCACGCAGCAGTACATTCAACGGTTTGCTTTCCGGCACAAAAACGACCGGACGTAGCGTATCGCGCAAGTCGAACGTTTCGGGATTAGCGTAATAGTTCAGCAATTCTTTCGCCAACAAAATACCAATTATATCGTCTTTACTCTCGCCGATCACCGGAAAACGCGAATGGCGCGTTTCGATCACGAACGGAATGAAACTTTTGGGATCGTCCTCGATATCGAGGCAATCCATTTGCGCGCGCGGAATCATGATGTCGCGCACGACGCGCTCAGCGACATCGAGTACGCCTTCGATCATCGACAGCGCATCGCCATCGAGTAGCTTGCGCTCATACGCGCCGCGTAACAACTGCTGCAAGTCTTCCTGCAATTCCTGACGATTTTCAGGTTCGGGAGAAAGAAACGCGGAAATGCGTTCTCTCAAGGTAAGTTTGTGGTATTCGGGTGCTTCGTTTCTAGGCTCAGGGTCCATTGATCAAATCGGATTAGTTCCGCGTGGTCGAAAGATAAGGATCAGGATACCTTAAATGCGCGAGAATTGCAGTCTCCCGCGCCTCCATTTCTTCGGCGTCGGCGGTTTTTTCGTGATCAAAGCCCAATAAATGCAACACCCCGTGCACGACAAGATGCGCGCAATGCGCCCGCCAAGGTCTATTTTCTGCTTCTTTGAGCAAAACGGGCATACACAACACGATATCGCCGTGACAATGCCTTCCCCGTTCATAAACGAATGTCAACACGTTGGTCGCGTAATCCTTACCCCGATAATCGCGATTCAAAGCTTTACCTTCGGCGGCATCGACAAACCGTAGCGTAATTTCGGCGCTGTACACCTGCTGCGCAATCAACGCCGTCATCACCCAACGCCGCAATGTGGCACGTGTGGGCGACGGATGCCGCGACGCATTTTGGACGTTCAGTCTCAAGTCACTGCCGCATGGTCGTTTTTCTTTCAGCATGATCTCGCCTACCCGTGCGCGTGCTTATTGTATTTCGCATAGGCTTCAACGATGCGCTGTACCACTGGATGGCGCACGACATCCGCGCTGGTGAACTGCACAAAAGTAATACCAGCAACATGCCGTAATACTGTTTGCGCTTCGATCAACCCGGAGCGTTGTCCGGGCGACAAATCGATTTGCGTAGTATCGCCAGTCACCACGACACGCGCGCCAAAACCGACCCGAGTCAAAAACATTTTCATCTGTTCCGGCGTAGTATTTTGCGCTTCGTCCAAAATGATGAACGCGCCATTCAATGTGCGACCACGCATATACGCAAGCGGTGCGATTTCGATGATCTGACGTTCCAACATCTTCAACGTTTTATCGAAACCGAAAAGATCATACAGCGCGTCGTAAAGCGGTCGCAAATACGGATCGACTTTCTGCGCCAAATCGCCCGGCAAAAAACCAAGTCGTTCGCCCGCTTCCACCGCAGGGCGCACCAATACGATGCGCTGCACCGCGTCGCGTTCCAGCGCGTCGACGGCGCTCGCCACCGCCAAATAAGTCTTCCCTGTCCCTGCGGGTCCGATACCAAAAGTAATATCGGAAGTCGCAATCGCCTCCAGGTAAATACTTTGATTCGGCGTACGCGCTTTCAAGTGCAATTGCCGCGTATGCAAACCCGGAAAAACGGATTCTTCCTTTATCGCCATCGACGCTTTGTTTTTGGCAACGGCTTCCACCAACGCCAACTGCACCTCTTCCAAAGAAAGCGTTTTTTTCGCGTCAGCGTATAAGGTTTCCAATACTTGCCGCGCCAATTGCGTCGCTTCGGACGCCCCATCGACCTGGAACGAGGCACCGCGATGACGAATCGTCACCGACAGCGCTGTTTCGATTTCACGTAAATACGCGCCCATTGGTCCAGTCAATAATTGCAAACGTTTTGCGTTTGCGGGCGCAATCATGAAATGCAAAGTATGCGCTCTTCGTGTGGGTTTTTCCACCATAATCCGACTCCTCATCCATCAATAGTCCGACCGAATCATCACCGCATTCAACGCTTCTTTCAACAAGAAGCGCGTTTCTTCAAGGTGCGCCATGCTTTCACGAGTCAACTTCCGTTTTTTCTGAGCATCGTCGAGCAACGCGGTAATAGTTTTATATAATTGCGTCGCCTCGAAACGCAACAAAGCGCGCGCTTCGGCAGGCGCCGTTTTGGACGTCAACAATGTCGTGGCAATTACACGCGCGTGTTCACGTTGCAGGTTACGTCGCATCAGCGAAATTTCTTTTCCCGCGCTCACTTCGCTCCAAATCGAACGCCGCAACATTTCGTACAATTCGCCGAGCGTCAGTACGTCGTCGCCCGCATCGCTTTTCGCCTGATTATTAATGATGCGTTGCGCGACGCGGTCGCTCATCAATGGCTGTAACGCTTTCTTCTGTACCGCGAGGATCATTTGATCAAGCGCGATGTCGGCGAGCTGTGGTGGCGTCCCCAATGCTCGCGCGTTTCGTTGATCGAATGACGTCACTGCCATGTGCCGCAGAAATTCAGGCGAAAACTCAAAGCTGTTCGCAGAAAAGACCTGGCGCTCCAAAAGCCGCAACGCCGCGCGCTGTTTCGCTGCTGGCACCGGTATCAATGGCGCGACGGCATCCCCCGGACGTGCGGCGCGTTGATACACGCCGCCCAAATAACGCGCCGCCAGCGTTACGCTTTGTTCGAGACGAGTGATGCCGCGCTGAAAATTACGCCGCAAAACACTATAACTCTGGTCGGAACTCAATTCCGCGCTCTGAATCCGCGCCCACAACTCGTTGACCAGTTTAATTTTTTTTTCGGCATAAGCGAGTGGATCATCGCCCAAGTCCTGCGTATTGACTTCGGGATCGAGCGCCAATATCGACGCATCTTCATCAGTCGCATAAACCAATAATGGATCGCTGAGCCCGCGTGCCGCGATTTGCCGCAATGCCTCCGCTTCCTCATCTTCAGAAAACTCTCGATAGCCGTATTCGATCGCCCAGTAATCATAAGCGCCGAGCGTCGTCATCTGATAAGCGCCTTGTGTTTCGCCAGCGAGCGCAATGTTCCACGGTAAATATTCCATAACCGATCCTGCCAAGCCGTGCTCGCGTGTAAACGCCGGATCGGATAATTGCTTTTCGTGATAAACCGTCGATGCGTGAAAATTGTGCCGTAACCCCAGCGTATGACCAACTTCGTGCATTGTGATGTATTTCAAATAGTCGTTGACGAATTGCCGCGTAGCGAGATCGTCGCGCACGACATCGCCACGCAAAGCCAATAACGACATCCCGAATTGCACTTCTTGCGCTGCGGTGTTGGCAACAACGCAAGCGTCGTCGGCAACGAAATCCGCCGCGCCTTGCCCATTGGTCAATATGTCAATAGTTTCGCCGAAAATGGACGCAATCGCGCGCACTTGGCTTGCATCTAAACCAATATCCGCATCGAGAATTTCACCGCTGCGCGGATCGACGACCGTCTGACCGATGCCGCCGAAAGACGGTTGCGCCGTCGTCAGCCAACGGATCGACGGACGACGCAGATCGCTGGTGGAAAACTCGGCAGCGTCCGGCGTGACTTCCACGCGAATCGCATCTTTGAAACCTATTTTTTCAAACGCTTTGTTCCACTCCAACACTCCGGCGATAATCGGCGCGCGATAACGTTCGGGAATAGAAGGATCGAGCCAATAAGTAATCGGGGTGATTGGTTCGGATAGTAGCGAAGAAGGGTTTTGCTTTTCGAGCCGCCAACGATTAATCAGCCGCACGGTCGGCAATCTTGCTTGATCGGCGGTAAAGTCAAATTTCTCGTTAATGAAATAGCCGACGCGCTCGTCGGCGACTCGTGGCTTCATCATCGTTTCCGGCAACGGCGCCAATGAATAACTGAAACCCAAAAACATACTGCGAACGTCCGGCAGCACCGTCGGCAACGTCGGTTGCGGCATAAGCGAAGGATGCGGCGGTTCTTGTCCGCGCGGTGACGGCATCGCAATATGCGCCAGCGAATAATGCGCGTTCACGTCAAATACGATCAAATCGTCGTTTGCCCGCGTTTGCGCGATATAAGAATTACGTTCGTCAAAAGTATACGATTGCCGATACGTCTGCCCCAACATATCGGCAGCAGCGGGCAAATCTTTTAATAGCAAAGCATTCGCCTCGACCAAAATAGACGCTCTTTCGGGATGCGCCTGCGACACCACCGCCGCCGCCGCCAACAAACTATCCGAGAACGACCGCTCGACCGCGCGCGCTTCCGCCGTTCCTTCACGTGCGGTATAGGAAACATTCTTCATCAACATTTGTACTTTATCACCGACACGGCGGAATTGAACCACGCCGTAAAGTCCCGCCGGATAAGCCATCATTCCGCCGTAAATACGTTTCTCACCAATACCGCGATCCAAGTTCGATTTGAAATAAAATAATCGCCCGAAATCTTTCGGGGCGATTTCAAGCCAAACCTTATCGTCTTTCCGATACACCGGCAAAAATCCACCGAGCCGTTCGGCGCCGTCGATCACTTTATCGAACGGTTGCAATTTGCTGTTCGACGACGTGGCTGCGGCAAGAGAGTTCCTGTCTTTCTCCGCGTCTCCGTTGTCTTTACCGGTGTTACCAATATTACCCTTTTCCGTTTGCTCGGCAGGCTCGATACGTCCGGCGTCCGTGTCCGCTGTCGTCGCGCACGACGACAAAACCGCCATTGCGATCAAAGCCAATAATATACAACCGCTTTTTTGCATTCTCCATTCCCTCACGATGCGTCAACCCATTCACCGCGCAATGAATGCGCGAATGCGCGTGTCACGCGCACATTGACGTATTGCCCAATCAAATCTTTAGCGCCAGCGAAATTCACCACCCGATTATTATCGGTACGCGCTTGCCATTCTGCCCCGTTCTTCGCCGCCGGTCCCGTCACCAATACCCGTTGCACGGTGTCCACCATTGCGGCGCTATAGCTCTGATAATAAGCGTCGAGCAACGATTGCAATGCTTCAAAACGCGCTTGTTGCACGTCGCGCGGAACGATATTGGTCAAGTTGGCGGCTGGCGTTCCGGGGCGTTCGCTATAAATAAAATTAAACGCGCCGTCAAAACGCGCATCTTCGACGAGTTTCAAGGTTGCCGCAAAATCATCATCGGTTTCACCAGGAAAACCGACGATGAAATCAGAGGTGATCGAAAGATTGGGGCGCGCCCGCCGCAATTTGCGAATGATCGACTTATATTCGAGCACAGTATAGCCGCGCTTCATCGCCGCCAATACCCGATCCGAACCCGATTGCACCGGCAAATGCAAATGCGAAACCAATTTCGGCAACCGCGCAAACGCTTCGATCAGCGCCGGAGACATTTCGCAAGGATGCGACGTCGTGAAACGCAAACGCTCGATTCCCGGCACTTCAGAAAGATAGGCGAGCAGTTCCGCCAAATCCATCAAGCCGCCGTCTTCTTTTTGCCCGCGATAGGCATTCACGTTCTGTCCCAGCAACGTGATTTCCTTTACGCCCTGATCGGCGAGGTCGGCGACTTCCAATAACACACTTTCGAACGGTCGTGAAATTTCTTTGCCGCGTGTATAAGGCACGATACAATAAGTGCAATATTTTCCGCAACCTTCCATGATCGACACGAACGCCGACACGCCTTCGACACGTGGTGGCGGCAAATGATCGAATTTTTCAATTTCGGGAAAACGAATATCGACTTGCGGTTTGCCGGTTTGCCGACGCGCCGCAATCAGCTCCGGCAAATGATGCAGCGTTTGCGGACCAAAGACGATATCTACATAAGGCGCGCGTTTGACGATCGCCTCACCCTCCTGCGAGGCCACACAACCGCCGACGCCGATGATCATATCGGGTTTCGCCGTTTTCAACGCGCGCACCCGACCAAGATCATGAAATACTTTTTCCTGCGCTTTCTCGCGCACCGAGCAAGTGTTGAAAAGAATAATATCCGCTTCGTCCGCGCGTTCGGTCAATACGATTTCGCCGTCGTCGGTCAACAAATCGACGATACGCGCCGAATCGTATTCGTTCATCTGACAACCGAATGTTCGTAAATACAATTTCCTCATGACAATGTTCATCATATCCTTCATCGACACAGGTTGAGAGTATAACAAGATCATTGTCGAGGGTTGCGTCACTCGTCAGAAACGTCGTTATAATCCGCAACAAAACATGACCGAACATCACCATGCCCGGACTGGAAACTCTGCTGCTTTTTCTCGGCGCCGCCATTTTGATCACATTGGCGCCCGGACCCGATAATCTGATGGTCATCAGTCTCGGAATGGCACGCGGGCGCAACGCAGGTATTGCATTTGGCGTCGGCTGTGGATTCGGCTGCCTGAGCCATACTCTGCTGGCGACATTAGGAGTGTCCGCCGCCATCGCGGCGTCGCCTTCGGCGTTCACCGCGTTACGTATCGCTGGTGGACTTTACTTGATCTGGATCGGCTGGCAATCGTTGAAACCCCTTTTTTCAAAACCATCCGTCGAAACCGTCGATACCGGAAACCGTAGCTTGCCTTCGGCTTTTCAGCAAGCTGGCTTGCCGGCGCTTTTTACGCGCGGCTTAATCGCCAACGCCATCAACCCCAAAGTCATTGTTTTCTTTCTCGCGTTTCTCCCGCAATTCGTCGATCCCGCCCGCTCCCATCCGGCGCTGCAACTCGCCGTTTTCGGCGTGATATTCACGATTCAAGCCGCGTTGATTTTCTCCGTGATTGGCGCATTGGCGGGCGCGCTCGGCGAACGGCTGGCGCGTAATCACAAAATCGGGCTTTATCTGGACCGTATCGCCGGTTTGATTTTCATTGGACTTGGATTACGCTTATTGTGGCTTTAAGCGCTCTTTCGAAAATCGGTCGTTGTCGCGCTGCCGCATGTCACGTGATTTAGATAAGCACAACGATCCGCAAATAACGTTCTTCCTCTCGTCTCCCGTTAAACTGCTCACAATCAGTATGGGCGGTAAAGACTAGGAAAGTACTGATTTATTCGATTATTTTACCGAAGTAGCAACGAAGAACATCGAATTTCAAAATTTGTTCAGCCAGAAGCGCCAAATGACCTCAAAGCTTTTCAAAATGGCACTTTTTCAACCGTTTTTCCCTTCTTTTCCTATCTCAGGACGCACCTTGGGTACAGAACACATCAATCGTCGCCTGACAATCAGCGGGTTGGGCAGACCAAACAGAGTAAAAAGCTACGC
>JAISYH010000014.1 GCA_031270015.1 Burkholderiales bacterium | reverse complement strand
TCTTTCCCTTTATTTTTGAAGGAATGTGAGTTCAGATTTAACTACGGCACACCATCGCAACAACTCAAAATTTTGAGGCTGTGGTGTGATATCTAAACCCCTTATCTACTTCAGCCCCTAAATTTATTTAGATGTTATTGGGCAATCAAAACTGATTTCCCCTATGAAAAAGCCGTCACGGTAGACGTTACCGGACGGCTTGGGATTACAACGTGGCGGAGTGGACGGGACTCGAACCCGCGACCCCCGGCGTGACAGGCCGGTATTCTAACCAACTGAACTACCACTCCAAAACTTCTCGAATCTCTCGATGTTCGCCGATGATTAGCGTTTGGTGGGTGCTGAGAGGCTCGAACTCCCGACATTCGCCTTGTAAGGGCGACGCTCTACCAACTGAGCTAAGCACCCTATCGGGCATCGCATTTTTCCAGTCTTTTCTCGGCAGGCTCGCCAATTCTGTGACCGGAAACCTATCTATTTTACAGCATCTTTCAAGACTTTGCCAGCGCGAAAACGAGGGACCTTCGCCGCTGCAATTTCAATGGCTTCCTTCGTGCGTGGATTAAATCCTGAGCGTGCTTTGCGCTCGCCAACATAGAACGAACCGAACCCGACCAACGTTACCGTGTCCCCTTTCTTCAACGCATCAGTAATAGCGTCTACCGCCGCATCCAGCGCGCGTTCCGCTGCGGCTTTGGATAAATCCGCTTGCTTTGCTATGGCTTCAACCAATTCAGATTTCTTCATAAAACTAACCCTTTCGTCAGAAACGTTTAAAAAAAGAGAATGCGGTAATACCGCATCACATTCCCAAAAAATTCAGACATCAATTCTAACTTAGTAGATAGTCTATTATCACTCAAGGTAGCCTTTGAAAATCGTACTTTTCAAATTTTTTTAGTCGAGGTTAATGTTTCAGTGAAATGGTCGTTTCTGTCTCCATTTCACGACTACTTGCCTGACTTTTTTCCTCGTTTTTTTCTTTTTCTTTCGACTCATCTGCCGATAATGGCGTCGGCGCTCTTTCTAATGCCGCGTCAAGCACTTGGTCGATCCAGCGCACCGGATGAATTTCAATCCTCGATTTGATTTCTTCGGGGACTTCAACCAAATCCTTCATGTTTTCTTCAGGAATCAGCACCGTTTTGATACCGCCACGTCCTGCCGCCAGTAATTTTTCTTTCAACCCACCGATAGGTAACACTTCGCCGCGCAACGTAATCTCGCCGGTCATAGCAACATCGCAACGTACCGGAATACCGGTCAGCACTGATACTAACGCCGTACAAATCGCCGCGCCAGCGGAAGGTCCGTCTTTAGGCGTCGCGCCTTCGGGAAGGTGAATATGTAAGTCGCTCTTATGGTAAAAGTCAGAATCGATGCCCAGCAAAACGCTACGCGCGCGAACCACCGAGATCGCCGCTTGAATCGATTCCTGCATTACTTCACCAAGCTTACCGGTCGTCGTCGTCTTTCCTTTGCCCGGAACGCTCACCGCTTCGATCGTCAGCAAGTCGCCACCGACTTCCGTCCATGCAAGTCCGGTCACCTGTCCAACTTGATTGGTTTTTTCGGCGATACCGTAAGTGAACCGGCGAACGCTCAAATATTTTTCCAGCGCTTCGGAATCGACGATGACCGACTTACCTTTGGTTTTCGCGCTTTTGCCGCCTAGCTGCAATTCTTTGACGACCTTACGGCAAATCTTACCGATTTCGCGCTCCAGAGCGCGCACTCCCGCCTCGCGCGTGTAGTAACGCACGATATCGCGGATCGCTTCATCGGTCACGACCAATTCGTCCTTCTCGACGCCGTTCGCCGCTTGCTGCTTTTTCAATAGATATTGTTTGGCGATCGCAATTTTTTCATCTTCTGTGTAACCGGACAAACGAATCACTTCCATCCGGTCGAGTAACGGTGACGGGATGTTCAGCGTATTCGCGGTCGCCACGAACATCACGTCCGACAAATCGTATTCGACTTCGACATAATGGTCGGTAAACGTGCTATTTTGTTCGGGATCGAGGACTTCGAGCAATGCGGATGAAGGATCTCCGCGAAAATCCATGCCCATTTTGTCCACTTCGTCGAAGAGAAAGAGCGGATTTTTCACGCCGATCTTGGTCATGTTTTGCAAAATCTTGCCCGGCATCGATCCGATGTATGTCCGCCGATGTCCTCGAATTTCCGCTTCGTCACGCACGCCGCCCAAACTCATTCGCACAAATTTACGCCCTGTCGCTTTGGCAATGGATTGTCCCAAGGAGGTTTTGCCGACGCCGGGCGGTCCAACAAGACACAATATCGGACCGCGCAAACGATCCACGCGCTGTTGTACTGCCAAGTATTCAACGATCCGCTCTTTGACTTTTTCAAGTCCGTAATGATCTTCGTCGAGAATTTTGATCGCTTTCGCCAAATCTTTGCTGATTTTGCTCTTCTTGCGCCAAGGCAAGCTGGTCAGCGTATCAATGAAGTTGCGCACCACCGTCGCTTCCGCTGACATCGGCGACATCAGACGCAATTTTTTCAACTCGCCCTGCGCTTTTTTCTCGGCTTCTTTACTCATGTGCGCGGCTTTGATTTTCTTTTCGACTTCGTCCAAATCCGCCGATTCGTCGCCTTCTCCCAGTTCTTTTTGGATCGCTTTGACTTGTTCGTTTAGGTAATAATCACGTTGGCTTTTTTCCATCTGCCGTTTCACGCGACCACGAATACGTTTTTCGACTTGAAGAATGTCGATCTCGGTTTCCAGCAATCTAAGTAAATGTTCCAGACGTGGCAACACCGCGCTTATCTCCAGCATTTCTTGTTTTTGCTCGATTTTCAATGGCAAATGCGCGGTAATCGCGTCGGAAAGACGGCTGCCATCCTCGATACTATTCATCGACGTCATTAGCTCGGACGGAATTTTTTTGTTGAGTTTGACGTATTGGTCAAATTGATCGAGTAATGCGCGCCGCATCGCTTCGACTTCGCTGGCAACCCCCGTCGTTTCATCAATCACTTGAAAAGTCGCGTCCAGATAACCATCGTGCTCGTATACTTGTTCAATTTTTGCGCGCTGCTTGCCTTCCACCAGCACCTTCACTGTGCCATCAGGGAGTTTCAGCATTTGTAGCACTGCCGCAATTGTTCCCATTGCGTACAGATCATCGCCGCACGGATCATCTTTGCTCGCGTCTTTTTGCGCTACCAGCAATACTGGTTGATTATGTTCCATCGCCACATCCAGCGCTTTGATCGACTTCGCGCGTCCGACAAAGAGCGGGATGACCATATGAGGAAAAACCACCACATCACGCAATGGCAGTAACGACAATTGCTCACTCAAATCGCGCTGAATCATGTTATCTTCATTGGAAAATGTTTCTGTTGCCATTTGATATTCCATATTATTTGAAATAGGCCAGATGTTTATGTAAGGATGAAACGAGTATTATCAACCCCTTTGGCACATCGTCTATAGCGCTAGCAGCCGATAACGATCAAGCAAATCGGCATTGTTCGGTATCTGCGTACACCAAAATCGGCTTGCCGGTTCTATTGACCGCCGCTTCGTCGACGACCACGCGCGTCAAGTTCGGTAATGTCGGCAATTCGTACATGGTATCGAGCAAAACTTGCTCGAAAATCGAACGCAGACCTCGCGCTCCAGTTTTGCGCTCAAGCGCACGTTTCGCCATCGAATGCAATGCCGCCTCGCGGATTTCAAGCTCCACGTTTTCCATACGGAATAGTTTTTGATATTGCTTCACCAGTGAATTTTTCGGCTCGGTCAAAATCTGCATCAGCGCTTCTTCGTCGAGTCCATCCAGCGTCGCGATGACCGGTAAACGCCCAACAAACTCAGGAATCAAGCCGAAACGGATCAAATCTTCCGGCTCGACATCACGCAATAATTGCTGACCGGCGTCGCTCTGGGTCGTAGCAATTTCCGCGCCGAAACCGATGCCGACTTTCACCGTTCGCTGTTGAACGATTTTTTCCAATCCATCAAACGCGCCGCCGCAAATAAATAAAATGTTGCTCGTATCCACCGCAATCAACTCTTGATTGGGATGTTTTCTGCCGCCCTGCGGCGGCACGGACGTGATCGTGCCTTCGATTAGTTTCAACAACGCTTGCTGAACACCTTCCCCGGAAACATCGCGCGTAATCGAGGGGTTCTCGCTTTTGCGCGCAATCTTGTCGATTTCGTCGATATAAATCACGCCGCGCTGCGCTTTTCCAATGTCGTAATCGCATTTTTGCAGCAACTTATGGATCACGTTTTCCACATCCTCGCCGACATATCCCGCTTCGGTCAACGTCGTCGCGTCCGCCATTACGAAAGGCACATCCAACACTCGCGCCAGCGTTTGCGCCAACAAAGTTTTTCCCGAACCGGTCGGTCCGATCAACAAGATGTTGGATTTCGACAGTTCCACATCGTCGTCCACGGTCGATTGCAAACGCTTATAGTGATTGTAAACCGCGACCGACAAGTGCTTTTTCGCTAAATCCTGACCGACCACATAACTGTCGAGCGTTTGCCGGATACTCTGCGGCGTCAATGCCTTCTTTTGCTCGGGATGTTCTTTTTCGGCGGCTTGCTCTTCGTCGTTGAGTATTTCACTGGACATACGAATGCATGTGTCACAGATATACACTTTGCGACCACCGTACTCGCCCGAAATCAGCCGATGACCTTCCTGACTGTTCCCGCAAAAGGAACAGTGCGGTTGAATATCGTCGCCCTTTTTCTGCGTCATGACTCGGTGTCCTCGGATGTTCTCATACTGTAATAGAATTAGTCCCTTTTAGACAAGACTTTATCCACCAAACCGTATGTGCACGCTTCTTCAGCAGACAAAAAATTATCACGGTCGGTATCTTGAGCGATTCGTTCAAACGATTTTCCAGTATGGAACGCCAGCAGTTTATTCAGTCTTTCTTTCTGGGCGAGAATATGTTTCGCATGAATTTCTACATCGGAGGCTTGCCCGCGAAAACCACCCAACGGTTGATGAATCATCACCGTCGAGTTAGGCAACGCAAAACGTTTTCCCTTCGCGCCCGCCGCCAGCAAAAATGCGCCCATCGACGCCGCCATGCCGGTACATAAAGTCGAAACGTCAGGTTTGATGAATTGCATCGTATCGTATATCGCCATACCCGCCGACACCGAACCGCCCGGCGAGTTGATATAAAAATGAATATCTTTGTCGGGATTTTCCGATTCCAAAAACAGCATTTGCGCGACAATCAAATTCGCCGTCGCCTCTTCGACCGGACCCACGAGAAAAATCAGCCGCTCTTTCAAAAGCCGAGAATAAATATCGTAGGCACGCTCACCGCGTCCGCTTTGTTCGATCACCATCGGTATCAAACCAAGATTGTGAATATCGCTCATGTTCTGATTCTCCGTTTCGAAACGGTTTTACGCCACGGCGTTCGCTTCGTTTTCTTCCTTGACGAAACTTAACTTAGGATCCATCACTATTTCTAATGTCATCGGTTTTTCGGCGATCCTCATCGTCGTTTGCGCCCACTCGATCAAATTGCGTTCCGTCGCCAACGCCTCGTAATTTGCCAAACGTTCTGGCTTTTCAAAGTGCCAGCGAATCACCGCTTCCGGTTCTTCGTAGGTCTGCGCCACTTCCGCGATCAATGAACGCACCTGATCTTTTTTCGCTTGCAAATGGTTTGCGCTCACCAGTTCTCGTACCGCCAACGCCAACTTCACGCGCTCTTCTGCCTGTTTGCGGAAAACTTCCGGCGAAAACTTGATATCGTCGGGCGTCATTCCCTGGCGCTTGAGTTCTTCTGTCATGCGCTGCGCCATGTCGCGTGTTTCGTCTTCGACCATCGCTTTGGGAAGCGTCGCTTTGACATGTTTGCGGATCGCCGCCATGACCTGATCTTTGATCAAATTTTCCAACCGATGCTTGAGTTGTAATTCGAGATTCTTTTTCACTTCGGCGCGTAGTTCATCGATGCTGCCGTTTTTCACGCCCAATAAGCGGGCGAACGCCTCATTGAGCGGCGGCAGTTGCGGTTCGCCGATTTCTTTGACTGTAATATGAAACTCCGCCGTTTTACCGGCAACTTCTCGCCCATGATAATTTTCAGGGAACGTCAACGGAAATGTTTTGTTCTCGCCCGCTTTCATTCCTTGAAGCGCCGCCTCAAATTCAGGCAACATTTTTTTCTCGCCCAGAATGATCGCAAAATCGACGCCCATTCCGCCGTCGAACGGAACGCCGTCGAGATAACCTGTAAAATCGCAAATCGCCTGATCGCCTTCCTGTGCGCCGCGATTTACGGGAGTAAACGTCGCTCTCTGTTTGCGCAACACCTGCAACGTGCGATCAATGTCTATGTTGTCCACATCCACTTTCGGGCGCACTAATTCTACTTCGGAAAAATCGTCGAATTTCACTTCAGGATACACCTCGAACATCGCCCAAAAACCAATTTCACCATCGTCGTTTTCACTGGCAGGCTTGGGTTCGACGCGCGGCGAGCCCGCCAGTCGCAAATCGTGCTCCCGAACGGTCTCGCCGAAGCGCGTATTGATTTGATCGATCACCACGTCGTTGCGCACCTGCGCTTCATACTGCTCGGCGATAATCTTCATCGGTACTTTACCCGGGCGAAACCCTGACATTTTGGCTGTTTTCGACAGCTTATTGAGGCGTTTCTTCACCTCCCGCTCGACATCGGTATGCAGCAACGTCAATGCCATGCGGCGTTCAAGTTCGCTAATCGTTTCTATCATCGTTTGCATGTTTTATCCCTGCTCGAGGATGTGTTACGGTGTTATGGTAAGCTCGCCTGCCTTGAGCGTGTCCTGCGTCTTCGACGCAAAAGAAAGCTGCGCGGCGTTTCGCTGCTTTCGCAATCCTTTCTCGCATTACCGGAGAACCAAGTTCTGGTCGGCAAAAATTAAGCGAAAAATTATATCATCTTTTGCTCTTGAGACGCCACCAGAACGCCGCCGGAGTATCTAAACCTCACCATGATCGTTTTTTGCTTCTGCGAAATGCTTGTAGTCTCTTGACCTGGTGGCAATGGCAGCGGCTGGATATGCCGCTTAACTCCAAGCGAAAAGAACCAAAAATGTTCCGCTTATTTATTGCTTCGCCGCAAATACCTGTCGCAAATGCTCGCTGTAATCCGCGATGAACTTTTCTATCTGCGGCTTTTTGATGACGTCGTTGCAGATGAAAGTAGGCAGCGGTCGCATACCGAGGAATTGATTGGCTTTATGAACAGGAAGATAAACGCCATCGACGCCTACGCCCTCGAAAAACTGATCTTTCTCGGTGAACGCTTCCAATGGCGCGTTCCAAGTCAGCGAAAGCATATAGCGCTTGTCTTGAACCAAACCGCCCGAGCCGTATTTTTTCGTGGGGTCCGAACGTGTCCGCCCGTCACTTTCATAGAGTACGCCATGCCCGGCAGTAAATACTTCATCGAAATATTTTTTCAGTATCCATGGAGGACCCATCCACCAGCCCGGCATCTGATAGATGACTGCATCCGCCCATTTGATTTTGGCGACTTCCTCGCTAACGTCATAGCCGACGTCAACGATAGTTTGTTGGGTATTCAGTCCTATTTTTCCAATCGTATCAATCGCGGTTTCATGCAGGGTGGCGTTAAGCTGCCCGTGTGAATGAGCGAAGGACTTCCCGGCGTTAACAAGTAAAATGTTTTTCATAATTTATCTTTCAAATTCCAATCGTGGTGCGAAAGGGGGGACTCGAACCCCCACGGGGTTACCCGCTGGAACCTAAATCCAGTGCGTCTACCAATTCCGCCACTTTCGCTTTCAGGAACAAAAAATTATATCCGAAATCGCCGAATTACAGAGGATCGATTCGACGACAACGGGTAGATATGGCATGCTTATTGCCAGGAACTTTGCATTAAACAATTCAAGCTGAGAGTAGAAATTGTGATGTTATTTTCCGATTTTCTTGTCATATTATTTTTTGAATTGCTTTTGGCTACCTCGCTTGTGAGCGCTTGCCACGCGCTTTACGCGACGTTGAAAGAGCGCGCCGCCGCTCCGAAATCAGCTCCACCCGCAACGCCAGATTGCAAATAGCTTTCCACAGTGATTTGTCCGGGCATTCTCCGACGATGACGACGCATTCCGCGCTCCTTCAAGAATGCCTGAATTTCCTCGATCATCGACTGATTGCCGCACAGCATCACTTGCGCATTGTGCGCCTCCATCGTTTTCCCTGCTTTCCGTTCTAACACGCCGGATTGCAACGCCACCGTGATTCTTCCCGCCGTCACTATCGCCGCTATGTCGTCGGCAAAACTATTCCGTTCGCGGCTGACCAACGGCAAATAAGTAAACGTTCCATGATGCGCGGCGTTTATCGAGGCGATCACATCGCGGTACACCAGCTCGTTCGCGTAACGTACACCATGCACCAGCACGATATGCCCGAATTTTTGCCAAGGCGCGACCGTCCGCAGCAAAGACAGATACGGCGCGATACCTGCGCCGCCGGCAATCATCCATAAGTTTTCAGCTGGCGGCGGTTCGTCACAACCGAAAAAACCATAAGCATTACCGATGCCTATCGTGTCGCCGACTTCGAGCCGCGCCAAACGCGGCGTCAGCGCTCCATCGGCGATGCGCGCGATCAGAAATTCATGCGGCGCGACATCTGGTGGGTTGAGAAAAGAATAAGGACGCGCCGTCATTGACTCGGTATTATTTTCCTCGGGCAGCGACGGCAACGCCAACGATGCGAATTGTCCGGCGGAAAAATGGATTTGCGGCGCGTCGATTTGCAAAGTAAATAAATTTTCCGTCCATTGCCGTTTACCGACGATTTGCGCTTCAATCCAATGCGCGGCGGTATTTGTTTGTTGATTCATTGCCCATCCATTTCACGGCTTCCTACTTTGCCAACGATGCATGGCAGTACATTGAGGATCACAAAACGATTATCGTTTTTGCAGCGCGTCCCGAATATCACGCAACAGCGCCACCTCTTCCGGCGGCGGCAAGTTTTCCGACGACGTTTCATTCTGATTTCTTTGCTTCAAGTGATTGATCCGTCTTACCATGATAAAAACGATCAACGCTAATATAATGAAGTTGATGACTATCGTAACGAAATTGCCGTAAGCAAATAATGGCACGCCTGCCTCCGTCAGCGCGGCGTAAGTCATCGGTCCCGAAAAATTATCGGGAACTTTGCCCAATACGATAAACCAGTTGGAAAAATCCAAGCCACCGGAAATCAGGCTGATTATCGGCATGAATATATCTTTGATGACGGAATCGACGATTTTGCCAAAAGCCGCGCCAATGATCACGCCGACGGCGAGATCGACCGCATTGCCTTTGATCGCAAATTCTTCAAATTCTTTGATAAAGCCACTCATAATCATTTTCCTCTTTGCTGGTCATCAATATTCATTTGATCCGTTTTTTCCGATCATCTGCCTTGGTTTTTTGCTTTGTTTTATCCGATTTTCCACGCTGTATTTTATCCTGCCATTTCGAAGTCAACGGATAGCGCCAATCGTCGTCGAACGCTCTTTCGGTAATACACGGACCAGGCGTCGCCTGTTGCCGCTTATATTCGCTATCCTTCAGCAACTTCAACGTTTTCTCGATGTCCGCCGCCGCGAATCCTTGTTTGAGTAACGCCGCTGCGTCCTCGCCACGTTCGACATACGCTTCAATGATCGCATCCAATGCCGCGTAAGGCGGCAATGAGTCTTGATCGGTTTGCCCCAATTTCAATTCCGCGCTCGGCGCGCGCGTCAACACGCGCTCGGGAATGAGCCGTCCCAAAGTATTGCGGTAACGCGCCAACTTATAGACCCACGTTTTCGTCAAATCCTTGATCGGCGCGAAACCGCCCGCCATATCACCGTATAAGGTTGCGTAGCCAGTCGCCGATTCCGATTTATTGCCGGTTGCCAGAAGTAACCAGTGGTTTTGATTCGATAACGACATCAATAATAATGCGCGCAAACGCGCCTGAATGTTCTGCGCGGCGAGATCGTTGAGCGGCGCGTCGATTACTGGCGCAAGTGCTTTATCCATCGCGGTCATCAGCGGTTTCAACGCGATACTACCCAACGAAACATTTGACGATGTTGCCATTCGTTCGGCGTCGATCAGACTTTCTTGGCGGGTGTACGGCGACGGTAAACGATAGGCGTGAACGCGATCCGCGCCCAGCGCATCGACCGCCAATGCCATGACCAACGCCGAATCGATGCCGCCCGATAACCCCAACAGCACTCCCTCAAAATTGTTTTTACGTACATAATCGCGCAACGCAGTCACCAACGCTTGATACACATGATACTCGGCAGATTCGTCGTTGAAATTGCTGCGCGCTTCCAACACGCCCCGTTTGATCCGTACCAGCGCCACCGACTCTTGCCAAGCCGGTAACGTCTGTACGCGGCTACCATTACGGTCAATCGCCAAAGACGCGCCCATGAACACCTGCGCGTCTTGCCCGCCGACGGGTTGCGCGACGATCATCGGCAGTTTCAGCCGTTTCGCTCGCTCACCCAGCCATGCCGATTGCGCGACTTCGTCGTTCATCGTATAAGCGCGGGCGTCGGCGACCAACGTCACTTGCGCGCCAGACGCGGATACGTTACGCGCCGCCGTCCCCGATAAATCGCTGCCGAAAAGGAGCGCGAAATGCGTGTTCGTCTCTCTGAACGTGATCGTTTCTTTTCCCGCGCAAAAATAACGCGCTTCGCTTTTAGTCAATATTTGTTTACGGTAAATTTTATCTATTTTTCTCTTTCGCAATACCGCCATGACGTTATAACATTTACCATCGACATATTCGGGAAAACCGACGATCAAAACACCCTTATCGATTTGCGTTGCCAATGCTTTCAACACATGCGCGCAATCGTCAAGAAAAGCCTTCCGCAGCAATAAATCTTCCGGCGCGTAACCGCATAATGAAAGTTCCGGCGTCAATACCACCCGCGCTCCGGCGCGTTGCGCGACATGCCACGCTTCGAGCAAGCGTTGCGTGTTATGTTCGAGCGCGCCAACGGTCAAATTGAGTTGAGCAACGGCTACTTGCATCGTAATTCCTCATCGTCAAATATTGGTTTCCACGCCACGCAATTCGGTCAGCGACCAGCGCGGGCGCACTGTGAACGCATAGTTTCGCGCGCCTTTTGTCAAACGCAAAGCGCCAGCCAATGCGATCATCGCGCCATTATCCGTGCAAAACGCTGTTTCAGGAAAATAAATTTGTATCTTTCGCGTCGTGGCTTCTTCATGCAACCGTTTTCGCAACGTGTGATTCGCGCCGACGCCACCGGCAACGACCAACCGCGAGTACCCTGTTTTTTCGACGCCGCGCACCGATTTGGATACCAGCACATCGACCACCGCGCTTTCGAACGCACACGCGATATCGACGCGCGCTTGTTCGTCGAACACGCCATTTCGTTCCTGCCGTCGCACCAATGTCAGCACGGCGGTTTTCAAACCGGAAAAGCTGAAATCGAGATGCGGCGCGTCGATCAATGGGCGCGGCAGATGAAAACGGTCGGGGCGCCCCAATTGCGCCAGCCGCGCCAGCGCCGGTCCACCCGGGTAAGGTAAACCTAATAATTGCGCGGTTTTGTCGAACGCTTCACCCGCCGCGTCGTCGAGCGTATCGCCGAGTAATTCATAATCACCGACACTCCGCACTAGATAAAGTTGCGTATGCCCGCCGGAAACCAATAACGCGACAAACGGAAAAACGGGCGCGGCGGTGGACAACAATGGCGAAAGCAAATGTCCTTCCAGATGATGCACGCCAATCACCGGCTTATCCAACGCCATCGCCAACGCGCTGGCAAACCCTGCGCCGACCAACAAAGCGCCGGCGAGTCCTGGTCCTTGTGTATAGGCGACGCCATCGATTTCGTTCAACGTCAGCCCCGCTTGCCGCGCCACGTCTTCGACCAATGGCACGATCCTACGCACATGATCGCGCGACGCCAGTTCCGGTACGACGCCGCCGTATTCCGCGTGCAAAGCGATTTGCGTATGCAACGCGTGGGCGAGCAACCCGCCTTCGGTATCATAAAGCGCGACTCCCGTTTCGTCGCACGAGGTTTCGATGCCCAATATCCGCATTATTTGAACTTCTCGATATGCTCCTCAATGTAATCGAGCAATTTTTCTTCGATGATTTCCGGATATTCGTAATACGCGGCATCAACGCTTTCCCAAAGGTCTTTATCGCCGCTCTCGAAAATTTTTTCCAGATGCGCGCGTCGGTCGTCGTTCGCCCATGAAGACGGCGTCCCGAAACGACGCAATGCTTCTTTGGCGATCGTCAGATTAGCGGGCAACCCAATGGCTTCCAGCGCCTGCGGCAGCTCGGTCGCCAACATCCCCGCTTCATTGTAAAAATACAACTCAAAACCGCCGTTATTGACTTCTTTATCCATGCCTTGAACAGCATATACGTATCGCTCTTCTTGTGACAACGCGTCGATACCCAACTCTTTGACCTTCTCCGTAAGGATTGCGCCGATATTGATGTTGAGGTGCATTTCGTCAATGTTACCGCGTTGCTTCATTACGGTAACAACGGTTTTTCCATAAGGAAACATGTCCTTAATCGGCATAATTCCTCTTCTTTTTCTGTTGACAATTATTCGCCATACTTCAAACCCCGTTCTTTTTGAACCACTGCAACAGTTGTTGCCATCCATCCTCGGCGGGTTCACGACGGAAACTCGGTCGATAATCGGCGTGAAACGCATGCGGCGCATCAGGATAGACCTTGATTTCGGAAGCTCGTGCCGCGCTACTTTTGCTCGTTTTTAACGCCGTGCGCATTTTCTCGACGCTGGCGAGCGGAATGCCGCTATCCTTTTCTCCGTATAAACCCAGTACCGGCGCTTTTAACGCATCAACGCGCTCCAAGGGTTGCGCTGGTGTACGTTCGTTGTTTTCGCCTTCCAAACGTCCATACCACGCTACGCCCGCTTTCACTCGTTCACTGTGCGCGCAGTAAAGCCATGTGGCTCTACCGCCCCAGCAAAAACCGGAAATTGCCAATCGCGCCGCGTCGCCGCTGTTTTGCGCTGCCCATTTCGCGCAAGCGTCGAGATCATCCATCACTTCATGATCCGGCACTTTCGAGACCAGTTCCGTCATCAACATTTGTACGTTCGAATACTGGCGCGGATCGCCATAACGCGCGAAAAGTTCGGGCGCGATTGCTAGATAGCCGAGTTTGGCAAAGCGGCGACAAATATCTTTGATGTAATCGTGCACGCCGAAAATTTCCTGCACGACCAATACGGTCGGCAGTTTCTCGCCTTTTTCAGGGCACGCCCGATACGCGAGCAATTCACCATCCGCTGTCGGGATTTTGATTTCGCTTGCCTTCAAATCTTTTTCGTCCGTAGTGATCGCCGTTTGCGCCATGATCGGCTGCGTCGCCAACGCAAACCCTGCGGCAAGTGACGACACGACAAAACGACGACGTGATGTATCGCCTTTCGGATAGAGACTGTTCCATTCCGCCTGTTGTGTCGGAGTCAGTTTATTTTCTAAATTCATTGAAAAACTCTCAAATAATGGTAAGGTTCATTGTGCCACTTTCGTATCATGCCTTGAACCTCGACTTCTGACAATGCGTTTATCGCAACATCGCCACCCCGAACTGCTCGCGCCCGCCGGCTCGCTCAAAAGTTTGCGCTACGCGCTTGCCTATGGTGCCGACGCGGTATATGCCGGCTTGCCACGTTACAGTTTACGTGTCCGCAACAATGCTTTCCGTAATGTTGCGACGCTTGCCGAAGGCATCGACGCCGCTCATGCCGAAGGAAAAAAATTCCTGCTCGCAGTCAACGTGATGCCGCACAATCAAAAAGTACATACTTTCATTCGTGATCTGGAACCTGTCGTTGCGCTCAAGCCCGACGCATTGATCATGACCGATCCCGGATTGATCATGTTGGTGCGCGAACGATGGACGGATATGCCGATTCATCTTTCGGTGCAGGCGAACACGGTCAACTATGCCGCTGTGCGTTTCTGGCAAGCGCAGGGAATCGCCCGCGTGATTTTATCCCGTGAACTATCGCTAGACGAAATCGCCGAAATCCGCCAACGATGTCCCGACATCGAATTAGAAGTATTCGTGCATGGCGCGCTTTGCGTTGCCTACTCGGGGCGCTGCTTGCTGTCCGGCTATTTCAATCACCGCGACTCCAATCAAGGCGCTTGCACCAACGCCTGCCGTTGGCGTTACCGGCTCGACGCGGGCGTGGCAACCGCCGAAGGCACGTTGCTTTCCGAAAACAACGTTTTCCTGCTTGCGGAAACGGCGCGGCGCGGCGATGAATGGATGGAAATTTCCGAAGACGAACATGGCACGTATATCATGAATTCGCGCGATTTACGCGCCATCGCTCACGTCGCGCGTTTGATCGAGATTGGTGTCGATTGCCTGAAAATCGAAGGGCGCACTAAATCACATTATTATGTCGCGCGAACCACGCAAGTATATCGACGCGCCATCGTCGACGCGCTGGCGCACCGCGCGTTTGACTCTATGTTGATCGACGAACTCGACGCGCTCGCCCATCGCGGTTACACTGAAGGCTTTTTCAGTCGTCACACGCCGCAAGAAACGCAAAATTACGACGATGGCGCGTCGTCGCAATATACACAACGATTCGTCGCCGAAGTAATCGATTACGATAACGCGAGCGGGCTTTCGACGCTGGCGGCAAAAAATCGTTTTGCGGTCGGCGATCAAATTTGTATCGTCACGCCAAACGGCAACCGCATACAAAAGCTTTCCGCGCTTTGGAACACCGATGGCGAACCCGTATCCGTTGCCTCTGGCGACGGATATATCGTGCGCGCGAAGATCGGTGACACCGGTACGTTCGCGTTAATCGCGCGCATCGTGTGACGGGATTTTGCAAACGGCAGCAGCGGATTTTTGTCCGCCCAATAAACGCAGCAGGCAAGAGAACGCTTGCCCTCGTCCCTCGATATAAATTTTCGGCGCGATTTCCAACAAGGGGATCAACGCGAAAGCGCGCGTATGCAATCTCGGATGCGGCAGCGTCAGCGAGCGACTCTTACTCGATCGCGCGCCATAAAGCAATAAATCCAGATCGAGCGTGCGCGGCGCATGGCGATACGGACGGGCGCGTCGATGCCGCCGCTCGATCTTTTTCAATTCGGTGAGCAATCTTCCGACGGGCAGCGATGTGGATAAATGCGCGACGCCGTTGAGGTAAGGGGGCTGACGGCGCGTTACGCCATACGGCACAGTGCGATACCATGACGAGCGCGCGATCAAACGTGTCTGCGGAATGTGCGTCAATTCGGACAGCGCCTCATTCATATGCCGCCGCGTATTGCCGAGATTACTGCCCAATCCGACAAAAGCGTTCACGCTCATGATGACTCCGCGCCGTTTGCCGCCAATTTTGCGGCGGTTTTGCGCCGACGGCGGTGGCGCGATCGTTTGTCGTCCGTCGTTTTCGCCAACTGATGGATCAACAGTTGGCGTCCTTCTTCGTCGGCGTCCTGAAACAGCGTCCACCAACGGCAGAGTTCTTCCGGTACTTCGCCGTTTTCGCCGCGCATCAACATAAAATCGTAAGCGGCGCGGAATTTCGGTTGACCGAACAACCGATAGGGACGTTGTCCCGAGCGTTGCTCAAACCGTGGCTGCGATACCCAAATGTCTCTGATCATGGTTTGGAAACGGCGCGGCATCGCCAGTTTATGCGCATACCTTTCAAACACGGTATCGATTGCTTCCAGCAATGCCGGCAATGGCTTGCCGCCTGCCGCCAACAATACGTCGCGCTCCCGCGTCACCATAGGCCACAAAAGCGCGCCGAACAGATACGCGGGCGAAACGGTTTTCCCGATATTGATCCGGTCGTCGGTATGTTTCAGAGCGAGCGCGGCGAAATGCTCGGCGTTTTCGTCAAGCAACAACGCGTCTAATCCGGGCAATAAATGATAATGGCGCACTTCGGTGATATTTTTTTCCGCGTTGCCCGAAAGTAATAATTTCTGCGTTTCTTCAAATAAGCGCGTCGGCGGAATATGCGCCATCAACCCGGCGAGTTTACGCAAAGGCTTTTCACTGGACGGCGCAATCGTCAAATCCAATTTTCCGGCAAGGCGCACGGCGCGCAACATGCGCACAGGGTCTTCGCGGTAACGTGTCACCGGCGAACCGATCAATTTCAAACGCCGCGCCCGTATGTCGTTGACGCCGCCGACGTAATCCCAGATTTCCTCGCTCAGCGGATCGAAGTACAGCGCGTTGACCGTGAAATCGCGCCGCATCGCGTCTTCACTCTGCGTGCCGTACACATTGTCACTCAACAAGCGTCCATGTTCGTCGGTAGCATTTTCATCGGTTTGCACGGTGCGAAAAGTCGAAACTTCGATGACATCGCGTCCGACATGAACATGCACCAGCTTGAAGCGACGCCCGATGATAAAAGCGCGTCGAAACAGCGGTTTGATTTGTTCCGGCGTCGCGTTGGTGGCAATGTCGAAATCTTTGGGACGACGCTCAAGCAACAAATCGCGTACCGCGCCGCCGACCACGAACGCTTGAAAGCCCGAACTATGCAAACGACGAATCACACTCAACGCGGCGGGGTCGATTTGTCCGGCGCGGATCGTATGCTGCGCGGCGTGATAAATGCGCGGTTGCCGAATCCGTTTTTTCGGCAGGATTCGCGCAATCAAACTACTGATCATGTTCAGTCATGTTTTGTCGTTTTCGGAAATTCTTTGTCGTGATAGACAATTTACCGCGAGATGCTCTGTTCCTCGTCGCTCGATTCGTCTCAATGGGCGACGGCAACGATGATACCATGCGCGCGTCCAATTTACGGTACTGACCGGGCAACAGCCCGTCCACCGTCCATTCTCCGACCGCGTAGCGAACCAGCCGCAACGTCGGATAACCAACCGCCGCCGTCATCCGCCGCACCTGACGATTTCGTCCTTCGCTGATGCCGATCTCCAACCATGAAGTCGGAATTGCGGCGCGAAAGCGAATCGGCGGCGTACGCGCCCACAAATTGGCGGGTTCGTCGATCCGGCGCGCTAGCGCCGGGCGCGTCATTCCATCTTTCAGCATGACGCCCTGTCGCAATTGCGCCAAAGCCTCATCGTCGGGAATCCCCTCGACCTGCGCCCAGTATATTTTCAGGCGCTGATGGCACGGCTCGGCGATATACGCCTGCCACGGTCCGTAATCCGTCAACAACAATAACCCTTCGCTATCGGCGTCGAGCCGTCCTGCCGGATAGACGCGCGGAATCTCAATATAATCAGCAAGCGTGGCATGGTCTTTCACTCTGCTAAACTGGCTCAGCACGCCGAACGGCTTATTGAACAACAACAATTTCATCATGGTGTAAACCTGCTTCAAAAGCCGTTAAAATAGCGGCGCCCCACCAAAAAAACAGTTGACTACGATGCAAAGTGTCTCTTCGCAAACAGTCCGCATTTTTCAAAACACCTATTGATTTTTTAGGAGTATTTATGTCGAGCTACCAACATATCAAAGTCCCGCAAAACGGAAAAAAAATTACCGTCAACGCTGATTTTACGCTTAATGTCCCCGATAACCCGATCATTCCTTTTATCGAAGGCGACGGTATCGGCGGCGATATTACGCCGGTGATGATCAAAGTCGTGGACGCGGCGGTGAACAAAGCCTATGGCGGCAAACGTAAAATTCACTGGATGGAAGTTTACGCCGGAGAGAAATCGACTCGCGTGTACGGCGAAAACATCTGGTTGCCCGACGAAACTTTGGAAGCGTTGAAAGAATACGTCGTGTCGATCAAAGGCCCTCTGACCACGCCTGTCGGCGGCGGCATTCGTTCGCTGAACGTCGCGTTGCGGCAATTGCTCGATCTTTATATCTGCTTGCGCCCGGTACGTTATTTCAACGGCGTACCCAGCCCGCTCAAGGCGCCGGAAAAAACCAACATGGTGATCTTCCGTGAAAACTCCGAGGACATCTATGCCGGCATCGAGTGGCAAGCCGAAACACCGGAAGCCAAAAAAATCGTTGCTTTTTTGATCGGCGAAATGAAGGTCACCAAAATCCGCTTTCCACAAACATCTGGCATCGGCATCAAGCCGGTTTCGCGTGAAGGCACCGAACGACTCGTTCGTCGAGCCATCCAATACGCCGTAGATTATGACCGTCCTTCCGTGACGCTAGTGCATAAAGGCAATATCATGAAATTCACCGAAGGCGCATTCCGTGATTGGGGCTACGCACTGGCAAAAAAAGAATTTGGCGCGCAAGAAATCGATGGCGGACCTTGGTGTTCGTTCAAAAACCCGAAAACGGGCAAAGAAATCATCATCAAAGACAACATCGCTGATGCTTTCTTGCAACAAATTCTATTGCGTCCGCAAGAATACTCTGTAATCGCCACGCTCAATTTGAACGGCGACTACTTCTCCGACGCGCTGGCGGCGCAAGTAGGCGGTATTGGCATTGCGCCCGGCGCGAATCTTTCCGACGTGGTTGCGATGTTCGAAGCTACGCATGGTACCGCGCCCAAATACACGGGACTGGATAAGGTGAACCCCGGCTCGGAAATTCTGTCGGCGGAAATGATGCTGCGCCACATGGGTTGGACCGAAGCCGCCGACATTATTATCAAAGCAACTGGAAGTGCGATTACAGCAAAAACCGTCACATATGACTTTGCCCGCCTGATGTCCGGCGCAACCGAAGTTTCCTGCTCCGGTTTCGGCGACGCGATGATTGCGAAGATGTGATTCAAAAAAACGACCCAGGGATGGTCTTTCGAGTGGCGCGTTGACGTTACTGATATAGAAATCCACGGGAAAGAAAAACAAGGCGGGAACTTTCCGCCTTGTTTCGTTCAATTACTTTCTGTCTTTTTGATCCCGACTTCTACCAGTATTGGTTTCAATACGCGTACCAAATCTGCCGGCGACAACGACACCAAAAATCCTCGCTTGCCTCCGTTGATATATATTTTCGGTAAATCACCAATACTGCGTTCCATGTAAACAAGCATCTTTTTGCGGGTACCGAATGGGCTGGTACCGCCGACTTGATAGCATGAATGTTTCTCAGCGACTTCGGGTGTACAAGAACGAATCGTCTTGACTTTCAACAGTCGCGCCAATTGCTTGGTCGAGACTTCGCGGTCACCATGCATCAGAACGACCAATGGTTTTTTGGCGTCGTCCTCCATGATCAGTGTTTTGATTACGGTATGTTCGTCGATACCCAAGGCGCGCGACGAAACGGCAGTTCCGCCATGCGGTTCGTAAGTATAAAGATGCGGTGTAAACGATACGCGCTCCGCGCGCAATATTCGTACCGCCGCAGTGATTGGATAAGCATTCATTCTCGGGGATGTCCTAACCACAACCCGATCGAACATCGAACGCGACTCAACGCGATTTCAAGATGTCCAATATATTTTGCAATTCTCGGCGCAGTTCATCCTGTTTCAACAACCGTCCATTTTTTTCACGCGATGGAAGAATGGTCAATATCGGTTGCGGGTTGTTTTTCGCGTCCGCCGCGTTTTTATCCTCGCGTTGCGTCATTTCTTCGAGACGCGAACGCGCGCCGCTGATCGTGAATCCTTCTTCATACAACAAGCCGCGAATCCGACGGATCAGTAAGACTTCGTGATGTTGGTAATAACGCCGATTACCACGCCGTTTGATCGGTTTGAGTTGCGAGAATTCTTGCTCCCAATAACGCAACACGTGCGGTTTCACTGCACACAATTCACTTACTTCACCGATGGTGAAGTAACGTTTTGCCGGTATCGGCGGCAGTTCAGGGAGAACGGGTTGTTTTTCTAACATGCGCCGCCTCATCGACCATGAGCTTTAATTTCTGACTGGCATGAAAAGTAACTACCCGTCTTGCCGCGATCGGAATGTCGATGCCGGTTTTAGGATTTCGCCCGGGTCGCTGAGATTTTTCGCGCAACAGGAAATTGCCGAAGCCAGAAAGTTTGATGATTTCGCCGCGCTCCAGCGCCAGACGGATTTCTTCAAAGAAACCTTCCACTATGTCTTTGGCTTCACGTTTATTCAAGCCCAATTGCTCGAAAAGAAGTTCTGTCAGTTCAGTTTTGGTAAATGTCGACACAGCAATTCCTAAGTGCGGATCACGGCAGAATGCTCTTTTTCCAAAGCGATAAAGAACTGTTTGACGGTTTCGTCAATGTCGCGCTCTGTCAAAGTCTTTTCAGTATCGCGCATAAGCATAAGAATCGCAACGCTTTTTTTGCCTTCCGGCATGCCCGTTCCCTGATAAACGTCAAAAATTTGGACATTTTCGACATGCGGCGGACGAATTTTTTCTAGTGTGTCCAGCAATTTCTGCGCAGGCAGGTTTTTATCTACCACTATGGCAAGATCGCGGCGTGCCATCGGTTGCCGCGAAATCGGACTTGCCTGTGGGATACTGCTTGCAAGCAATAAGTCATAATCGAGTTCAAACGCAATCGCAACGGCGGGCAAATCCATTTCTTTGATCAAACGCGGATGCAGTTCGCCTAGCCAACCCAAATCGCGTCCTTCGGCAAGAACGCGCGCGCTTCGACGCGGATGCAGAAAATACGGCGTATGTCCATCGTGAAAGGTTTCCGTCGTCAGTTTGCGCGGCGCAACGAGTGTTTCCAGCGTTCCTTTCACGTCGAAAAAATCGACCGCCCGCGCTTGCGTCCCCCATTGTTCCGGTTGCGCCAAGCCATACGCCAGCCCACCCACACGATACGGCTGACTGACATGATCGGCGATCGCCGCGTGAAACACTCTGCCTATTTCAAAAAGCCGCAAATACGGTTCTTTTCGGCTCAAATTGGTTTTCAATACTTCGAGCAAACCGGAAAGCAGCGAAACACGCATCACGTCGTATTGCGCGGCAATCGGGTTATGCACCCGCACCGGCGCGACGAAATCAGCGCCGTGAATCAATCGCTCGGTTTCCGACGCGACAAAACTGAACGTGATGATTTCCTGCCAACCTTGATGCGTCAACCGCGCTCGAATTTCTTCCGCAGGCAATTGCGCCTCCGGTAGCGACAACATGTGTTGCGCGTGCGTTTTTTCGGGCATCGGAATATTGTCATAGCCGTAAAGCCGCACAATTTCTTCGATGAAATCTTCTTCGTACACCAGATCGAACCGATACGACGGCGGCGTGACGATCAAGTCTTCGCCATCGCGTTGAAACGCAAAACCGAGTCGGGTGAAAATTTGGTCGATATCGTCGACGCAAAACGTCCATCCAAGTAATCGTGAAACACGCGCCGTTCGCACGCGTACCGGCGGACGTTCCGGCAATTTGCCTTTCACATCGACCAGCGGTCCGACGACGCCACCGCAAATTTCCAGAATCAATTCGGTGGCGCGCTCAATCGCAATCGGTGGCAATTCGAAATCCACACCTCGCTCAAAACGATAACCGGCGTCCGAGACGAATCCCAAGCGCCGCATGCGTCCTTGAATCACGTCCGGTGACCAATACGCTGCTTCTAACAGCACGCGCGAAGTCTCCGCGCCGATACCGGAATACTCGCCGCCCATGATCCCCGCCAAACCCAACGGTTTCTTCTCATCGCATACGAGCAGAAGATCGGACGACAGATCAAGCGTCTGCTCATTAAGCAATAATAGTTTTTCGCCTTGTTGCGCGAAACGTATCACTATGCCGCCTTCGAGACGCGCGCAGTCGTAAGCGTGCATCGGCTGACCGAGTTCGAGCATCACATAATTGGTCACATCGACCAGTGGTGAAATCGGACGAACGCCCGCGCTGCGCAAACGTTCTTCCATCCACAATGGCGTCGACGCCGAAGGATCAATTCCGTCGATGATACGCGACGCAAAACGCGGACAAGCTTCGGGCGCTTCGATCGTGATCGACGGCGTAAGATCGGATGTCGCCACGATGGGTGACACCTCGTCCATTTCGATTTCCGCGCGAGTGAATGCGGCGATTTCACGCGCCACACCGAGCAACGAGAGACAATCGGCGCGATTGGGCGTCAATTTGAGCGTGATATAAGTATCGTCCAAGCCGAGCGCGGCGCGTATCGATTCACCGGTTTTCCAGTCGGAGGGTAACGCCAGCAAACCGCTGTGGTCGTCGCTGATGCCCAATTCACGCGCCGAGCAAAGCATGCCCTGCGATTCGACGCCGCGCATTTTGGTACGTTTGACTTTCATACCGCTCGGCAATTCCGCGCCTTCCAACGCGCATGGCACGACCAATCCTGCCGCCGCGTTTGGCGCGCCGCAGACGATTTGCAACGGCGTCGCCACGCCGGTATCGACAATACATACTTGCAGACGATCCGCGTTTGGATGCGGTGAAACATCGATGATGCGCGCCACGACCACACCTGAAAATGGCGGCGCGGCGAGCGATGTTTCTTCAACTTCCAGCCCCGCCGTCGTGAGGCAATCGCACAGCGCCTCCGTCGTCAAAGGGGGGTTGATCAATGTACGTAGCCAACGTTCGGAGAATCTCATGATCGAGCGTTCCTTAGTAATTTCTTAAATAAGACGCGACCAATCATCACGATCGTTTCGTCTCATGTGAACTGACGCAAAAACCGCAAATCATTTTCGTAAAACAACCGCAAATCAGGGACGCCGTAGCGCAACATTGCCAGCCGTTCGATGCCCATGCCGAAGGCAAAACCCTGCCATTGCTCGGGATCGAGTCTCACCGCCCGCAAAACGTTGGGATGCACTTGTCCAGCGCCAGCGATTTCCAGCCAGCGCTCTTCACCGAACGCCATATCGATTTCAGCGGATGGTTCGGTGAACGGAAAAAACGACGGGCGAAAGCGCACACGGATATCGTCGCGCTCAAAAAACAAACGTAAAAACTCGACTAAAACTTGTTTCAAATCAGCAAAACTGACGTCCCGATCTATCCATAAACCTTCCACTTGATGAAACATCGGCGAATGTGTGGCGTCCGAATCGACGCGAAACGTGCGCCCAGGCGCAATGATTTTTATTGGCGGCGGATGATTCTCCATCCAGCGCACCTGAACCGGTGAAGTATGCGTTCGCAGAACCAAACCGTTATCAATATAAAACGTATCGTGCATCGAACGCGCAGGATGATTTTCCGGCATGTTAAGCGCGGCGAAATTGTGAAAATCGTCTTCGATTTCGGGTCCGTCGGCGACGGCAAAACCTTGCGTGCGCATCAACGTTTCGATACGTTGGCGCGTGTAAGTAATCGGGTGCACACTGCCCATCCCGCGCTGCCGACCGGGCAACGATACGTCGATGGCGTCGGCGTCCAACTGCGCCTGCATTTTTGCTTCTGCTAACTCGGCGCGGCGCGCTTCCAACGCAGTTTCGATAGTTTGTTTCGCATCGTTGATACGCGCTCCGGCAGTAGCGCGTTCTTCCAACGTCATTTTACCGAGCGTTTTCAAGCGCTCAGTAATCAATCCATTTTTACCCAGATAACGCGCTTTGGCGTTTTCCAGCGTCGCCGCATCGGCGGCGACGGCGAAAAGCCGTTGTGCTTCGCCTACGAGAGATGAAAGATTGTCATTCATAAAGTGAAATACTAATACGAAATAGTGTATTCAATAACACAAAAATACGAAAAAGACGAGACGCGGCGGTGAAAAATAAGGGAGGCAAGCCTCCCCTTTCTTCATCGGATGTTGAACGATTATGTCAACGCCGCCTTCGCTTGTTCGGCAATTTTGCCGAACGCTGCTTTATCGTGCACGGCAAGATCGGCAAGCACTTTGCGGTCGATCTCTATCGACGCTTTTTTCAAACCGTTCATGAAGCTGCTGTAGGTCATCCCCAATTCACGCACGGCGGCGTTGATACGAGCAATCCAAAGTACGCGGAATTGACGTTTTTTCTGACGGCGGTCGCGGTAGGCGTATTGCCCCGCTTTCATCACCGCTTCTTTGGCAATGCGGTAAACGTTTTTTCTGCGACCGCGAAAACCTTTGGCTTGATTTAGTACTTTTTTGTGCCGCGCGCGCGCGGTCACGCCACGTTTGACTCTTGGCATGGTTTCTCTCCTTACGCGTAGGGCAACATCGCTTTCAACGAAGCGAGATTGGTTTCATGAACATCGGTAATTCCACGAAGCTGGCGTTTCGTCTTCGTGGATTTCTTGGTCAAAATATGACTTTTGAAGGCAAACGAGCGTTTGATCGATCCGCTGCCACGCACGCGAAAACGTTTTTTCGCGCCCGATTTGGTTTTCATTTTAGGCATAACTACTCCATTTCTATTTAATGACCTTCGACGGCGGTCGCTTCCGTTTCGGTCAGCGACGCTTTTTTGCCGTTCTCAGGCTTGTTCGGGCGATGTTTTTTGACCGAAGTCACTTTCTTCGGCGCCAGCATCATCACCATCTGCCGGCCTTCCAACTTTGGAAACTGTTCGATTACCGCCATTTCCTCGGTATCGGCTTGAATCCGCTCAATCAAACGAACGCCAAATTCTTGATGCGCCATTTCGCGTCCGCGAAACCGTAAGGTTACTTTGACCTTATCGCCTTCGCTCAAAAAGCGCGCCAAATTACGCATTTTGATCTGGTAATCTCCCTCGTCCGTACCCGGACGAAACTTGATTTCTTTGATCTGAATTTGTTTCTGTTTTTGCTTGGCTTCGTGCTGCTTCTTCGCCTCATGATATCTGAATTTACCGTAATCCATGATACGACACACCGGCGGCTTGGCTTGCGGCGCGATTTCTACCAAGTCCAAATCCGCAGCTTCCGCTTCAGCCTGCGCTTTTGCCAAAGATACGATACCAATTTGTTCGTTATCGACTCCTATGAGTCGCACTTCGGGGGCGGTAATCTCCTGATTGATCCGCTGATCTTTATCCAGAACGATTGCTTTATCTCCTCAACATAATCAAAAAAAACCATACTTCCCGCGTCGCGTCCGTCATCGGCGCGCGATTCGTTCTTCATTCAAACGATTCAGCAAGGCATCAAACGACATCGCGCCCAAATCCTCGCCACTACGGGTTCGCACGGCAACAGTTTTTGCCTGCGCTTCCTTATCGCCGACAATGAGCTGATAAGGCAATTTTTGCAGACTGTGTTCGCGGATTTTATAAGTAATTTTTTCGTTACGCAAATCGGTATGTACTCGGAAGCCATGTTTTTTCAAGAACTGTTGGATTTCACGCGCATAATCGATTTGCCGATCGGTAATGCTCATCACCACTGCCTGTACCGGCGCCAACCACAAAGGCATTGCGCCGGCATGATTCTCGATCAGAATCCCGATGAAACGCTCCATCGAACCGACGATGGCGCGATGCAGCATCACCGGCGTTTTCCGGCTATTGTCCTCATCGACATACTCTGCGCCCAAACGACCTGGCATGAAAAAATCCACCTGCATCGTGCCGCACTGCCACGAACGCCCAATCGAATCTTTCATGTGATATTCGACTTTCGGACCGTAAAATGCCCCTTCACCGGGCAATTCTTCCCACTCCGTATCACAAGCCTTCAAACCTTCGCGCAACGCCACTTCCGCCAAATCCCACGCCTCATCGCCGCCGATACGGTGTTCGGGACGCAGCGCGATTTTGACCGCGATGTCTTTGAAACCGAAATCGTCGTATACCTTCAACGCCTGCCGATGAAATGCCACTACCTCCGACTGAATCTGCGCTTCGCTGCAAAACACGTGACCATCGTCTTGCGTGAACCCGCGTACGCGCATGATGCCGTGCAACGCGCCGGAAGGTTCGTTTCTGTGACACGAGCCAAATTCGCCGTAACGCAACGGCAAATCGCGGTAACTGCGTAAATCCGAGTTGAAAATCAGCACGTGTCCAGGGCAATTCATCGGCTTGATCGCAAAAACGCGCTTTTCCGATTCGGTAATGAACATATTGTCTTTATAATTTTCCCAATGTCCCGATTTTTCCCATAACGTGCGATCGAGAATCTGCGGGCAACGTACTTCTTGATAACCGCTGTCACGATAGACCTGCCGCATGTACTGTTCTATCTCCTGCCAAATCGACCAGCCTTTCGGATGCCAAAATACCATGCCGGGCGCTTCATCTTGAACATGAAACAAGTCGAGCTGACGCCCCAGTCGGCGATGATCACGTTTTTCCGCTTCCTCAATCCGACGCAAATACGCTTCCAGATCTTCCTCTTTGAACCAAGCCGTGCCATAAACGCGCTGCAACATTTCATTTTTAGGGTCGCCGCGCCAATATGCGCCTGCCAGCTTCATCAACTTGAATATCTTGATCTTGCCGGTCGAAGGAACATGCGGACCTCGGCAAAGGTCGATGAAACTACCTTCGCGGTACAAAGAAATTGCCTCGTTGCTCGGAATCGATGCGATGATTTCTGCCTTATAATGCTCGCCCATCTCATTGAAAAACTTGACCGCCTCGTCACGCGGCATCACGCTACGCTCTACCGGCTCATCCTTCTTCGCCAACTCGCGCATTTTCGCCTCGATCTTTTCTAAATCTTCTGGCGTGAACGGGCGCCTATAAGAAAAATCGTAATAAAAACCGTCCTCAATGACGGGACCTATCGTTACCTGCGCATCGGGGAAAAGTTCTTTTACCGCATACGCCAGCAAATGTGCCGCCGAGTGCCGCAAAACATCAAGACCATCGGCATCTTTGTCGGTGATGATCGCTAGCGTCGCGTTACGGTCGATCTCATAGGATGTATCGACCAATGCGCCATCGACACGTCCGGCAAGCGCAGCCCGCGCCAATCCGGCGCCGATGGACGCAGCGACTCCGGCGACCGTCACTGGTTGCTCAAAAGACTTCACCGAACCGTCTGGAAGTTGAACATGGATCATGATTTTTTAAGTTTCGAGAAAACAAAAAACGCGGATAAACCGCGCTTCCGATAACCTTGCCGTGCCGCAACAGCGCCGATCTGACTTCGGTACGGCAAAAAAACTGGTAGGCGGTATTGGAATCGAACCAACGACCTCCACGATGTCAACGTGGCGCTCTAACCAGCTGAGCTAACCGCCTGCAAGCGCAATATTATAGCAAAGAAAAGACGGGGAAAAGATGACGGGAAATTAGAGAGTATCGTCACGAAACTTTAGCCCATGAGGCAATACACCGAATCTGCGCGGCAGCCACGAAAGAGGCTGCATTTTTGGCATAACGGGTCGCAATGTCCCGCCAGCGCTTCAGATGCAAGAAGGCATTCTCCACCCGATGTTTATGTCGATATAGGTGTTTATCGTATTTGCGCCGTTCTTTTCGGTTCTTCCTGGACGGAATGACTACCTGCATTCTCATCTCTTTTGCCTTCTCGACGATGGCGTCTGCGTTATAGCCCCGATCCGCCAGCAAACACTGCGCTTCCATTCCTTCGATCAATGCGGATGCCTTTGTACAATCCGCCGTGGTATCCGCTGTAACAAATACTCTGATCGGCATACCATGCGCATCCACGATCAGAGGTATCTTGTTGTTGAGCCCCCTTTTGTAATCCCCATCTCCTGATTGCCTCCTCGTGCCCCACTCGCATCAGGATGTACCTTGATATGAATTAGCCATTCATAATCCGCCTCATCCGCCAGACGTTCCAGCAATCCCTCCCAGATGCCCTTGTCCCGCCAACGGCAAAAGCGACGATGCGTGTTTTTCCAACCTCCACAGGACGACACGGCAGGTCTCGTCAGGGAGCGCCTGTGCGCAAGATCCAGAATACCGCATCGATGAACCGCCTGTTGTCCTGCGCCACCCCTCTCCAGGAACCCGCCTGACCGGAAAGGCGCGGTTCCAGAAGTGACCAGACGTGATCCAAAATATCGTGACGACACTGTCTAGAGAGAAAAGAAGTAACCCACTTTTTTCGGATAGGAATTTTTCGCATCGAGGTAGGCTCAACCGTCCTCCTTGCTTTGGACACTTAGATGAGACAAAACGGAACGCCTAAAGGACCAAAAGAATCATTAGTGAAATATCGAGTGTCAGTATCTACAGCCGACTCTAATCTGCCATAAAATTCTTCTACATCGAATCTTTTTGAGATATCTTTAGCATACTTTTGCATCGCAATCATTATCCTGTCAATATCAAATGACCGATACTTTCGACATTACATTGCCCAAGAGTAGCGAAAGCGCCAGCAATGGGCGCAAAGCGAGTGATAAAAGAACGGAAAAATAACGATGACACGTAAGCATGAACGCATTATACGAAAGGATTAACGATCCAGTGTCCGCGATTTATAATAAGTACTCATTCTTTTCGATTTTTCAGCGATGAGCAGAGCTTTTGTTCGGGAAGATTACGAGCGCGACGATGAGGAAGATCATGATGCCCCTTCGGCGTTGCCGACGAATCAACCCAATTATATTACGCCCGCAGGTTTTGCTCGGCTTAAGACGGAACTCGATCTTTTGAATCAAGAGGAACGCCCATCTTTAGTGGTGACAGTGTCGTGGGCGGCTGGTAACGGTGATCGCTCGGAAAATGGCGACTATATTTATGGGAAAAAACGTTTGCGCGAAATCGACCGACGTATCCGTTTTCTCGTCAAACGACTCGATAGCGCGGTCGTGGTCAATCCGTCCGAACGGCGCGATGACGATCGTGTTTACTTTGGCGCGACGGTGGATACCGTGGATGCAAATGACAAACGGCGTACGGTCACTATCGTCGGTGTTGATGAACTCGATCCAGCGCGGGGGCATATCAGTTGGGTTTCGCCGATGGCAAAAGCATTGTTGCGCGCGCGCGTCGGCGACACGGTGGTTCTGAAAACGCCGGTGGGCAACGAGGAAATCGAAATTCTCGATGTACGTTATGAATCACTTGCGTTTTGAACGAAAGGCGAAATCGCGTTCAGGCAATTGACGCGCTGGAAGTCACCGAGTACTCTTTACTTTTGACTGCGCTTTGACAAACGGCGCGCGGTTTGTTGCGCGAAAGAGATAAGGCGATGGATACCGAACTTCATCTTTTTGAAAAGAAACTGACGATTTTGTTGGAGCATACCAGGGCGTTGCGCATGGCGAACGAAGTGTTGCGTAAAGATTTGGAGCGTTCCCGCGAGGAAATCAAAGCGTTGACGCAACGTAACCAAGAAGCGGCTTCGCGTGTCGAAGCATTGATGAATCATTTTCCCGAAGTGAGCGCCGACTGATGACAAAAAATAAGAGCGGTCGTTCATTGGCGCTCGATGTACAAATACTTGGGCGCGTTTATAAAGTGGCGTGCAAAGAGGGCGAACGCCGAGCGTTGATGGACGCCGTGGAATTGCTTGATGGCAATATGCGCAAAATTCAGGAAAGTAACAGGACCATCGGCATTGAACGTGTGGCGGTGATTGCGGCGCTGAATTTAGCAAATGAATTATTGCAAGCGCGTAACGAAATGGAGCAAGCGCAACAAGCCGCGCAAGTTGTGCCGGACGACGTAGCGCGTTTACAGCGCCGTTTACAAGAGTTTAACCGATCTATCGATCAGATATTAAACGGATGGCAATGAGTTTGTGTTCATGCAAATTTGTGGCAGGAAAAGGTTGCATTTTGTCGAGAAAAAAGGCAGGATAACGTTTATCCCCTGCGGTGTTCGTGTCAGCCATATATTCTTTGAACCAATGCTTTTAGCTAGGCTGCCGACTTCGGAGACTGGTGTTTGCTTTCGTCTGTTGAAAGTGTCTGAAAGTCTCGTCACGCAGCCATCTTGGACTCAGGTTCAAGATGAGGCTAAGACGACACAGGCGGGGGACTCGATATTTGCATTGTCGCATTGTCGGTATGGTAACCGTCTCTTGCATGAGAGGCGGTTTTTTTATGAATCGCGTTTTGAAAAGGACGAATGTGCGATATTGGTTGATGAAATCCGAGCCTGGCGAATTTTCTATCGACGATCTAGCGGCGTCGCCGAGAAAGACGGCATGGTGGACAGGCGTTCGTAATTATCAAGCGCGTAATTTCATGCGTGACGAAATGCGTATCGGCGATTTGGCGTTTTTCTATCACTCGAGTACGCCGCAGACGGGTATTGTCGGCATCGTCGAAATCACGCGCGAGGCAACGCCGGACACCACGCAATTCGATCCTGAAAGTGATGATTACGATCCAAAAGCGACTCTAGAGCGACCACGCTGGTTTCATGTGGCGGTAACGTTGAAAGAACGATTTCCGCGCATCGCCTTGGCGACATTGCGTAGCGAACCGGAACTCCAGTCGATGCGGTTATTGCGACGCGGCAACCGCCTTTCGATCACGCCGATCACTGAAAAAGAGTGGAGATTGGTGAACGCGCTTCGGGAAAAATAACCACGACACGTTGAACGGCGATGGAAACGATATTGATTTTTTGCGGATTGCTGATATTAGGATGTGTCGTCGGTTTTCTCGCTGGTTTGCTCGGTATTGGCGGCGGATTGTTGACGATACCTTTCATTACGATGCTGTTGTCTCAGCAAATGCCATCGAACGATTATTTGGTGCATATGGCCATCGGCACGTCGGCGGCGACGATAGTATTTACATCGTTTTCATCGCTGCGCTCGCACTATCGGCATGGCGCGATTTTCTGGCCAGTGTGGCGAGGAGTTGTGCCGGGCTTGATATTGGGCGGATTGCTCGGTGCGCACATTGCGGGACTTCTACCGATGAAACCGCTGGCGTTCATTTTCGCGGCGTTTACCGCGTTTTCGGCAACGCAAATGTTATTAGGCGCGACGCCGAAAGCCAGCCGCCAATTGCCCGGCGTATTCGGACTGATTTCCGCCGGCACGGTAATCGGCGCGATCTCGGCGTTGATCGGCGCGGGCGGCGGCTTTTTGTCCGTGCCCTATATGGTTTGGAATAACGTGCCGGTGCGCAATGCGATCGCCACTTCGGCGGCGATGAGTTTTCCGATTGCGTTGGCCAGCACGTTAGGGTTTATCATTGTCGGCTGGAATGTCGATGGACGCCCCGATCATTCGATCGGATATGTTTATCTTCCGGCGATGGTGGCTATCGTGGTGACCAGTATGTTTTTCGCGCCGTTGGGCGCGCGCGCTGCGCATCGCTGGCCTGTGGTGACGATACGCCGCTGTTTCGGTTTCCTTTTGTATGGATTGAGCGCGTATATGGTGTGGAAAGTGTTATAGCGGGGAATAAGTGAGGATAGTGATGGAAAACACGAAAATTTTCTTACCGCTGATATTTGTCGTAGTGTTGGGTTTTTGTCAGACGCCGTTTCTTCGCGCTTATTACCATTTTTTGAAAGAGATAGAATTATTGCGTCTGTGCCGATGGCGCAAATCCAAGGGCAGTTTATTCCTATTGGCGTTCGATATTCTCCCCAAGAGTTTGACTTGGCATGGTCTGAGCGGCGGAGGGATGGTGTCGTCGTCGAAAACTATGTCAGCCAATATGGACAAAGGTATTATGCGCGTTATGTCGATGGTCGCTGGCGATCTTCTTCGTGGTCCTTGAATTTAGATGGATACATGGACCTTATTTACACAGTAGGGGTGACTTCATTATTGGTTTTGGTGAATGTTTGCCTTGATTTGGTCGAACATTATTGAAAAATTTTTGCCAACCGCTTTTTTCATGATGACGCATCGGTTATAATATTCGCGTTGCACAACGTCTATTCCCAACGCAACGTCTAGCCGTAAACCATTTTCAAACACGCAATTTCTGGAGGGTTTTTGAGTCAACCGCGTTCAATCGTCGATTTGTCGGTATTTCCTTTTCCGGCGAAAAGAGATGAGCGATTTTGCGCGCCCGGTTTTCGGGTCGGCGTGTTCTCGATACGGAACGGATTGGCGTTGGCGCCGATGGCGGGGATTACCGACGCGCCGTTTCGCCGCTTGTGCCGGACGCAAGGCGCGGAATATACGGTCGCTGAAATGACAAGCGCGCAATTGTCTTTGCAAAGAAGCCAGAAATCACGCTCGCGCGGGCAACGCGATTGCGAAGAAACGCCGTTCGTGATGCAGATCGTCGGCAGCGACGCCGAAACGATGGCGGCGGCGGCGCGTTTTCACGTCGAGCGTGGTGCGGATATCATCGACGTCAATATGGGTTGTTCGGCGCCGAAAGTGTATAAAAAAGCGGCGGGCGCGGCGTTGCTCGCCAACGAAATGCAGGTCGCTCGTATTCTGCGCGCGGTCGTTCGCGCCGTATCAGCGCCGGTCACTTTGAAATTTCGCACCGGTGTTACTCCACGCGAAAAAAACGCGACGCGAATCGCTCGCATCGCCGAAGACGCTGGTGTTAAACTATTGGCGTTGCACGGGCGTACTCGCGCTTGCGCGTTTCACGGCGCGGCGGAATATGAGACGGTTCGGGAGGTCAAACAGGCGGTGACGATTCCTGTCTTGGTGAATGGCGACATCGATTCGCCGCAAAAAGCGCGCGCCGTTTTGCAACACACCGGCGCGGACGGCGTGATGATCGGTCGCGCTGCGTTAGGAAAACCATGGCTGTTTCGAGAAATCGTTTGCGCGCTGGCGAACGATGGCGTGGTAAACGCGCCGACGGCGCAAGAAAAGTATGGGTTGATCCAAGCGCATCTCGACGCGATTCATGAGTTTTACGGCGAAGCCGTTGGTGTGCGCGTTGCGCGCAAACATATGCTTGCTTACGCGCGGACATTGGGCATACCGGAAAGCGCCGACGGCAAGAGCTGGCGTGCCAACATGTTGGCGGCGACGGATGCCGTGTCGCAACAGGTGGCGTTGGTATCGATGTTTCAATTATCGGAACGATTTATTACGGATTTGGAAAATGATCATTGCAGGAAGGTGGCTTAATCATGAACGGAAAAAGTTCTGCGAAGGCGGCGCGCCAGATCGACACCAGTTTTGAAACGGCGCTGATGCAATATTTCGATGCGCTTGATGGCGAAGAACCAAGCAATTTGTACGATATGGTGATCGGTCGCGCCGAACGCGCGTTATTCGCGTCGGTCATGGATCGCGCCCAAGGCAATCAGACACGCGCCGCGAAAATGTTGGGATTGTCGCGGACGACGCTGAGAAACAAATTATTGGTTTATAAATTGATATGAGGGAATGATGGCGAATCAAACAAAAGAACTGGCGTTACTTTCGGTTTCCGACAAAAGGGGAATCGTCGCGTTCGCAAAAAAACTGCATGAACGGGGCGTTGGCTTATTGTCTACCGGCGGCACGGCGCTGGTGTTGAAAGAAGCGGGGCTACCGGTGATGGAAGTCGGCGCGTATACGGGTTTTCCCGAAATGCTCGATGGTCGCGTTAAAACGCTGCACCCGAAAATTCACGGCGGAATTTTAGCGCGTCGCGATGTGCCGGAGCATATCAAAGCGATCAACGAGCACGGCATTGCCGAAATCAATTTCGTCGTCGTCAACTTATATCCATTCCGCGAGACGGTGGCGAATCCCGAGTGTTCTTTGGAAGAAGCAATAGAAAATATTGATATTGGCGGACCGAGTATGGTGCGCGCTGCCGCGAAAAACTGGCAGCATGTGAGCGTGGTCGTTGATCCCGCCGATTACGAAAAAATCATTGCCGCTTACGACGAAAAGCAAGGCGCGATTTCGCGCGACCTGCGTTTTGCTCTGGCGCAAAAAGCGTTCGCGCATACGGCGGCTTATGATGGCGCGATTGCCAATTGGCTGACTGCCCGAGACGCGCGCGGCGCGGCGCAAGATTTTCCGCAATCGTTTCATTATCACGGTGAATGCGTCGAAATCTTGCGTTACGGAGAAAACCCCCATCAGAAAGCGGCGTTTTATCGGGATGAATCAGTAGCTGTCGGCGCGTTGGCGTCGTTCCGTTTGTTGCAAGGCAAAGCGTTATCGTACAATAATCTTGCCGACAGCGACGCGGCGTGGGAATGCGTGAAAACATTTGCCGCGCCTGCTTGCGTGATCGTCAAACACGCCAATCCGTGCGGCGCGGCGATTGCCGAAAATGCGCGCGCGGCTTATTGCAAAGCGCGGGAGACCGATCCCATTTCCGCGTTTGGCGGGATCATCGCGTTTAACACCGAAGTGGATGAAGCGGCGGTGGAGGCAGTGTACGAGCAATTTCTCGAAGTGCTGATCGCGCCTTCTTATACTGTCGGCGCGAAAGAATGGTTGAAGAAAAAAACCAATGTGCGCGCGCTGGAAATTCCATTGAACGGCAAGCCAACGATGAGTGCGCTGGATTTCAAGAGAATCGGCGGCGGCTTGTTGATTCAAACGGCGGATGATTTCACCTCGGCGCCGGAACATTGGCAAGTAGTGACCCGCCGCGTACCGACTACCGAAGAAATGCGCGATTTGGCGTTTGCATGGCACATGGTCAAATACGTCAAATCGAATGCAATCGTTTACGTGGGCGGCGCGCGCACGCTGGGCATTGGCGCGGGGCAAATGAGCCGTGTCGATTCGGCGCGAATTGCCGCGTTAAAAGCGGAACAAGCGGGACTCGAATTGAAAGGTTCGGTTGTCGCGTCAGACGCTTTTTTCCCGTTCCGCGATGGGTTAGATGTTATTATTGATTATGGCGCAACCGCCGTGATTCAGCCGGGCGGCAGCGTGCGCGATGAAGAGGTGATCGCGGCGGCTGATGAGCGCGGAATCACGATGGTGCTGACGGGTATGCGGCATTTCCGCCATTGATTTCATAAACCTAATCGAGAAAATAAATAATGAATATTCTGGTGATAGGTAGCGGTGGACGGGAACATGCGTTCGCCTGGAAAATCGCGCAATCGCCGCGGGTGACGCGCGTTTTTGTCGCGCCCGGCAATGCCGGGACAGCGTGGGAAACGGGCGTAATCAATATTGTGTTGACCCAGATCGACCGATTGATCGAATTTGCGCAAAGAGAAAATATCGCGATGACGTTGGTGGGACCGGAAGCGCCGTTGGCGGCGGGTATCGTCGATGCGTTTCAGAAAGCGGGATTGCGTATTTATGGTCCGACGCAAGCGGCGGCGCAACTCGAAAGCTCGAAAGATTTTGCCAAGCGTTTCATGCAAAGGCACGGTATTCCGACGGCGGACGCGCAAACGTTTACCGAGCTTGCCGCAGCGCGCGCTTACATCGAAAAACACGGCGCGCCTGTCGTCGTCAAGGCGGATGGTCTGGCGGCGGGCAAGGGCGTGGTGGTTGCGCAAAGCGAGGCGGAAGCGCTCGCCGCCGTAGAAACGATGCTGAAAGACAACGCGCTCGGCAAAGCCGGTTCGCGCGTATTGATCGAAGAATTTCTTGAAGGTGAAGAGGTGAGCTTTATTGTCATGGCGGATGGCGAACATGTGCTGCCGCTGGCGACGAGCCAAGATCACAAACGATTGTACGACCACGACGAAGGTCCCAACACCGGCGGAATGGGCGCGTATTCTCCGGCGCCGATCATTACGCCGCAACTGCACGCGTACGTGATGCGCAAAATCATCACGCCGACGATACAGGGAATGGCGGAAGACGGCATTCGTTTCAGCGGTTTCCTGTACGCCGGCTTGATGATTGATAAAAACAATCAACCCAAGACACTCGAATTCAACTGTCGGATGGGCGATCCCGAAACACAGCCGATTATGATGCGCTTGAAAACCGATTTTGTTGATTTACTCGAACACGGCATCAACGGCACGTTGGATCAAATCGAAAGTGAATGGGACCGGCGTTACGCGCTGGGCGTGGTGCTGGCGGCGGGCGGCTATCCGCAAAAACCGCATACCGGCGTGCGGATCCTGGGGCTGAACCAAGTCGCTTCGCAAGGGATCAATGTCAATGAAGATTGCGCGCTCAAGATTTTCCACGCCGGAACGACTGAAGAAAATGATGAAATCATCGTTTCCGGCGGTCGCGTTTTATGCGTAACCGCGCTTGGTGACTCGATCAAAATAGCGCAAAAAGCTGCCTATGGTGCGGCGGAAACGATTTGCTTCGAAGGTCGGCAAATGCGCCGCGACATCGGCAATCGTGGCGTATCGGGCGCGAATAAAAAACCGTGAACAAACCACCTGCTTCTCTGGAAGAAATTTGTTTGGCGAGCGAAAGGATTTTTGACGGTACGCTGCTGCATGTCCGCCGCGATAAGATATTGTTGCCCAATCAAAGAACTTCCGTGCGCGAATATATCAATCATCCGGGCGCGGCGGTCATCGTTCCGGTATTGCAGGACGGCGCGTTGTTGCTGGAACGGCAATATCGTTATCCATTGCGCGACGAGATCATCGAATTTCCGGCGGGTAAACTCGATTCCGGCGAAGAACCGCTGGCGACCGCGCAGCGAGAATTGCTCGAAGAAACCGGCTATCGCGCGGAAACCTGGCACGCGCTTGGCAAAATTCATCCGTTGCCTGCGTATTCCGACGAGACGATTTACTGTTTCGTCGCCGAAAATCTGACGCACGAACAGATTTGCCGCGACGACGATGAGTTTCTCGAACTGCTGTCGGTAGCGCCTTCCGCGCTTTCCGCAGCGATCCGAAGCGGCAAAATTACCGACGCCAAGACGATTTGCGCGTTTTTCATGTTTCAAGTCATGAAAAACGAGGCAAAGGGTTGAACACGAAATTTTTTCGTTTTTGAGTAGAGTTTTTCGCGTCATGTAACCTAATGACATTCGTTTTCTGCGCTCGCTCTCCTGAACAGTTATAATCTAAAAGTTATGGGGCAGCTTTATACACTTGGTCTAAATCACACGACAGCGCCGTTGGAGGTCCGCGAAAAAGTGTCGTTTTCGCCGGACATTCTGAGTCATGCGCTGCGCGATCTTTTGGGTGGGCAGCGAGTGAAAGAAGCGGCGATCTTGTCCACTTGCAACCGTACTGAGGTGTATTGTCGGGGCGGCGCGCCCGAAGATGTGGCGTCTTGGCTAGAGCATACGCATCGTCTGCCGCAAAAAGCGCTTGAACCGCATCTTTATACGTTCAGGAAAAACGAGGCGGTGACGCACACGTTTCGCGTGGCATGCGGTTTGGATTCGATGGTATTGGGCGAACCGCAGATTTTGGGCCAGATGAAGCAAGCGGTACGCACTGCCGAAGCGGCGGGGACGCTCGGCTTGGTGCTGAACCGGCTTTTCCAGCGGACGTTCGCTGTGGCGAAAGATGTCCGCACCAATACCGATATCGGCAGCGCGTCGATTTCGATGGCTGCCGCTGCCGTGAAGCTGGCGGAACGTATTTTTCCGTCGATCGCCGAGCAAAGCCTGTTGCTCATCGGCGCGGGTGAAATGATCGAGCTGGCGGCGGCACATTTTGCGGCGCGTCATCCGAAGAAAATCGTCGTCGCCAATCGGACGCTGGAACGCGGACGCGATCTGGCGGATCGTCTGAGCGCCGAAGCGATTACCTTAAACGAAATTCCCGATCATTTGGCGCAGTTTGACATGATCGTCACTTGTACGGCGTCGATGTTGCCGATTCTCGGCAAAGGTCTGCTTGAGCGCGTAATCAAAGCGCGCCGCCACGCGCCGATTTTTATGGTCGATCTGGCGGTGCCGCGCGATATCGAAAAAGAAGTCGGCGAACTCGACGATGTGTTTTTGTATAGTTTGGACGACCTTTCCGAAATCATCCGCAGTAATTTGCAGGTGCGCCGCGAAGCGATACTGCAAGCGGAAACGATGGTGGCGTCGCAAGCCGACCATTTCTTGCGCTGGTTGGAAGAACGTTCGGTCGTGCCGACGATCAACGCGCTGCGCAATCACCACGATGCGTTGCGGCAAAAGGAGCTTGAGAAGGCGCGCAAGCTGCTTGCCAAAGGCGACGATCCCGCCGAAGTCATGGAATTGCTGGCGCGCGGTTTGACCAATAAATTTCTACACGCGCCGTTGCAGGCGTTGCACGACGCGGTCAATGATGAGCGCACGGATTTGAGCGTGCTGTATCAGACGATCTATCAACTCCCCGATCCTGAACGGAAAGATTAGCTTTTTCGATCATGATGATTGTGGCGCGTACCGTGTCGTTTTCTTTTTTTGAACGCGATGATCAAACCTTCACTTCAACGAAAACTTGAACATTTGCAGCGGCGGTTGCGTGAAATCGACACGTTGCTGGCGCAGCCTGACGCGGTTGCCGATATGAATCGTTTCCGCGATTTGTCGAAAGAGCGCGCGGAGATCGAGCCGGTGGTGCTGTTGTATCGCGATTACGCGAAAGCGGAAAGCGATTGGCAAGCGGCGCGTGAATTGATGAGTGACGCGGCGATGCGTGAGTTTGCCGACGAGGAAGCGCATGACGCGGAACGGCGGATGAGCGGCGGTATCGACGCGATTCAGTTGGCGTTATTGCCGAAAGACGCCAGTGACGAACGCAATGTTTTTCTCGAAATTCGCGCCGGTACGGGTGGCGACGAATCGGCATTGTTCGCTGGCGGTCTTTTTCGGATGTATTCGCGTTATGCCGAGCGGCAACGCTGGAAAGTCGAACTGGTGTCGGTATCGGAATCGGAACTGGGTGGGTATAAAGAAGTGATCGCGCGAATGATCGGCAGCGGCGTTTACGCCCGGCTCAAGTTTGAATCGGGCGGGCATCGCGTACAACGCGTGCCCGAAACCGAAGCGCAGGGACGGATTCATACGTCGGCGTGCACGGTGGCGATTCTTCCCGAAGCCGATCCCGTCGATATTGAAATCAATCCGGCGGATTTGCGGATCGATACCTTTCGCGCGTCGGGCGCTGGTGGGCAGCACGTCAACAAAACCGATTCGGCGGTGCGGATCACACATTTGCCGACAGGGCTGGTGGTCGAGTGTCAGGACGACCGCTCGCAACATCGCAACCGCGCGCAGGCGATGGCGGTGTTGGCGTCTCGACTGTTAGAACGCGAGCGGCAAGAGCGTGATCAAAAAGAAGCGAGGATGCGCAAAAGTTTGATTGGTTCGGGAGACCGCAGCGAACGCATTCGTACCTATAACTTTCCGCAAGGGCGCGTGACCGACCATCGCATCAACATGACGCTCTATAAAATCGAAGCGATCATGGACGGCGATCTGGACGAATTGATCGACGCGCTGACACAGGAATTTCGAGCCGAGCAGCTTGCCGCGTTTGCCGATGATTGACGGCGATCGCACGGTCGATGATTTGCTGAAAACGGCGGGGTTGTCGCCGCTGGACGCGCGCATTCTTCTGGCGCATGTTTTGAATGTCGATCAAGCGTGGCTTTTGACGCATGGCGGCGTGACGATCAACAAGCCGAACATACGGCGGTTCTCGGAATTGGCGCGCCGCAGATTGACAGGTGAACCGGCGGCGTACTTGCTTGGCTATAAAGAATTTTGGGGAATGGCGCTGGAGGTTACGCCGGATGTGCTGATTCCTCGTCCCGATACTGAAACGTTGGTGGAAGCGGCATTGCGGTTTTTGCCTGCGGGAAAAAACGTCGATGTGCTCGATCTTGGCACGGGTTCAGGCGCGGTGGCGTTGGCAATTGCGCGAGAACGCCCGCAAGCGAAAATATGTGCTGTAGACCATTCGGAACGCGCGCTGGCGGTCGCCGAGCGCAACGCGTCTCGCATATTCGGCGAAGGGCAGCGACGTGTGACTTTCATTCACTCGAACTGGTTTTCTAATATTACTTTTCCAGAAACGTTCGACGCGATAGTCGGCAATCCGCCTTATATCGCGGTCAATAGCGTATATTGGCAACGCGGGGAACTCGATTTTGAACCAAAAATGGCGTTGGCGGCGGGTGAGAACGGTCTTGACGATTTGTGCGTCATCGCGGCGACCGCGCCTTCACGTTTGAAGAAAGGCGGCGTTTTGCTGTTGGAGCACGGTTATGATCAAGCGCGGGCAGTGGCTGAATTATTAGCCGAAAATGGACTGACCAACATTGAAAGTTACCGCGATCTCTCCGGCATACCTCGCGTGACAGGCGGAATCAAGCCATAGCGATTTTGAGAAAGCCGCAGGAAGCTACGCTTCCCCAAAGATTCAATATCGCCCTTGTTGCTTATAAAGATAATTGGTCAATTCCTGATGTTGAATCGCTTGCCGGTGCTGAATCTGGTGCGCGACTCGAAGAACGGAACGCATCACGCGATAAACGATGATCGGATCGGTATCGAGCAGCGATTCGAGGTTGCCGCGTTTCAAGCGAAACACGACGGATGGCTCAGTGGCGACCAACGACGCATAACGCTCGGTATCGTCCATGAAACCCAATTCGCCGGCAAAATTGTCTGCGGTAATCGTATTGAGCAGCGCTTGTTCGGACGTGCCGAAACGCTTGATGATGCTCAGTGTGCCGCTGACCAACACATACAAATGATCGTCGGTCGAGCGTTCCTGCACCAGCACATCACCTTCCTGATACTCGCGCACCTCGATGAGCGGCACGAGCGTGTGGCACTGTTCTTCGGTCAGCTCGGCGGCCAGTTTGCTTTTCCTGAGAAGTTCAAAAGGATCGTTGTTCATGGCGGTTTCTCTTAGCGAAAGAAACAAAATTACCAATCATGAGAAGGTAACCTATCTTCATGATTTTTTCCATAATAATTTCAAAATGACGAATCATCAAACGCATTTTGAAAAGGGTTTTAGCAGATGAAAAATATTGGCTTTTACCGGAATATCCGCCGAAAATAGCCGACGAAATCGCGCCGCGGCGTGATCCGCGAAAAGGATGGCAAAAGAAGGAAACGCAAAAACACCGCCCGCTCGCAAAGAGGCGGGCAGCGCGAAATCAATAGAGGCGGGGTGGGAGTTGCTGGCTGCGGATGCGTTTATGATGCCGTTTGACTGCCGCCGATTTTTTCCGCTTCCGTTCGGAAGTGGGCTTTTCGTAAAATTCACGGGCGCGCAATTCGGTGAGCAAACCAATCTTTTCGATAGAACGCTTGAAGCGGCGCAAGGCGGCTTCGAAAGGCTCATTTTCGCGGACTCGAACACTGGGCATGAAAACTTTTCCTTCGCAAGAATAAAATTAAAACTTTTACAGTGTATCTAGATAGAGCGGGAAAAGCAAGCAAGCGCTGAAAGGCGTGAAACAGTAATAAGATCATGACAAAAAGCTAAATCACCGATGAAACCTTGTTTACCTTTTAGTGTTTTTGATTGTATTTTGCAGAATGTGTCGCCTATAGATGACACTTTGAGAAGTCCCTCATCATTAAGAATGTAAAAAACGCCGTTACTTCAAAAAAGAGGTTTTATTTGGGTAGCAATCCCCGAAAAATTGCCTTATCATCCCCGGAGATTATCGAGTCATTGTTTGCGTCAAATTTTTTTACCTGTGTAAGAATTTTACGTGACGTGATTTAACGTACCTTATCAAGAGAGGACTGTGATGCGTAAGCAAGTATGGATTCAGAGGACGTTGTTATTTTTCTTGGTCTTGTTTTGGGTCAACGCGCAAGCGGCGACGATCACGGTCGATAGTCCGGACGGCATGACGTTAGCGCCGGCGACTACCGGAAGCTGCGCCCTGCGCGGCGCGATAGCGTCGATCAATGCCGGCGCGGATCGGCATGGTTGCGTATCCTCTGGAGGCGCTTACGGCGCTGACGATCTCATCAAATTTTCTCCTTTGTTGAAAAATCAAACGATTACGTTGCGCACGGAATGGGATTACGGCGAAAAAGTGGATGAAGTTTATGGAGAGAATGCATTTCTTCCGATCGTCACCGCCACCCCAAGGCTGACCATCGACGCGTTGGATACCGACGGCACGCCGTTGGGCATCACGCTCGATGGCGTGCGCGATCCTAGTGAGGACTGCCAAAATGACGGGTATTGCGTAGGAAGAAGTATATTGGCAATTTACGAGAAAGAAGATTCAATACCGACGGTCACCGTGCGCGGGTTGACGTTCAAGAACGGTATCTCATATGAGGGCGGTGGCGCGATTCGCAGTGAATACTATCCAGAGGATGAAAGCGATCTTGTTTCCCTGATCATCGAGCAATGCGTGTTTGAGGATAATCTGACGCCAGGGAGTGTGGACTATTCGGATGGCGGCGCGATCAGGGTTTACATGGCGCATGTTGTCGTCAACGACAGCGTATTCCGCAACAATCGTGCGATGCGCCAAGGTGGCGCGATTTCGCTCGACGGAGGCTGGGTCGGCGATAGGACGGCGTCTCTTGTCATCAATAATAGCGTCTTCAGCGGCAATAACGATAAGATAGGTGATTATAGTAGCTCTTATGCCGGCGGCGGCGCGCTCTACGCTAATGGCGCTTCCGTGATCATCAATGACAGCGAGTTTATTGATAATAAGTCTGTAGGTAACAGCAATTACTGTGATGGTGGCGCGGTCTGCGTGGTTAGCGGTTCGTTGATGGTCACCGGCAGCACGTTCAGGGGCAATACTTATTTTGCTGATCATTATGGTGATTCTGCCGGCGGCGCAATTGGTTATTATTATTATGATGATGATGAGGAAGGTAGGGGAGAGTTCATCGTCAGGGACAGCGTTTTTGAGAACAATAGTGGGAGCTATGGCGCTATCTATATTACAGGGGAGACCAATATTGTTGCCGTCATCAGTGGCAGCGTTTTTACCGGCAACCGAGCGGTGATGGAGCAGCGATACGTCGTGGATCATGATGAAAACGGCAATCCGATTTATGGCGAAACTTATTACCGATATGGCGGCGGCGGCGCGATTTCTAGCTATGGCGAGCGTTCTCTTAAGATTAGTTCCAGCGTTTTTAGCGGCAATCAGGCGGGCGCGGGCGGCGCAATTTATCTCGGAGAAAGTTATGGCGAAAACCTTTTGGCGATCGACGCCAGCGTTTTCGTCGGCAACGAGGTGATAGCGTGCGATGAAGAAGATGGGTACTGCGAGAGTGTAAGTTATTATAGTGATGAAGGCGGGTACGGCGGCGCCGTTTATACTGCAGGTCATTCCGCCAGAATTTCCAACACGACCTTGACCGATAATACGGCGGCGCTCGCCGGCGGCGCGATTTCTATCGGAGTGGGAGGATATGGCGGTTCGCTCGACGCTCGCCACCTGACGTTGGTCAACAACACTGCGGGTAGCGGCGCGGCGATTTATGTCGGAGACGCCGCGACGGTAGTCGTTCATAACAGCTTGCTTGCAAGCGGCGGCGGCGCGGAACTATGCGCCATTGACGAATCGGGCGATATGTCGGGCGATATTTCTGGAAAATATAATATCGAATACAGAAGCGGCTCGAATACGACGAGCTGTCATAGCGCGAATCAAGTCAACATCACTGGCGGGACGGCGCTTAACCAAATCGTCGCCACGACGCCTGCCGACAACGGCGGACCGACATCGACGCTGGCATTGCCGGCGGGCAGCCCGGCAATCGGCGCGGCGGATAAAACCGTCGGCGGCACATCGCAAATGCTCGATGAAAATGGGAGTTGGGTAGACGCGACCAAAGATCAGCGCGGTTTTTCTCGTGCCGCGGTTACGGCAGGACGCTCGATCGGCGCCTTTGAGTACGGAGCGGCATCGTCGCAATTAGCGCTTAACGGCGATCCGCAAGACGGTCAGGTTAGCGTTTCCTACAGCGACGTCAGCATCGTCGCCAGCGGCGGCGCGTCGCCGTACAGCTACGCCGTCACCGTGGGCGCTCTGCCGCCGGGCTTGGCGATCAACGCCGTCACCGGAGCCATCAGCGGCACGCCGACAACGGCGGGCAGCTACACCTTCACCTTCACCGTCACCGACTCGGACACGACAACGGTGAGCGCAGAGTTCAGCATCGTGATCGCGGCAGCACCACCGCCGCCGCTCGAACTCGACGGCGATCCGCAAGACGGTCAAGTCAGCGTTTCCTACAGCGACATCAGCATTGTCGCCAGCGGCGGCACGTCGCCGTACAGCTACGCGGTCACCGTGGGCGCTCTGCCGACGGGCTTGAGTCTTGATCCTGACACCGGAGCCATCAGCGGCACACCGACAACGGCGGGCAGCTACACCTTCACCGTCACCGTCACCGACAATGACACGACAACGGCGAGCGCAGAGTTCA
>JAISYH010000010.1 GCA_031270015.1 Burkholderiales bacterium | reverse complement strand
TCTGCTCATTTGGGGGCTCTTAAGGGACTCACTGGGTTTGGTGCCCCCAATTGTGCCCCCAATCACCACGATATGTCAAGAGATAATATGACACGGTACGCGCATGATATTTCGTATTTCCCCTATGAGAAACTAAAAAAATGAGATGGGGTGAGATGTTGGAAAATGAATCTGTGGTGCCGGGAGAGGGACTCGAACCCTCACAGTATCACTACCGGCGGATTTTGAGTCCGCTGCGTCTACCAATTCCGCCATCCCGGCAGGGGAGGCTTCGCGGTCTGGGGAGATCACCGCAAGGACGCTATTATCGCAAAAAAACGAGTTGCGCGCGTGGAGGAATATATTTTTTTAACTTCGTTGACGGGCGCTTTCCAATAACGATTGCCGTACGTAAGTGTTGAACGCGTAAGAAAAACCGTCTTTTTCGGAGAAACGCGGCTCGTTGGCGATGAGTCGCCAGAGACTCTTATCGAAATCGGGGAAAAAAGCATCGCCGTCAAAATTGGCGTCGATTTCGGTCAGATACAAAACAGCGGCGTATTCTAGCGCTTGCTGGTAAATTTCGCCGCCACCGATACAGAAAGCGGGTTCGGGCATGGTGACTTTACGAATCGCCTCTTTCAATGAGCGCGCGATTTCCGCTCCGGTGGCGCGGTAATCGCTATTTCTGGTGATTACAATGTTCTGGCGTTGTGGTAACGCTTGCGGTAAAGATTCCCATGTCTTTCTTCCCATAATAACAGCATGACCCGTAGTGAGCGCTTTGAATCGTCTCAAGTCTTCAGGCAATTGCCATAACAGCGTATTATTACGTCCGATAACGCCTCTACGCGCAACAGCCGCAATCAGCGCGAGCGGAAAAACGAGCGTAAAAAAGTGCTTTCCATCGGATTTCGCTGATATAGTACACATTATGGTCGTTTCAAGATGATGCGGCATTCATTATATAGGGAACTATGCATTATCCCCGCTCATTACTGAGATTTATCGCTCTAGGGTTCCTTTTGGTGTGCCTGCCCTTGATGGTGGCATTAAATCAGCAAAATTCAGCCCTGAATCAATTAGCCGTGCAAAGTCGCATCAGCGTTTTTGAGTCGGCGGATGTCGCTTATTTGTCGCGCCAGTTAGCTGAACAAGCCGGGATGTTGGAGCGTTTGGCGCGGCAATATATGATTCTGGAGGACAAGACGACTCTGGACAATTATGTTCAGATGCGCGAAATTTTCAAAGACACGCAAGGAAAACTTCTGGCGCGTTTTGGTGGTGCGGAAAAAGGCATTCTGGATCACACGCTTACTGAGGAAGTCGCGCTTTTTGAGTTATTGAAGGGATTCGATAAAAAACCGGATCGACGGTCGACGATCACCGAGGGTTATCGTCAATTTGTCACGCAGACGCAAATCGTTCAGAGTACCGCCGATCGACTCGCGTACAGTTCCGCTGAACAGTTGCAGAAAATGGCGGAAGAAAGCCAGAAAAAACAATCTTACTTTGTATGGGCATCTTTGGTGATAGCGCTTCTTTTGGGCGTGTTGGTCGTATCGCTGATCGTTCGACCGATCAAAAAGATTTATCAAGCGATTCTCCAGTTGGGAAGCGCCGATTTTTCCAAAGAAATTTCCGTATCCGGTCCGTCCGATCTTCGCCATTTGGGGCAGCGTCTCGAATGGTTGCGTTCGCGTCTACAAACGTTGGAAACACAGCAAACGCGCTTTCTGCGAAACATGTCACACGAGTTGAAAACGCCGCTCACCGCCATCCGCGAAGGCGCGGAATTGTTGCGTGACGGTGTTGGTGGTGAATTGCAGCCGGAACAAAGAGAAATCATTCACATTGTCCGAGAAAATACGTTATCGCTGCAAAAAATGATCGAAGACCTGCTGGACTACCATCAATCGCGGGTGATGGAGCCCGATAAATTACTGCCGGTCGATTTGTCGGAATCGATACGCCAAGTTTTGCGGGAACACAAGTTAGCTGCGTGGAAGAGATTGATTTCGTTTGAAACGAACTTGCTACCGATGCTGGTGACCGGAGACGCCAGAAAAATAGCGACGATCATCGACAATTTGGTGTCCAACGCGGTCAAGTATTCTCCGAAATTGGGTAAAATCAATCTGACTTTACGCGCGGAGAGAGGCTATGCGCGGCTTGATGTCATCGACGAAGGACCAGGTATTTCTCCCGACGAACGTGATAAGATTTTCGAGTCTTTTTATCAAGGCGCGCCTCCCGAAGAAAAGCAGCGGATCAAGGGTTCGGGGTTGGGACTTGCGATCACCCGCGAATATGTTCACGCGCATGGCGGGCGCATTACCGTCAGAGATCGTAAGGATGGCAAAAAAGGCGCTCGTTTCATTATATGGTTGCCCTTCTGGACGAATACGTTACCATTGACACAACCGGCAATTACTGAAAACAGAACATCTACAAGTAAGGTTCCAATACAATGAGTATCAAAAAATTATTCCGATTGGTTTTATTTTCTGGCGTTGTTTTACTATTGAGCGGCTGCTTTTCCATGTCCGCGACAGATAAAGAGCAGGAAGTTTCAAAAGAGGTTGAAAAGCCCGAAGCGACAGATTTGGCTCCTCCCGATTTGCTTACTACTGTAAATCAGGAGTTGGCGCAGATCGTTAAAGACCTGGCGCATTACACGACGTTGTCCGTCGGCGAACGACAAACGATTCAAAAGGGAATTGCCGTTTCGTTGAGCGATAAAAACACGGCAAAAGATTCCGATCGTATTCGTCATGCGTGGCTATATGCGCTTCGAGACAGTATCCAAACCGACCAACGCGCTTTAGAGCAGTTGTCGATAGTGCAAAAAAATCAAGACTCCCCCGAACTTTTTCGGCAATACGCCGATGTTTTGTCCCGCTTGATTCTGGAACGTTTGAAGCAGTTGCAAAAACTCCAAGCGCTGACCGATATGGAAAGCAATCTATTGAAAGAGCGGATCGATACGCCGCACAATCTTCCTCGTCCAACCATTCCGCGAAAATGAACAGCGATGATTTCCGATATTTTACTTGTTGACGATGATACCGATTTGCTCAAACTGATCAGTTTGCGCCTTTCTTCCGCGGGTTATCAAGTTCGCGTTTCCGAAACTGCCGAATGCGCATTGTCGATGGCGGAGATTAAAACGCCATCGCTGGTGATTACCGATTTAAAAATGCCCGGCATGAACGGGATGCAGTTTTTCGAGATATTGCAGCAACGCCATCCAACGTTGCCAGTCATCATCTTGACGGCGCACGGCACGATTCCTGAAGCCGTTACCGCGACCGAGCGCGGTGTTTTCGGTTTTCTGACCAAACCCTTCGATAGTCAAGAATTGCTCGGGAAAGTCGAAGCAGGAATGCGTTTGTCCGCAGGCGTCAGCGCAATGACCAATGGTCGAATGGGTAAAGAATGGCGACACGACATCATCACCTGTGCGCCGCAAATGGAAGACTTATTGCGGCAGGCGCATCTCGTTGCCGATACTAATGCCAATGTTTTGATCTGTGGTGAACCAGGCACCGGAAAAGAACTGCTCGCTCGCGCCATTTACCGCGCGAGCCGCCGTTCCAACCAGCCGTTCGCCATAATCAACTGCGGCGCTTATCCTGATGAGTTGCTTGAAACAGAATTGTTTGGACGCATCAATGACACAGTCAAAGAGCATGGTTTGTTTCAAGAAGCCGATGGCGGTACGTTATTTCTCGATGAAATCGGCGATATGCCGCTTCCTTTGCAGGTCAAATTACTGCGCACGATTCAAGAGGGCGTGATTCGTCCCGTAGGTTCTACGGAAACCATTCCAGTGGATGTTCGCATTATCTCCGCGACATACCATAAATTGAGGGATTTGGTCAAAGCGAACAAATTCCGCGAAGATTTGTTTTATCAACTGAATGTCGTCACGTTACATTTGCCGAAATTGACAGATCGGCGCGAAGATATTCCTTTGCTGGTCAGACATTTTTTGAAACAACTCGCCGAACAATATGGCAGATCCACACCGTCTCTCGCGTCCGAAGCGATGGATATATTGACTGCGGCGAGCTGGCCTTACAATATCCGACAGCTTTTAAATGTAATCGAGCAAGCGTTTGCGTTATCGACCACCCAAGTGATTCCCGCCATACTCATACAAAAAGCGTTGGACGAAGAAACCGAAGCCATGCCGACTTTCTTTGAGGCGCGGCGTACCTTTGAACGAGACTATCTCATTCGCCTTTTGAAGATGACCGGCGGTAACGTGACCCGCGCCGCAGTCAGAGCGAATCGCAATCGGACCGAGTTTTATAAATTATTGCGCCGCCACAATCTCGATCTTGCGTTGTTCAAGAACCAAAGCAGGGCGCGCCACTCTTAGAACGCCGTGCAAAAAAGCTTCCCCGCGACCGATTCTTTTGCTAGAATGCTTTGCCCTTCCCCGATAGCTCAGTCGGTAGAGCGACGGACTGTTAATCCGTGTGTCCCAGGTTCGAGCCCTGGTCGGGGAGCCACAGAATCAAGGACTTGCAGCCTGTTTTGGTTTTTGCTCTTGTCGGAACGTAGCCAAAACGTAGCGGGTTTTTCAGCGGCTTGCCTTAAGCAGTCTGGAGCAAGTTGCGCGTAGCAGCGTACCATTGCTTCATCTTCCCAAACACCGAGCTCCCGAAGTTCCGTTATCGACGTCCCTGACATAATATGAGCAGACGCCCAGGCATGCCGGAGATCGTGCCAACGAAAACTTCTAAGTCCTGCTCTTTTCAACGCCTTGTGCCACGCTCTCGTGTTCGCGCATTTAACGGGTCTGCCCTTGTACGTAAACACGCGCTCAGGGTGTTTGCCCTGCTGCTCTTGCAAAATCGCTGTCGCTCGACGATTGAGCGGAACACTTATGGAACGTCCTCCTTTCGCCTGGTCCGCGAAAATCCAGCATGCCTGTCTCTCCATGTCAACCTGCGACCATTCGAGCCTCATTACATTGGACTGTCGTAGCCCCGTTTCTAACGCAAACTCGACGTACGCGCGTTGGTGTACCGGCAGCGTATTGATGAGCGCGATGCGTTGTTCCGGCGTCAGCCAGCGCACGCGCCGTTTCGGTTCGCGGTAAAGCTCCACGTGAGGGGCGCGGTCAATCCATTCCCACATCCCCGCCGCGCGGCGTAAAACAGACCGGACCAGCGCAAGGTAACGATTCGCTGTTGCTGCCGTGGACTCGCTTTTTTTCGCCTCGCCGATTCGCGCAATATAGTCGCGCGATATATCGATCAATCGACGACCTGACAAAAACTGATCAAGCCACCGGAATTTGGCGATGTCCTCATCAATCGTTTTCTTGTCCTGCTTTTCACTACACCAGCGGACTACGGCGTCTTCCCAACGATATGAAGGTTTCTCGCCGAGCCGGTGGACGCGCCACATTTCGGAGCGTGTCCGATCATGCCATTCCTGCGCTTGTTTTCGGTCTTCGGTGCCAGTAGAGCGGCATACTGTGCCGCCGTCTGGTTTTGTAAACGACGCCCACCAATAGCGGGAATCTTTCCTTTTGTATAACGACATAAATGGTTCCTTTCCATGTCGCTCGCAGCTTCCGTGCTTTTATATTGTGCGCGCGCTGCGGCGAGCAGGTCAACCTCGGCAAAACGCCAAACCCTGCCGATCTTAAATGCGGGCAATCGTCCATTCGCCGCCATTCGCCGCATCGTGATCGGATGGATCGCTAAAAGCTTCGCGGCTTGATGGACGGAAAGATAGTTAGTTGTGTTCATGGCTGAATTTTCCTGAAAGTGATCACCCATATCCACGGATTGTCATCCCACGAGCAGCCTACTTTCTTTCCATTTATGTTGTCCCATAATTCGATAAAATCGTCTCTCCTGTTGCCTCTTGCCGGAACACCTTCCGCTTTGATATCGTCCTCGCTTATGTCTTGAAGCCGTTGTATGTGAACATCGGTAATTTCCAGTAGGATGCGCGACAAAGCGCGTGGCATGTGGATGGAGGGTTGCCATTTGACTATATTGTTATCTGTGTCTGTAGCACGGTAGTAAACGCGATGGAAAAAAGGGGTTTCATCAATCGTCTGAAATGTTTCTCGTACCCATAGCCGGTCGCCGATTTTCCCGTATGGACAAAACGTAATATCGTCACGTGAGCATTCAGCGGTCGGACGTGGCGAGAAAGCGGTTTGTCCGTCTTCAAACGTTATTAGCCTCGTCGGTGTTGCTATTGGTTGTGGCTTGATCACACGCCGTGTTTGTGTTTTTCTGCCTGCCAATATCGCCTGTACCATCGGCGCGGAAAATACGATTGGATGTTCTTTCATATTGGTTCCTCGTCAAATTCTTTGATTTCTTTTTCAATTCCGTCACGGTCAAATCCAGTTTATTGCCATTTGCGCGGTGCGCTCGCGTTGTAGCGTGGCGTATTCGGGGTTGATTTCGCAGCCAATCCAGCGTCGCCCTAAGTTTTGCGCGACTTGTCCGACCGTGCCGCTGCCGAAGAATGGGTCATATACGATATCGCCGACGCGTGAAGCCGCGAGTATGCACGGTTCGACAAGAGCTTCGGGGAATGTTGCGAAATGGGCGCCAGAATAGGCTTGTGTTGGTATTGTCCAGACGGATCGTTTGTTGCGTGTTTCCGTGTTTTTGTAGATCGCATTTGATTTTGTTTTATTTAATAGTTCAGGCGCGGCGTGACATTTTCCGCTGGCGTACCTGCCCGTTAATTTATCGTGGCTGCCGTTGCCTGTATCCCATCCCGATGGTACATGCTGTTTCTTCGGGTACGCTTCGTGGGTCAGCGCATCCTCTTTTATCGCGTCAATATCAAAATAATATTTTGTGTTTTTTGAAAGTAAGAACAAATACTCGTGCGATTTCGTGCATCGGTCTTTGACGCTCTCCGGCATCGGGTTAGGTTTCGACCAAATGATGTCTTGGCGCAATATCCAGCCGGTCGCTTGCAGAGCAAATGCAACGCGCCACGGAACGCCGTATAGGTTTTTCGGCGGCAATGCTTCAGTGGCGCGTGAAAGGCGACCGAGCACCGAACCTTTATTTGTTTCTTGTATACTTCCTTGCGTTTTGTCGTTCCATTGCCCGTCTTTGTTTCGCCCTTTTCCCGACCCTGAGTAACTATCACCAAGATTAACAAGTAAAACGCCATCGTCGATGAGCAATTGGCGGCATAGATCAAACACGGAGACAATGTTATTAATATAATCATCGACATTGTTTTCTAGTCCGATCTGTCCGGTAACGCCGTAATCGCGTAACGCAAAATACGGCGGGCTTGTGATGATGCAATTAACGCGCACGTCGTCGTCGATCATTTGTTGTGTGATCGTCAGGCAATCGCCAAAGTGGCACTTGTTCAGCCACTTTTCCATTTCGGTTTCCTGATGTCTTCGCAAATCACGATATCCATCCCCACGCGGTGGGCGACGTGCATTTCTAGGTGCGCGCCGCTCGATTTTTGCCAGCCGCCGAGCAGCGCCAACGTGTCACAGGTCAATAGCGCCTGCAAGTCTTTCCGTAGCGCGGTGTGCCAGTCGGTTTCGGGGTCAGTATTGAGTTCTGCTGGATTGACGACCTCGTAACCCAATAACCTGAGCCGCGCCGCCGCCGCGTTGAATGTCGCAAAATTGCAACCCGGTAAGCCGGTCATCGGTCCACTGATGTAGATACGGTTCATGATTTTTTGCCCGTCAGTGCCTGCGCCAAATAGGGGTCGACGTCCGGCTGTTCGAGCAGCCAGCGTTTATAATCGTTGGGGATGTCGGCAATCGGTGTGCCCTTATATTTACCGAACGGCATGCGCGTCGGTATGCGCGCCCGTTCCGATATTTCCCATAGGTGCTCTGCCGTGAAGTCGAATGCCTTTATATCGACTTTGAATTCTTTGGTTAAAATGTGATTCAGCAATATACAACAATTCTGCACGTCCTG
>JAISYH010000009.1 GCA_031270015.1 Burkholderiales bacterium | reverse complement strand
TCTGCTCATTTGGGGGCTCTTAAGGGACTCACTGGGTTTGGTGCCCCCAATTGTGCCCCCAATCACCACGATATGTCAAGAGATAATATGACACGGTACGCGCATGATATTTCGTATTTTCCCTATGAGAAACTAAAAAAATGAGATGGGGTGAGATGTTGGAAAATGAATCTGTGGTGCCCAGAAGAGGACTCGAACCTCCAAGGATCTCTCCACTAGTACCTGAAACTAGCGCGTCTACCAATTCCGCCATCTGGGCAACGGGAATGTCATTCTACGAAACGATACCGAGCTTGTCAAAGTTATTGGAATTAGCAGCCCGATGCCTTGAGCGCCATCGAATGATGTGAGATAAAGAATGTGACAAGACAAAACTAAATGTCATGCGCCTTGGCTTCTCACGCTCAATGATTCTCCGCGTTGCGTACAGTCGGTAGGTCATGCGATTAGTGATCATCACCACCCAACGCTCGATAAAGATTCATTTGCGTCACCAGCCGATCATATTGATTTTGTACTATCGTATCTTCGGCGGAACGGCGGCGGCTTTGCGCATCCAGCCAGTCTTGTACACCAGTTTGTCCCACTCGATAGCGTTCCTCCGCGATTGCTTCCGCGCGCCGCGCCGCGTCAAATGCCGTTTGATAAAGCGGGCGTTGCGCTTCATAATGCGCGCGCGCGGATAACGCATCTTCCACGTCGATAAAAGACGCATATAACGTTTTGCGGAAGTTAATCACTGCCTCTTCGTATTCAACTTTGGCGACTTGTATCGTCAACCGCGTGGTGTTCCATTCAATAAACGGCAATATCAAACGCGCTCCCAATGCCGCCACCGGGTTTTGCAGAAAATCACGCAGTTCGTCGCTGCTCGTTCCCAAGCTACCGGTCAATGAAATCGACGGATAAAATTGCGCGCGCGTGACGTCTTGTTGCGCCAGCAACTTGCGCAGTCGAAATTCCGCAGCCGCTAAATCGGGACGACGCGACAAAAGTTCCGCCGGCAATCCTTCCCGAAGACGCGGTGGATCATTCATCGACAACGTTGCCGTGTCCGCTTGTAATCGGTTGGGCGGTTGATCGAATAATACAGAAAACGCATGGCATAATTGATCGCGCTGCATCAATAACGATTCATGGCTTGCGCGTTGTGAGGCGAGACTCTGTTCCGATTGAACAACATTCAGCGCCGATACCGCGCCCGCATTTTTTTGCGCGAGCACTAACTGCAGTGTCCGCTCCGCGTTGGCAAGGTTGGCCTCGCTGTTGGCAATCCGCTGGTTGATTGCTGCGATTTGCCAATAGAGTTGCGCCGTTGTTCCGATGAGCGACAAGCGCGTCGCCAGTCGATCAAACTCGGTCGCCTGAAGCTCCCAATATGCGGCATCGCGTGTGCGCGCAAGTTTTCCCCACAGATCGATCTCGTAGCTAAGCGACAAACTCGTCCCATAGCGTTTGTTACTGCTGCCGCCATCCAGGTTGCGCGATACACTGCCATCCGCACCGACGCTTACCGACGGCGTTAAATTCGTGTCCGCTAATCCCGCTTGGAGACGGGCGCGTTCCACGCGAAGCGCCGCCACCACTAAATCATTATTTATTTCCAATACGTGATCAATCAATATTGTCAATTCTTGATCGTTGAATTGCGTCCACCATCGATCATGTTGCGTGACATCGTTATTGGTCACCTTTCCTTGCCACGCTTCGGGCAGTATTACGTCAGGACGTTCATACGGCGTTTCCAGCAACGCGGCGGCACACCCCGACAAAATAAGAGCGCTCAATATGAGAAAAAAAACATTGCAAAGATTTTTCATCAAACGCTCCGAACTATTCACGCGCCAACGCCTCGATTGGATCAAGCCGCGCGGCATTTCTTGCTGGCAGAAACCCGAAGATCAAACCGATCAGCGACGAACACACAAACGCGGCAACAATCGACACCATCGAAAACGACATACTCATCTCTTTTACGAACAGCGGAAACAACGCTCCCACGCCATACGAAAACGCAATACCGATCAGCCCGCCCAAAAGGCATACCAAAACTGCCTCGATCAAAAACTGTTGAAGAATATCACTTTGCCGCGCGCCAACCGCCATCCTAATACCAATTTCTTGTGTTCGCTCGGTGACCGACACCAGCATGATGTTCATCACCCCGATACCGCCAACAATGAGCGAAATGACCGCAATCGCCGAAATCACCAACGTGATCGTCAACGTCGTTTTATTAACGGTCTGCAAAATAGCGTCGCTGCTGCTTGTAAAAAAATCTTGTGTTCCGTGTCTCAAAGTCAACAATTTCGTAATATTTTGTTCAGCAAGCTCATTAGGTACATTATCTTTGATGCGTACCGTAATATTACTAAAATACTTCCTCCCCAAAAGTTTGCTCATCGCAGTGCTGTAGGGTATCCATACGTTCAGGTTTTGCCCCATCATATTCATCAACTCTTTTTCGTCGGTCACTCCCACCACCACCAGCGGTAAGCTGCCCGCCAGAATCACTTTGCCTATCGGATTCTCATGGATACTAAATAATTTTTTGCGCGTATTGCTATCGATCACCACCGTTTGCATATGACCTTCTATATCTTCTGCGCGAAATGTGACGCCCTCCGCTATAGTGAAGCCACGCACACGGAAAAATTGTTCGCTGACTCCGGTGATTTGCGCAGTCGCCTCGATATTGCCGTAGCGCAATGATACATTGCCACTGATACCGGGGGTCACACTATCGATATAAGGTAATTGTGACAACGTATCAAGATCGTTCGCCACCAATGTTTGCACGCGCGATGAACGACGATCTCCCCAACTGCTGCCCGGATAAATATCGATGGTATTGGTCCCCATCGCGTTAATATCTGAAATGACTCTTTCACGCATCCCTTGCCCCAACGCTACTACCGACACCACCGACGTAATTCCGATGATGATGCCTAGCATCGTCAAAAGTGTACGCATCCGGTGCGACAGCATTGCAATTCCCGCCATTTTGAATGCTTCGCCAAAACGGTTGATCATCGCCGCCAAACGCGAGCGTAGCGCCGCATGCGGCTTTTGTAATATTGGCACTATTTTCGGAGGCTGTTCTGGATTCGGTTGATCCGAAACGACGCTACCGTCACACAATTCGATGATCCGCTCGGCGTAACTCGCCACCTGCGCGTCGTGCGTCACAAGAATCACCGTATGCCCTAACTCGTGCAATTCGCGCAACACCTCCATCACTTCGACGCCGCTTTTACTGTCCAATGCGCCGGTCGGTTCGTCGGCAAGAATTACATCGCCACCATTCATCAGCGCGCGCGCAATCGAAACCCTTTGTTGTTGACCGCCCGACAGTTGATTGGGACGATGCCACACCCGGTCGGAAAGCCCCAATCGCTCCAGCAACCGGCGTGAACGTTCATGGCGTTCTTTGACATCGGTTCCCGCGTAAATCGCTGGCACTTCGACATTGCTGATCGCGTCCAAATGCGGCAATAAATGATAGCGTTGAAAGATAAAACCGAAATGTTCACGCCGCAACGCCGCTAATTGATCGCCGTCGAGTTTCTGTGTTTCTCGCCCATCGACACAATAGCTACCGCTCGTAGGACGATCGAGACAACCCAAGATATTCATCAGCGTCGATTTGCCAGAACCCGATGCGCCCATAATAGCAACCATCTCGCCCGCCATAATCGTCAGATTGATATCATCCAAAACTGTGATTTCATTCTCGCCCGCCGGAAAACGACGATAGATGTTCGACAATGATAAGAGCGGTATTTTTGTCGCTGTATCCATTATAGTTTATATTCTTATCGGACGACGCGGCGCGGCAGCGGGTTGATCACCTTTGCTGCCTTCTCCGACGATTACTTGATCACCCTCGACCAACCCTTCTAAAATTTCCACTCGAACATTATTGTTCAAACCCGTTTTGATGACTCGCTCTTCAGGCGCGCCATTCACTAAAACACGCACCCGATATCCACCTCGTGTTCTATCGCCTAAAGCCGTCACTGGAATCGACAATACGTCTTTCGCTGTCCCCAACACAATCGATACCTGCGCAGTCATAAACGTGCGCAATACATGATCAGTGTTTTCGACATCAAATAGACCGTTATAATATATCGCCGTTGTCGATGATGCCGAAGACGTCATGCTGCCCGACGATGTAATCGTGTCCGGCGCCGGTTCCACCGTTCGCAACGTGCTGTGTCGTTTTTTATTGGGCACTCCCAAAATCGTGAAGTAAACCGGCAATCCGGGACGAATGCGCACCACGTCCGCTTCCGAAATTTGTGCCTTCACCGTCATCGTGTCGAGATCCGCCAAAATCAAAATGGTCGGCGCGGATTGCGCGGAAACCACCGTTTGTCCTTCCTGCGTGATAAGCGCGATCACCTCGCCATCCATCGGCGCGATAATACGGGTGTATCCCAAATTAGCGCGCGCGGTATCGACGCGAATCGTCGCCTGATGAATTTGCGCGTCTAATGAGTCTAGACCGGCGCGCGCGCTTTTTACCTGTGCCTGCGCTGCCTCTAATTCCGCCTGAGAGCTAGCTTCTGCTTGAATCATTTGTTTTTGACGCTCATACGCCAATTCGTATTGTTCGAGCTGTGCTTGTTGCGCGCGTTTTTGCGCCTTGACGCTCTCGAGCGACGCTTCCGCATTACGTAAATCGTTTTCTTGCAATACCGGATCGACCTCCGCCAAAAGATCGCCTTTCTTTACACGGTCGCCCAATTTGACCTTCAACGACTTTAATTGTCCGTTGACTTGCGCGCCGACGTTGACTTGTTTGATTGGTTCCAATGCGCCGGTCGCCAATACCAATTCTTCGATGTCTTCGCGCGTGACCGGCACGGTCAAATACGACGGCGACGACGGTGTAAAGAAAAGCGCGCGAACACCAAAAAACCCCGCCATCAAAACCAATATCGTCACCAACGTACCTATGATTTTCTTTTTCATGATCGATTTGTGATTACCTTTTATTCCCAGTTGCTACCCATGACTAATCTGCCAATGCTTGCAATACCGGCATATCATACACTCATTTAACACAAGGAATGTAAAGTGTAGGTAAAGAAATCGATAAGAACCACGTTAGCCTGGGCATGGTGAAAATGTGCGCGAGATGAACTGCCTGAAAACACCGATCCCCTATCTGAATGTGGAGCTTCACCACTGCATCGAGAATACGGTTTTCCCGTAACCAATCAACAGCCTTATCACCATTTTTTAAACGATCCGATATTGCACAAAATCAAGCGGTCGCTTCCAGAGAAATGAAACCATGCGTCCGATCAGTATTGGTCAAAACGAAAAAACATGCCATTGATACACTATAAATATCCTCCAATCCCGCCGTCCAACGAACACGGATGAAATTATAAATAATATTCTACAAAATTTTGAACTTTCATCTCGAAGATTTCGAGAATATTGTCCCGAACATGGGCAAACTCTTTTCCTGTCTTATCGCGGTTTCGTTCCAAGTTTACCGTCACCAGCGCTTTCATCCTACCCGGATTGGAGTTCATGATAACAATCTTGTCGGCAAGATATACCGCTTCGTCGATGTCATGCGTGACAAACACAATCGTTTTCTGTTGCACTCGCCAAATTCGGATAAGCTCCATCTGCAGATTTGCTCGCGTAATGATATCGAGCGCTCCAAAAGGTTCATCCATGAAAATAATTTCCGGATTGACCGCCAACGCCCGCGCCAACGTGACTCGCTGCTGCATCCCGCCCGACAATTGATGGGGATGGCTTGTGGCAAAATCTTCCAATCCTACGAGACGAATATATTTATCGACGATTGCGGGGATTTCATTCTTGGGGACGCGATTGTTTTCCAGCCCCAACGCCACATTCCCACGAACGTTTCGCCATGGCAAAAGCCCATAATTCTGAAATAAGATAATGTTTTCTACCCGCGGACCCTTGACAAGCCGACCGTCGATGGTAATCGTTCCTGAGGATACTTCAGTGAACCCAGCCATTGCGCTGAGTAACGTCGTCTTTCCGCATCCGCTTGGACCCAGAATACAAATGAATTCCCCTTTGTCAATATTGAACGATACGTCGTCCAACGCGCGGAAAATGTGATTCTTTTGCCTGTAATCCAATGAAACATTTTTTACTTCTATGTACAAAGTCGGTTCCTTTCGCTTTCCTTAAGCGCCCCAATAGGCATACACCTGCTTCTCCAACATCCGAATCAGTGTATCCAATAACAAGCCAATAGCGCCTATGGTAAGAATCGCGGCAAGTAATAAATCCGCTCTCAAATTGTTGCGAGAATCGATGATCAAAAATCCCAACCCTGATTGCGCTCCGACCATTTCTCCAGCGACGAGAAATACCCACGCGGTACCAATCGCCTGATGAAGTCCGGTGGAGATTTGAGGAAACGACGCGGGAAAAACAACCTTGATCAAGATTTCCGTTTTTGTCAGTGCGAAGTTTCGCGCAACATTAATATAAATACGATCCGCCCTGCCTACTGCCGCTACGGACGACAACAGAATAGGATAAAACGCCGCGATGAAGATGATCACGATCGCGGGAATGTCGCCGATGCCAAACCATAACACGATAAACGGAATCCAAGCCATCGGTGAGATCGGTCGCGAAACCTGAATGATCGGGTTGAAGAAATTCCAAAGATTCCCGAACCAACCAAAGATGAGTCCTAAGCCGATACCCAATACGGCTGCCGACAAATACCCCGCAGCGAATCGTATCATGCTTATCCTGATATGTTCGAACATCGTTCCATTTTCGATCAGATCGAGCCAACCGACAAAGACCTGCGCGGGCGCGGGAAATAGCGCAATATTATATTTTCCGGAAATGATCACCAGTTGCCACAGAGCCAATAAACCAATCAGTCCCGCCGCACCTTGCAGTAATTTTTTCATGTTTCACCCAGACTCTGTAAACGCGACAATATAATTACCACAACAGGAAACCAATATCCGATCCGTGTCTCAATACAAAGAGGCATCGATGAATTCATGATAAGTCGGCGGTTTTTTCGATAGCCCAAATTCAATCACTCTGTCGAGCAAATCAGCATAATAGCTTTCGGTAATTGTCAAATCGTCGTAAGAAATCCACTTCACCGAAATATCGAATATCGGTTTTTCAAGATTGTTTAAGTAAATCTTGACGAGATCGTAAATTTTATCCTGGTTGGCGGAAATATATTTCCCGGCTTCCTTGTATCCAGCGACGAATTCTTTGGCCACCTCATTTTTTTCACTGATAAATTGATCGGTCAAAACGAGTGCGCAGCACAACGAATGATCCCACAATTCCCCCGACTCAAACAAAACTTTACCGGTATCAATTGCTACGCTCTTCGCCCCAAACGGTTCTGCAACACAATAGCTGTCGATCTGCCCGCCCGCCAGCGCGGAAGGCATTTCAGGAGGCGGAAGTTCCACGAGGTTGACATCATTGATTGTCAGACCGGCGTCTTTGAGCATCTGAGCAACCAACAAAAAATGGGATGACTGCCGATGTGGAATCGCGACTGTCTTTCCTTTTACGTCGGCGGCGGAATTGATCTCCTTCGATACGATAACGACGTTTCCGTCGGTATGTCCAAGCGCGACTGCCTTTAAGCCAATACCTTGTTCCTTGGCTTTCATCGCCAGCTCAATCAAAACCGACGCGCCATCGACATGCCCGGTATTCAGAGCATCCAGAAGCTCGGGCCAAGAACCAAATTTCACAAGCTCGAAGTCGATTTCAGGAATGATTTTGTCGCCCAGTTCTTTTTCGATGAACAAAGGCATGGCATGTGTAATCGGTAGATATGCGATCTTGACCTTCTTTTCAGGTTTTCCTGCGATAGGTGACGAAGCCGCCTTTTCTTTCTGCCTGCCACATGCACTCAACAACATAGATGCCAAAACCGTACTTATAAAAATGCGTCGTTTCATGACTTTTCCTTATAAAAAACTTCGTTTATCGGTAATATCAAATATTAACTTTTTTGCAAGCGATAAAGGATCGATATCGACAATCATTCTAGATCCTAATTTCTCCTCTGATCCGTGAAAAATATAATCGCTTACTTTGCTCGATCCTTGTACGGGAGGGTAAACGCAGTGATATGAATTGATGCCCAGTAACCTGAATCCAAGCGCCGCGCCAATCCCTTTTTCGTTAGACCATTCTGGACTGACGAAAGCAAACGGCAAATCCTTCATGGGAATGTTTAAGTTCTCCGACAGAGCTTTGAACAAGGCGGAAGCGCGGGCATTGTCGATGCACTCACCCATGTGCCACACGGGCGGTAACACGTCGTTCAAGAAACGGCGTAATCCCGCTCCGGCGATTTTCAGCGCGTTCTTATTGCAATAACCCAGCTTCAAGAGCGGAAACGACGCACAACCATTGGTCAAAACGAGAATATCGTTTGCGATCAGTTGCTCGACGATATCGACAATTGCCTTTTCGTACAACACTCTCGGATTGTTGCATCCAACAAGATTGACAATGCCCCGAACCAAACCGTCGCGTAACGCTTCGACGACCGGCTCGATTCCGCCATAATGTTTCACGACATTCTCAAGAGAAAATCCAATTTCCGCGTCGATTTCATATTCGGGAATCTTCACAGGAACGTCGCGTCTATCCGCGAAACTCTCAATCGCCCTATAAACGATCTTTTTCGCAATCGCTTCGATCTCTCCAATATTGGAATGATCATGTTTGATTCCGTAGTGTTCGGCGCCTCGCAGCCTAGCGGAATCGCTTGTCGTTACTACGACCGTTTTGAAGCATTCGGCAACATCCATAATTGAAGGAAAGATATCTTGAATATCCGCGACCCATAAATCCAACGCGCCTGTTCCAAGCACCAATTCGGCACCGACTGCGTTGGAGAGAGGGATGACATTTCCGTAGCGATACATCGCGGATAATCCACTGCAACAAATACCGTAAAACCTAATACCCGACGCACCGTGTTCTTTGGCGAGTCCGATGAACGATTCCTTGCCGCCCTGCGCGACGATCTCTCGCACAAGCAGCGGAGAATGCCCATGGACGGCGATATTGACAAAACCGGAACTCAGCGCGCCCAGATTCGCTTTTAACGTGTTTCGTACAGGAAGTCCATATAAGCAATCATTTGCGATTGACGTTCCGAGTACGCTAGACCACGCGAACGCGGCGCCGCAACGCTCGAATTGGGTCAGAAGATTCTCATAATCGCCGTCGGTACCGGTGCCAGTTCTGTGCATCGCCTCAAAAGCTTCGTGATACGCGCTGATCGGCAAGAGATCATACTTTTCCCAAACGGCGACTCGCTCTTTGGACGCAAACGCATGCAGTGTCTTATGTTTGTCAGGCACGGTTCTGGATAAATCGTCCAGCAGGATATCGGCTATTTCAACCGCGAGCGCATGATGTGTTTTCCCCCGAGTATTCAGCCCGAAAGTCTGCGCTGTTTTGACGATTTTATCCTTGCCCTCGATGTGCGTATGAATCTTGCCTTCACCCGCGTATTTCAGCGCAAGTATCGTTTCCCTGCCACGCGCTCCGTGTCCTGCGATTGCCGCCGCCATCGCCCGAACCAAATTACGCGCTACGATCACATCGGCGTTTGCGCCACACGCGCCTTTCGGCGCTTTTTTCGTAATCCTGCAAGGACCAATGCTGCAATTCTTACAGCAAACTCCAGCGATTCCAAAAGTACAATGCGGCTTCTGTGCGTCAAAACGATCAAAAGTTGTCTCCAGTTTGCATGCTTGCATATGAAGCAACATTTCCCTCACGGCAGGATCAGGCGTTTGCGCCAACACCTCTTTTTTAGAAGGAAAGGTTTTTTTGTACTCGGCGACAGCCTTCGCATAATCGTTGACACGCTCATCCGAAATAACGTCATGGCCATGTCTGCCATGTGAATGATCGTGATGATGATGTTCTGTCATTTCTCTTATACCTTAAACCATATTAAACATATATGTTTTATATGCACATTATAGGGAATTGTTTTTCTTTGTCAATGATTTCTTAGAAAGCCAATGAATCGTTTATGAATTGGGAAAGCAGAGATGTTTTCTAATCCCCCTATTTCCAATAGGGGTAAATCAATACAGTTGTTCGGTAAAGGATGCGTTAAATAAAAACGCTGACCACATCGTCAAAAATATAATATTAATAAGCCGTGTTCGGTCAATAACCCGAACCTTCAAGGATTTCTCTATGCTCGGCGCACTTTAACGATTTTGCCGTCTAAGCAACAGAGGCATCGCTCCGCGCAATGACACAAAGCATCGTATCAAAACGCGCTACTAATACGACACTCATGTCAAACACTGCTGTGTACGTTTTTCGTATTGATGATGCGGCGCAATGGCGGAAGAGCACAGGAGTCGAACCTGCCCAGGAACGCTGGCGTCCCCATCTGGATTTGAAGTCCAGCCGCCCCACCGGGGACGTGGCTCTTCCATGACTAGTCAACATAACTTTTATCGCTCGCGTCACTCGGCAAGTCAGTCGGCGTTATGCCTTGCCGACTGCTCGCCATTTTAAACAATTCAGCGTCGCGCAACACATGACGATCATTTTGTCGGCGCGAAAATCCACTATGGTCAAAAAATTCGAGTATCTGAATTGCCAGCTTGCGCCCGATCCCTAAGCGATCTCGCAACGCGCCGACATGATTGCATCCTCGCCGCACGATATTTGCCAATTCAACAATTTGCGAAGTCAAATAATAACGGTCACGCACAACCGCGACAACTTTCCCCAAACGCGCCGCTTTGCGCAAAAAAAGTCGCACTTCTTCTTCGGGCAAAGACAGCGCGTTGGCTAAATCGCGCGCCCAGCACGGCGCGTCGGCAAAAAGCGGTTCGATCTTTTGCCACAATCGCGTTTCGGCTTCGCTGAACGTTACGCTGTGCTGTGGCAAGTGCAGCCAGCCCTGCGTATTGATCATCTTTTTTTCTTCCAATAACCGATCGATGTGCGCGGAGACCAACGCTTCAGGTATCGTCGGATACGCCATTCGATGCAAGCGCGCTCTTCCCAAACCGACATGATCGGGCGAGTGTTCGTGTACCGCCGCCAGTGTGTACAGCAAATGTTCGCGTTGCGCGCGCGCTTGATCGGCGGACATCACAAAATCATTCTGAACCAAAATATCTTTTGTTTTCGCCAGTAACGCAACGATACCATCTTTACTTAATTGCCGCGCCCAGGCGAAGTCGGACAATTTCAGATAACCGCGCTGCAACGATAAGTGAAACGCTTCGATGTCGTCGCAAGCTGTTGCTTTTTGCGTTAACCAGTCCAGGAAATCCGCTCGTCGTTTTCCACGTCGCGGCGAATATAACGAAAGTACGCGCCCACCCGCCAATATGCGCTGATTACCACCGTCACGCAAAATCAAACAGTCGTCTTCGACGAGATGGAATGGCGCGTCCAGAACGATTTCGCCGAGCAACGTGCCGTTCATCAACGGCTTCTCCCGTAACAACGACAAATGGCCGCTGGCGTGCTGCGCGCCGTGATGCGCTTGTATCGGATGCCAATGCCGCAACGTGCCTGCTTCGGAAGCGACTTCGACATGCGTCAACACACGAAAAACCGGTTCGGGCGGTTTGGCAGCCAATAACCAGTCGCCGCGCGTAATATTACTTTTGTCTAACCGCGCCGCCAGATTCAAAGCAACGCGCTGTCCAGCTTGTGCTTTTTGTACTTTTTCGTTCTGCGCATGAATGTCGCGCACCCGTACCGTTTGATCGGCGCCGGTCAACCACAACGTATCATTGATGGACACCATGCCGCTCCACGCTGCGCCGGTCACGATCAATCCTGCCCCGTGTACGTGAAACACGCGGTCTATCGCCAAACGGAAACGCCGCGTCTCCGCGAATGCTTCTTCATCGTCCGGTAGCTCAATTAGATATTCGCGCAGTTTGTCGATACCTTCGTCGCGCGTCACCGAAGTAATGAATATCGGCGTACCGACGAAACCTTGCGCCAATAGCCAATTAGCGACTTCATTTTGTAATTGCGCGCGCCGCGCCGCATCAACGCGATCCGCCTTTGTCAACGCGACGATCAAGCGGTCAATATGCAACAGCTTCAGAATCGCCAAATGCTCGCGCGTCTGCGGCATCACGCCATCGTCACACGCAATCACCAAAAGCGCATGACGCGCGCCACCCACGCCGACCAGCATGTTCGATAAAAATTTTTCGTGTCCGGGCACATCAACGAAGGCGATCCTGCGATTATTTTTTGCCGGAAGAAACGTAAAACCAATATCGATGGTCATCCCTCGTTTTTTCTCTTCAGGCAAATGCATCGGATCAACGCCGGTCAACGCTTCCAACAACGCGCTTTTCCCGTGATCGACATGTCCAGCAGTGGCGATGATCATGATTCGGCGGCAGCAATCAATGCGCGCTCAAGTTCATCCCCATCGTCCAAAGCGCGCAAATCGAGCCACAATTTCGCGTCTTGGATGCGACCGATAATAGGTTTGGGCAACACGTGCCACCGTTCCGACAAGCATTCTAACGTGCGTCCGCTGCCATCGCGCGCAGCAAATGTCAACGCGCGACTCGGTAATGTGTCGAGCGGCAACGAACCGCTGCCGATTTGTGATAAGCACGTTTCGCTCTCGACGATATACGTTCTTCCGTAATACGCACGGCACACTGTCAACAACCGTTCGACGTCAGCGCAAATGTCTGATACGCGCCGAGTCAAATACCGCAACGTCGGCAATGTTTCGGCAAGATTGTCCGGACGCAAATATAAACGCAATGTCGCTTCCAACGCGGCAAGCGTCGTTTTGTCGCAACGCAACGCACGTTTCAACGGATGTTTTTGCAATCGTTCGATCAACGCAGCGCGACCAACGACTATTCCCGCTTGCGGTCCGCCCAACAATTTGTCGCCCGAAAAACTGACCAAATCCACGCCCGCGCGTAATAGTTCTTGCGGGGTGGTTTCATGCGTCAATCCATAATCGGAAAATTCGATCAAGGTCCCGCTGCCCAAATCCGCCGCGACCGGCACACCCGTTTCACGCCCAAGCGCAGCCAATTCCGCCTCAGAGACCGACGCGGTGAATCCTTGAATCTTATAATTGCTGGTATGGACTTTGACCATCAGCGCAGTATTTTCGTTGATCGCGTTCCGGTAATCTTCGAGATGTGTTCGGTTCGTCGTGCCGACTTCGACCAAACGGCAACCCGCCTGACGCATCACATCGGGAATCCGAAAAGAGCCGCCGATTTCGATCAATTCGCCACGCGACGCGATAGCTTCTTTGTCGTCCGCTATAGCCGCAAACATCAATAATACCGCCGCCGCATTATTATTCACCACGCACGCCGCCTCGCCGCCAGTCAACACGCGCAACAATTCGCTCACCGCCGCGTCACGGTGACCTCGCGACTGCGCGCCCAAACTATATTCGAGCGTCACGGCTTCACGCATCACCCGCGTCGCCGCGTCAATCGCGGCATCCGCCAAACGCGCGCGTCCCAAATTCGTGTGTAGCACCACGCCCGTCAAATTGAAAACGGGGCGAAGCGATATTTGGTTTTGCGCATCGAGTCGCGCATCGGCGCGCGCTAATAGTTTTATCAACGGCAACCATTCCGGCAATGTATTACGATTTTTTATATATTCGCGCGCTTCATCGAGTAGCGCGCGAATCGCCGCTGTTGTCAGCGTTGCGCCATACCGATCCACCAGCGTCGCCGCCGCCGGATCGGATAACACACGATCCACTGAAGGGAGTTTTCGATATAAATGTTGTGGCGATCGCTCGTTCATGGTTCTTGTCGGAACAAGAACGGATTGATCGCGCTCCTTGCAAACCCCTCTTCTTCCATTCGAGCATCGAGCGCCAGACTGGCGAGATCGTCCGCAACCGGATCAACGTGTCCGTTTTTGTTTTGATATAAGATTTTCAGATGGCTGCGACAATCGCCGCAACTTTCGGTTTTGACGGCGGCGTCTTTGTCGTCGAGCGACCAATAATGCAATTTACCACTCGCCTCGCAATTCGTGCATTGCGCGCGCACGACGTGCCATTCGGTTTCGCACAACGCGCAATGCAAATATCGCACACCTTCGGGTGGACCAATTTGCACGATACTGGCGACCGGGTCGTTCCCGCAAACCGGACAACGATGACGCGCTACGCCGACATCTTCATGCACATCCAGTGAATGGCGGCGCGACAATTGCGCCCAATAAAGCGACAACGCCGCCCAGAAAAATGGCGCGCCATCCACGCCCGTGAGCGACACGTCACTCGCCAATAATCGAGTAGCGGCGCTTTCGCGCGCAGCATCGTTCATCGCGCGCAAGCGCTTGAGCGTAGCGGCGATCACTGGTTGTGTCGATATTGACGGGGCTTGCGCTACACGGTCGATCAAATGGTCGAGCGCCGTTCGCCAATAGGCGTCGCGCGGATAAGTGCGCCAATCCAACGGCAGCACATGCCAATCGACGACCAGCGGTTGCGCGTCGAGCGGCGCGGATAAAGGGTGATTTTGCGCTATCTCCCGCTGCGCGTTGACGACGCCTGCGACAAAGGAAAGATAATCCGCCAACGGATGCGATGTCGGCGCGGATGTTTGCGCAAGTTCGAGCAAGCGTTCGTGACGGCGCACATAAAGAGTCCGCAGATCGGGTTGCAACAAGGGCGGCGGCGAAACAAAACTGCCACCCAATTCGGGTGTCGAGAAGGTCATGAAAACGAATTAAGGTGTCAACGTATGAGCAGCAGTATAAACGACAAGTTGTTCGTCACGCGCAAATCCGATCAAACGGATACCCGCCTGATGCGCCAAGCGAATCGCCATCGCGGTCGGCGCGGAAGCAGCGACCAATGTTGAAACGCCAAGCGCCGCCGCTTTTTGCACCATTTCAAACGACGCGCGGCTGGAAACGAACACAAAACCATCCGCGAGATTCCAGCGTTCCCGCGCCAACGCGCCTAACAGTTTGTCGAGCGCGTTATGCCGCCCGACATCTTCGCGCAATAGTTGTAACGCGCCCATAACATCGAACCATACGGCGCTGTGTGTCGCGCCAGTCTGATAGCGCAGCGTTTGATGTTGAGCAACTTTTTTGACCGCATCAAAAACGACATGGCACGACAAAGGCGCAGGCGAGCGCGGCAATTTCGGCAACAGTCGCGCTACCTGATCGAGGCTTTCTATCCCGCACAAACCACAACTCGTTCGCCCCGCCAGCGTTCGCCTACGGTCCTTGAGCGCCATAAACGCGCGATTCGTGACGCGCATGTCGAGAACGATACCATTACCATTCACCGACGGCACACACTCGTAATCGAGTAATTCGCCGCTGTGACTCAAAATCCCTTCGGACAAGCTGAACCCCAACGCGAAATCAGCAAGCGCGTCATCGGGTGTAACCAGCAACACCGCGTGAGAAACGCCGTTGTAGGTCAACGCTACTGGCGTTTCTTCGATCACATGATCGCTTGTCGCGTCGAGTTCGCCGGTCATGCGCGTCACCCGAGTGATCGGTACGCGCGCGACCGGTACTGGCAAATCGACGATGACCATCGCCTTGCGCACGGTTAGCGCGTGATCGCGCAAACCGCCCACGGGCGGAAATGTGATCGTCGGCGTCACACCATTGATCACATTCGGCGTTTGTATCGTATCGTCCATAGCTATTACGAGGATAAACGCGACGAGTGCGCGTCTTCGCCTTTTTCGATTTCCCGCAACCAACGTGGATGATGCAACGCCGCCCATTTTCTCGTGACCGTGCCGCGTATCATCCCGCGTATCGTTCCTTTATACCAGAATGCCATGTACGCGTGCACGATGATGCCCAGCATCAAAGCGATGGCGGACAACGAATGCAGCACGAGACACAGCCGCACCACGCTCACCGGAAACAGCGGCGCAAAGTATGGTTGCCAGGCAATGATTCCGGTCACGATCAACACGGCACCCAACCCTATGATCGTCCAAAAGAGCATTTTCTGTCCGGCGTTGTATTGCCCGACCTCGACGACTTCATGCTCGCGCCCTTTCAGAATTTCGATCACATTGGTAAACCAAGGCACATCGTCTTTATCAAGTATCGCATGCGCCACGTTTTTGACGAACAAAATACAAAGCCCCAGAATCATGATGATCCCGAAAATCGGGTGCAACAACTGAGCCAATTGCGGCGTTCCAAAAATCGCGGTCAACCAACGTAACGACGGGAAGAAGAACGCCAACCCCGAAAGTGTCACCACGAAAAAACTGAATACCGTCAGCCAGTGACCGACGCGAGCAACGTACGAGTGCCGCCTTACCAAATGCTTACTCATGACTTTTCCTCCTCATCGTGTTCTTCGGGATCAATGGGACCGACCGCCAGATAGTGCAACGCCGCCGCGGCAAACGTCACCGCGAAGCCGACCGCTGCCAATGGTTTGAAAATGCCTTTCCAGAAACCGATCAGCGGATTGATCTTCGGGTCTTTCGGCAAGCCATTATAAAGTTCCGGCCGATCCGCGTGATGCAACACGTACATCACATGCGTGCCGCCGACACCTTCAGGATCATACAATCCGGCATTGGCAAAGCCGCGCGATTGAAGCTCAGCGATGCGCTCTTCCGCGACATGCTTCATGTCTTCCTTCGTGCCAAAGCGAATGGCGCTGGTCGGACAAGTCTTCACGCACGCTGGTTCTTGACCGACGCTCACGCGATCCACGCACAACGTACATTTATATGCGCGTTTGTCGTGCGAGCTGATGCGCGGCACGTCGAACGGGCAACCAGTCACGCAATAACCGCAACCGATGCAGTTTTCCGAGATAAAATCGACGATACCGTTCGCGTGTTTGACAATCGCGCCCGGCGACGGACACGCTTTCAAACACCCCGGATCGGAGCAGTGCATACAACCGTCCTTGCGGATCAGCCATTGCAGCTTACCGTTCTCTTCGATCTCGTTGAACCGCATCACCGTCCATGTTTCCGACGACAAGTTGAGCGGATTCTCGTATTTCCCGACGTTGAAACCTACTTCTTCGCGGAGATCGTTCCATTCCGCGCAAGCGACCTGACAGGCTTTGCAACCGATGCAAATCGACACATCGATCAATTTTGCAACCTTTAATTGCGCGTCGCGCGCTCGCGGTGGCGGCGTCAAAGCGTTGGTTCCCGAACGCGCAAGATAGTCTTGTGTTTGTAGTGACATCAATATACTCCTTTATGAGACACGTTCGACATTAACCAAAAACGCTTTGAATTCTGGCGTTTGTGTGTTGGAATCCCCGATGGACGGCGTCAACACATTCGTCAAGAACCCTTTGCGCGTCGCGCCCTTGAAGCCCCAATGGATCGGCAATCCGACCACTTCCGTCGGCTGACCGTTGACCATCAACTGCTTGACGCGTTTGGTCACCACCGCTTTCACCTTCACGAAGCCACGCGCCGACGTGACTTTGATCATGTCGCCGCTCTTGATGGCAAGCTTCGCCGCTAGCGTTTCGCTAATCTCGGCAAATGCTTCCGGTTGCGTCATCGCGTTGAGTTCGGAAGCTTTGGTCAACGTATGGAAGTGTTCGGTCAAGCGGTATGTCGTGCCGACATACGGGAACTTTTCAGTATTGCCCAATTCCGCCGCGTCGCGTTGGAACAAACGTACCGTCGGCGACGTTACCACGTTTGGATGCAAGGGATTGGTGCCAATCGGCGATTCCATCGGCTCGTAATGTTCAGAGAATGGTCCTTCCGCCATTTTGTCAAGCGCAAACAAACGCCCAACACCTTCCTGTTGCATGATGAACGGATTGACTTCACTGCCCGGAGGCGCGGCGGTGAAGTCCGGTACATCATACCCAGTCCACTTGGCGCCGTCCCAATGAAGCAACTGACGTTTCGGATCCCAAGGCTTGCCGTTGCGATCCATCGACGCGCGGTTGTATAGAATCCGGCGGTTTACCGGCCACGCCCACGCCCAGCCGGGCATATTGCCCAAACCGGATGGGTCGGCGGTATCGCGGCGCGCCATCTGGTTGCCTGCTTCCGTCCAACAGCCAGCATAAATCCAGCACCCGCACGCCGTCGAACCGTCGGCGCGCAGTTGCGCGAAACTGCTGACTTGCTGCCCTTTTTTGAGAATCAGGGTACCATTGCCATCGTAAAGATCGGCGAGTGCCTTACCGTTGACTTCCTTGATGATTTCTTCCGAAGAAGGATGTTTTTTCTTAGAATAATCCCAAGCCATATTCAAAATCTGCTCAGGCAGTCTGCCACCCTCTTTCTCATATAACTCACGAATTTTCATCATGATCTCGGCGATGATTGCCGAGTCAGTCTTGCCTTCGCCCGGCGGCGGCGCGCCTTCCCAGTGCCATTGCACCCAGCGACCGGAGTTTGTGATCGAACCATCTTCTTCAGCGAACAAAGAGGACGGTAAGTTGAATACCTCCGTCTGGATTTCTTCCGGCTTGACATCGTTGAACTCATCGTGATTCTGCCAGAAATTGGCGGTTTCTGACGCCACCGGATCGATGACGACGAGAAACTTCAGTTTCGACAGCGCGCGAATCGACTTGTGCTTATTGGGCATACAGGCGACTACGTTATAACCTTGCACTAAGAAGCCATTGATTTCGCCATTTTCCGTCATCTCTATGAAACGCATCGCATCGACCATCTGCTGAAATTTCGGCAACCAGTGATAACCAAATTCATTTTCCGGTGTTGCTTTGTCGCCGTAAAAACTCTTCAACAAACTGATGAAAAACTTGGGATAATTGCCCCAGTAATTCACTTGTCCGCGCCCTGTCATCTTGGGCGTACTCATGTTCAAATATGTTTGCAGATCGACATGGCGTTCGTTCGGCAAACCGAGATAACCAGGTAATGCCGTCGCCATCACACCGATATCCGTCAAACCTTGAACGTTCGAGTGACCGCGCAGAGCATTGATTCCGCCGCCCGGCATTCCGATGTTACCGAGTATCAACTGGATGATCGCCATCGTGCGGATATTTTGCGCGCCGACGGTATGCTCCGTCCAGCCAAGCGCATAAAGCGAAGTCATCGTTTTATCCGGCGCCGCTGTTTCGGCGAACATTTCGCAAGCTTTCAAGAAATCCGCCTGCGGCGTTCCGCAAATTTGCTCGACCATTTCCGGCGTATAACGGCTGACGTGTTTCTTCAATAGATTCCACACGCAGCGCGGATGCATCAGCGTCGGATCGCGGCGCGCATAACCGTCTTCATCGAACTGATAATTCCACGAACTCTTATCATATTGTTTTTTCGACTCGTCCCAACCGCTGAACAACCCGTCATTGAAATCGAAGTCGTCGCGAACGAGGAAACTCGCGTTGGTATATTCGCGGACATATTCCTGCTGATACTTGTCGTTGCTAATGAGGTAATTTAGAACACCGTTCAAAAAAGTGATGTCGGTACCCGGACGCAAACGCACATGTTCGTCGGCAACCGCTGCCGAGCGCGTAAAGCGTGGATCGACCACGAGAATTTTCGCTTTGTTGTTGATTTTGGCGTCAATCGCCCAACGAAAGCCCACGGGGTGTGCTTCTGCGGCGTTACCACCCATCACGACAATTAGGTTCGCATTTTTAATATCCACCCAATGGTTCGTCATCGCACCACGACCGAATGAAGGAGCAAGACCTGCTACCGTCGGCGCGTGTCAAATACGGGCGACATGGTCAACACTGACCATGCCAAGCGAGCGAACGAATTTCTGTGTCAAATAACCGACTTCATTAGTAGAAGCCGTGCAAGCAAACATACCGGTCGTCGTAAAACGGTTGACGGTCACGCCGTTGGCGTTCGTCTCGACGAAATTAGCATCGCGGTCTTCCTTGATGTGGCGGGCGATACGCTCCAACGCTTCTTCCCAACTGATTCGCTTCCATTCTTTGCTGCCAGCTTCGCGCACTTCGGGATAACGCAGACGATCCTTACTATGCACAAAACCGACCAAACCCGCGCCTTTCGGGCACAACGCGCCGCGGCTGACCGGATGGTCGGGGTCGCCCTCAATATGGAAAATACTTTCTTTGACATTTCCCGATTCGTCGCTACGGCTATACATCAAGATACCGCAACCGACCGAACAATAAGGGCAAGTATTGCGTACTTCGCGTGCGCGTAAAAGCTTATACGCACGCACATCGGCTAACGCTTCGCTGGGTGAGAAACCCAGCGCCGCTAACGTCGTGCCCGCCATACCACCCGAACAGATCTTAAAGAACTGCCGTCTGTTGACTTGCATTATTTTCTCTCCTTAGTCATTTCATGATTCGAGGAATAACGCGACACAAACACGTTTTCAATATCCTCGAATCTCTTATCAAAAAGCGAAACGACAACGATCAAAAATGATCGATGTGTCGTATTCACAGAAGGATACTAGTCAATGGTCGCCAAAACCGGAATATGAAATAAATTTCATATAAGAACGAAGAAACGGGGAATATCCCTATTTTTATCATGTTCGTAATATGATTTTTTATATATCGGTGAGCTCTCATTTCTCATGGAAAGTGAATGGCAATTTAACATCTTTACGTCGTTATATCGCTTTCGTCACTCTCGCCATAACTATCAGATCAGAAAACAACGTTACGGTCGTTCGTAACCATGGATATGTCGCGCGTTTACATCAGATGGAACTTGCTGAAAAAGTGTCACACACAGTAGGGTCACCTGAATCAAAACCGCGTTTAAACCACTGATAACGCTGTTCTGAGGAACCATGCGTAAAGCTATCCGGCACGACACGCCCCGTGCTTTGTTTTTGTAAACGATCATCACCTATCGCCTGGGCGGTGCGCAGCGCCGACTCGATGTCGCCCGACTCAAGAATACCTTCTTGCTGCATCGCGTGTCCCCATACGCCGGCGAAACAATCCGCTTGCAATTCCGTTTTTACCGACAACTGATTCGCTTCGCTTTGCGATGCGCGCGCTTGCATTTGCCGCACCTTTTGATTGATCCCGAGCAAATTCTGAATATGGTGTCCGACTTCGTGCGCGATCACATAACCTTGCGCGAAATCACCGCCGCCGCCGAGCTTATTTTTCATGTCCTGATAAAACGACAAGTCAATATAAACGCTCTGGTCAGCCGGACAATAAAAAGGTCCCATCGCCGATTGCCCATAGCCGCAAGTGGTTTGCGTTACGCCGTTGTACATGATTAACTTGGGCGGCGAGTACTTCTGCCCCATTCTGGTGAGGAAAATATGATCCCAAGCCTCTTCAGTCAGTTTCAGCGTCACTGAAGTGAAACGCGCCATTTCTTCTTCCTCAACAGTTGGCGTATAGGGTTCGTTACTGGTTGTCGCTACCATGCCGCCGTCGGATAACAACGGCGTTAAATCAATACCGTAATAGCCGGCGATGATCACCGCCAGCAATATCACAATACCCATTTTTCCGCGCAGTAATAAATTTCCACCACCCAACCGCGATGATTGACCGCGCCGGTCTTCAACATTACTGCTTCCCTGACGACCTTTCCAACGCATATCTTTACCTCTTTAATGTTCGGTTATCTTACTTCTTCCGCGCTCTCGGATGTGCCGCATCATACACTTTCGCCAACGCCTGATAATCGAGATGTGTATAAACCTGCGTGCTGGCAATCGACGCGTGCCCGAGCAATTCTTGAACGGCGCGCAAGTCGCCCGAAGATTCGAGCAAATGCGACGCGAAAGAATGCCTCAATATATGCGGATGCACGTTCTGCGGCAAACCACGCGCAACCGCCAATTGCTGTAACCTTTTTTGCACCGTGCGTACCGACAATCGCTTACCACGCCGATTGACGAACAGCGCTTGTTCGTCTTCAGCGCGAAACGCGCGCAAAATTTCCGCGCGTGCCACCAACCACCGCGCGACAGCATCGCGCGCCGACCTGCCGACCGGCACGATACGCTCCTTGTTGCCTTTGCCGAGTACGCGCGTTTCGCGCTGCTCAAGATCGACGCGATCGACATCCAAACCGACCAGTTCGGAAACGCGCAGCCCTGAAGAATACGCCAGTTCAAAAAGCGCGGCGTCGCGTAATTCCGCCGCCGATGCTACGGCGTCGGACAGCAAATCTTCGGGGGTATCGAGTAAGCGGCGCATTTCGTCCGGCGTCAGCGCCGAAGGCAACCGCCGCACGCTACGCGGCGCTTTCAGATGTTCGCAGGGATCATCTTTGCGCAACGTATTCGGTTGCGCCAGCGCGAATCGGTAAAACGCCCGCCACGAAGACAACATCCGCGCCAGACTACGCCCCGACAATCCTTGTCCATGCCATTGCGCGAGTTGACGCGCGATTTGTATCCGTGTCAAAGACATCAAAGATAAAGGATGCGCCGCTTCCGCCAGCCGCTCTGTGTCCCGCACATATGCTTTCCGCGTCTTATCCGCCTGCGCGCCCATTGCGTTAGCGAAGGCGTCGATCAACGTCCGATTTTCAGCGCTGATCGTTTTCGGCATGGTTGCGGCGGTATCTTCTTTGCTCACGACTTTTGAAAAAGTGTACACTCAGGAGAACGATTTAAAGAGAATAACATGCCACTTTCTCATCTTTCCCGCAACTGGCGCGCCTTATTATCGCGGCATCGCATCGGCACGTCCGAAGTTGTCGAATCCGCGCCCGACCGCAGCGTTTTCCAACAAGATTATGATCGTATCGTTTTTTGTTCGGCGTTCCGCCGTCTCAAAGACAAAACTCAAGTGTTCCCGCTCGCGCAAAGCGACTACGTTCGCAACCGTTTGACGCACAGTCTCGAAGCATCGTGTGTCGGGCGTTCGCTAGGAACGAAAGTCGGTCACGAAGTCGTCAAAAAACATAGTTTGCAAGGCGACTTGCACGCTTCTGATTTCGGCGCGGTCGTCGCCGCCGCTTGCCTCGCCCACGATATCGGTAATCCGCCGTTCGGGCATGCCGGCGAGGATGCCATTCGAGAATGGTGCGCCGCGCCAGATGGCGCGCTTGATCAGCTCGGCTTGACCGGCGCGCAGCGCGCCGACTTCGAGCGTTACGAAGGTAACGCTCAAGGATTTCGTTTGCTAACCGCGCTGCAAAGCCCGTCAAATCGCGGCGGCTTGCAACTCACTGCCGCAACGTTGATGGCATTTTCCAAATATCCGTGCGCCTCCGACATTACCCCGTTGCTCGGCGGACGGTCGGTCAAAAAATTCGGCTTTTTCCAAAGCGAAGCGGCACTTTTTGGTAAAGCCGCTAAAAATGTCGGTATGATTCTCCGCGCCGACGGCGTATGGCGACGCCATCCGCTGGCGTTCTTGGTCGAAGCCGCCGACGATATCTGTTACCGCATTGTCGATCTCGAAGACGCCTCCCGTATTGGCATCATTCCGTACCACGATGTGGAAGAGTTATTGCTTGATGTCGCCGGCGGCGCGGCAAAAACGCCGCGTCTGGCAACGATCCGCGAACCTAAAGAAAGAATTGAATATTTGCGCGCAAAATCCATCGGCGCGCTCGTCGATGAAATCGCCACGCTTTTCCTTGACCACGAAGAAGCCATCGTCTCCGGCGAATACGATTGCGCGTTGCTCGACGAATCGAAGAAAAAAGAAACATTGGATAAAATCGAGGAACTTTCTCTCGACAAAATCTATGTGGCGCGATCGGCAATGGAGATCGAAGCGGCGGGTTGTGAAGTCATTTCCGGTTTGCTCGATCTCTTTTTTACTGCCGTCTGCCAACACGCCTCGCCCAATCCGGCGTCGATCCGTAGCCGTGTTTTGATGACACTGTTGCCCGAGCAATTTTTAAGCGACCAACGGAAACCTGACGCCGATCCTTACCTGCGGTTGCTGAAAGTCGTCGATTTCATCTGCGGTATGACCGATTCTTACGCGATTACGCTTTATCGGCGGCTCAAGGGAATCGAGCTACCGGCATGATCGATCAAACGGTACAGAACGGGAAAATTCTTGTCTTTTGATTCTGATAACGGGCTCCTTTCGTCTGATAAAATCGTTTCCGGCGCTATTGCCGTTCCAATAAGGAAACTTTCATGATCCTGGTGCTTGCCCCTAACACTCCGCCCGACGGCTCGGCGTACCGCGAGCTTATACAAAGACTCGATCAACTCACCGGTATCAAACATCGCGTACACCGAGAAATTGGCGATGAAGTAACATTGACCGAAATTTATTTGATCGGCAATACGGCGGCACTGAACCCCGAAGTAGTACAACAGTTTCCGTGCGTGGAGAGAATCGTCCGCATTTCCGAACCGTATCGAGTATTGGGACGCCATCAGCAAAACGACAATCGTGTGTCCTCGTTTGAATATAATGGCATTCGTTTCGGTCAGGACACTTTCCATGTTTTCGCAGGTTTGTGTGCCGTCGATTCGCGCGAGTCAGTCGAGACGATGATGCGCGCGCTGCGCGGGCACGGGCAAATGTGCTCGCGGATGGGCGCATATAAGCCGCGTACCAGCCCTTATGCGTTTCAAGGTTACGGCAAAACGTGTTTACCTTACGTTTTCGAATTGGCGGGAAAATATGGCATCAAAGTCATCGCGATGGAAATCACGCATGAATCTCACATCGACGAAATCCGCGATAATCTGAGAACGACAGGCAACGCGACCGGCGTGATGCTGCAAATCGGTACACGTAACACACAAAATTTCGAGCTTTTGAAAATCATTGGGCGACAACAAGAATTTCCGGTATTGCTCAAGCGCGGCTTCGGTATCACGCTGGACGAATCATTGAACGCTGCCGAATATTTGGCGTCAGAAGGCAACCGCAAAGTTGTATTTTGCTTACGCGGAATGAAAACCAATATGGGTGATCCGCATCGCAACTTCGTTGATTTTGCACATGTGCCAACGATCAAACGTTTGACGCGGATGCCGGTATGCGTCGATCCATCGCATTCTGTCGGTTCGCGCGCCGTATCGCCCGACGGACTGCTCGATGTTTTTCATGTCACCGCGCAAGGTATTATCGCGGGCGCGAATATGGTATTGGTCGATTTCCATCCATTCCCCGAAAAAGCGCTGGTCGATGGTCCGCAAGCGCTACGCTTGAACGAGTTACAACATTTTCTCGACGATACGGCGCTGGTACGCGAAACTTATCTCAAACGCGCCACCCGCGCCGCTCAAGAAATTACCAGTTAGATGAATCGCAGGCGCGGACGAACCGTCGTTTCGGATTATATTGGTCCGAGTTGGTTGATCGGCGCGCATGCGCAAACGATTTTTCCCGCGATCATTCAATCGCCCGCGCCAATCGGTTTTCGTCGTGAGCGCGTCGATACCCCTGACGACGATTTTTGGGATTTTGATTGGCTCGATAGTGACGCTCCTGCTGACGCGCCGTTGCTGATTCTTTTTCACGGACTGGAGGGTAGTTCACGTTCGCATTATGCATGTGCGGCGATGTACGCGGCGAAGCAGCGCGATTGGCGCGGCGTCGTGCCGCATTTTCGCGGATGCAGCGGAGAAATCAATCGGCAAGCGCGCGCTTACCACATGGGCGACTATGAAGAAATCGCCGCGATGTTTGCCGCGATTCACGCTCGTGTTCCCACCGATACGCCTGTATTTGCCGTCGGCGTGTCGCTTGGCGGATCGGCGATGTTGAATTGGCTTGGACGCGCTGTGCCCGATCTCAGAGCCGCCGCCGCGATTTCCGCGCCGCTCGATTTGCCGTCTTGCGGTAAAGCGCTCGACAGTATTCACGGCGTGATTTACGCGCGCAATTTCTTGTCTACGCTAAAACCAAAGTCTCTGACTATCGCGCAAAATCATCCTGAAAAGAAGCTCGATTTGTTGCGCTTACAAACCGCCCGAACCTTGCGCGAGTTCGACGATTATTTCACCGCGCCGATGCACGGCTTCGCCGATCACGCCGATTATTGGCAACGCGCGTCGGCGCGCCATTGGCTTGCCAAAATCACAACGCCAACTTTGCTTTTGAACGCGCTCAATGATCCGCTCGTGCCTTTCGCTTCGTTGCCCGCCGCCACTGAAACCAGTGAAGCGGTTTTTCTGGAGCGTCCCGCCAAAGGAGGACACGCCGGTTTTCCAACAGCCGGGGGCGCGAAAAACGCGTGGATGCCTAAACGACTATTGTCTTTTTTCTCCGAATATCTTTGAACGCCGTCATGTCCAATATTAGTTCTGTAATTTTCAAAGCTTACGATATACGAGGTATCGTCGATGTCACATTGACGACCGACGCGGTACGCGCAATTGGGCAAGCGCTTGCCGCTCTGGCATTGGCGCGACAATGCGACACAATCGTATGCGGGCGCGACGGGCGCTTATCGGGTGAACGCTTTTCTACCGCGCTGATCGATGGCATCACCGCTATGGGAGTCAACGTTGTCGATATTGGCATGGTGACGACACCGATGGTGTATTTTGCCGCGCATCATCTCGAAACACGTTGCGGCGTGATGGTGACCGGTAGCCACAATCCGCCGCAATATAACGGACTAAAGATGGTGATCGGCGGCGAAACCCTCTCCGGCGAGACGATTCAAAGTCTGCGCAAATGTATTGAACGCGATGATATTCATACTGCGGTAACACGCGGCAATATTCTTCAGTACGACATTGCGCCCGCGTATTTCGACCGTATCGCCGCCGACATCCATTTGGCGCGCTCTCTGAAAATCATTGTCGATGCCGGTAACGGTGTCGCAGGCGCGTTCGCGCCGACGCTTTATCGACGGCTCGGCTGCGTGGTCGAACCACTCTTCTGCGATGTGGATGGTTCTTTTCCGAATCATCATCCCGACCCATCGCATCCGGACAATTTACAAATATTAATCTCACGCTTGAAAAATGGAGACGCTGAATTGGGTTTGGCGTTTGACGGCGATGGTGACCGTTTGGGCGTCGTCACGCCGTATGGCAATATTATTTATCCTGACCGTCAATTGATGTTGTTCGCCACCGACCTTCTGGAACGAGCGCCAAATGCGACGATTATTTATGATATCAAGTCGACACGCTTGCTCGCGCCTTGGATTCGCGCGCATGGCGGTGTGCCGCTGATGTGGAAAACCGGACATTCGCTGATCAAAGCGAAAATGAAAGAAACCGGAGCTTTACTTGCCGGAGAAATGAGCGGACATCTGTTCTTCGGCGAGCGATGGTACGGCTTTGACGACGGCGTTTACGCCGGCGCTCGGTTATTGGAAATACTTTCCCGACACGATAACGCCGCCACCACGCTCGATGCGCTTCCCAACAGCCTTGCCACACCGGAATTGACCATCCCTTGTACCCGAGAAAATGAGCAACATGAAATCGTCGCCTGCTTGCAACGCGAGATGCGTTTCCCTTCGGCGCGCGAAGTCATTCATATCGATGGCGTACGCGTCGAGTACGATGATGGTTTCGGACTCGCCCGCGCTTCCAATACGACGCCTGCCATCGTATTGCGCTTCGAAGCGGATTCTCAGGAAGTATTAATACGAATCCGAAATGAATTCAAAACGCAAATACTCCGTGTCGCGCCAGATATAAGTTTTCCTTCTTGATATCATCAAAATCGCTAGCGAGAGAGGATGCTGGCGATTCTTTTTGAAGCGAGAGCGACGCGTTAAAATCAGCTTTCTTTGTTGTGACGCGCCTTTTGCCTCATTGAGCAAAGGCACATCACATAGAAATCATCAGCCGGTAAATGTGGTAGCAGGCACAGGGTAGCGATCCTTCCCCCGCAAAAGCGCTGCCTCCGATATACCAAGACGGCATTGCAACTGCCGTTCTGCTTCAGGACATGAGTTTTATCAACGTCTTCGCGCTACTCACCATCCCGTAATGGATTTTACAGGTATCGGGTAACGTTCCGCCCCAATGGATGCCCGGTGAATAGCCGACTTCACAAATTATCTCCCAACCTGGGTTATCCCCATGACGCACTTTGTTTTTCCCGACCCACCGGGCATCCGTATCCTTCTACCTGTCGACAATGCCGCGGCAACAACATTGGCTTCGGTTCCCGACGGGGAGTATAAGGATGAAGCACAGAATGCCGCTCGCGCAATCAGCGCTGAAATTAATAAGCCCAATACAAATTGGCACAACGCCATCGCCGGAGCCGCCAATATGCTAGGGAGCGATAATCCATATACTCAAGCAGTAGGTGGAGCGATATTGGGTTCCATTTTAGACGCATCGAATAAACCCGACTTTGCTGGAGAGATGAGGAGGCTTTCTGATAATGCGGTAAAAATTGGGGCAACAAATCAATCCCTATATGGAGGGGCTACTCCAGACGTTGAGAGGCTTGTCGGCGGCGTATTCAACCAGGCCGACGCAGCTTACGCGCCCGACTATCAAAAAATAGAGACGGCGATAACGGCGATCAAATACAGAAACCTGAATTTTTTAAACGTTGAAATCATCGATAATAATGCTGTATGGCATAACGCAGATGCGCTAACTCCCGCCGCGCGGAAATACAGGTGCCGTCAGAATTATCGCCCCGGTCCACTGGTTCCGTTCCCTAGAGGGGCGTGAAATCGCATGAGTAGTTTTTCTAACCTGATACGCTGCGCGTATCAGGTGAAACACTTGATCGAGGCTTGCCTCCCCTAAACCCCCGTTTCTTCGGATTCGGGGTTTTTATTTGGGGAGGCCGTCTGGTTTTGCTTCTTGCTTTTAGCTCAAAATATTTATAGAATAACCATTGTTGCTTCTGCCCGTCTCCTATATATCAACCCTTCGCGCGGTTTCGGAGGGTGTTTGAGTTCATCACAACATAGGAGACCTTATCATGAACCAATTGTTAGACGTAGCGTCCGAATGCTCGTCCCTTTTCGAGATTCCCGTACACACATTCGCTGAGACTGCCGAATTTTCTCGCTTCACTGCGTTTTTTGTTGAGGTGGCAAAGTGCCCAGAATACAAAAATGCTACCGTTGGCGAACTCCCTGAAAAACTTCAAGCTGCCTGTGCGTTTTTTTATGCACATCACGCCCTTGAAAACAAACGTTTCCACGAGTGCGAAGCGCTGATTGCCAACTATCCGGCGTGGGCGGTGCTTTATGCCTACCATGTCATTGGTGGTCGTTGGCCAGAGGCTGAAGCAAGCATCATTCAAAGCCCCAAAGATGCCTATGACTATGCCTTGACCGTGATTCGTGGACGTTTTCCGGAGGCTGAAGCCGTGATTGCACAGAGTGATGCCGCTCTTGCGCGCAGCTATGCGCGTTACGTCATCAAAGGGCGTTTTCCAGAAGCGGAAGCGATGATGGGAAATGATCCTTTCAATGCCTTTTTCTATGCGCGCGATGTGCTCCAAGACCGTTTTCCAGAGGCTGAAGCCGCCATCTTAGAGGATCCCGAATGGGGTCCCAAGTACCGATCCCTCTTCTTTGATGAAAGCAAAGATGATAGGCTGGTTATTCGCTTACCCAGAAAAGTGCTGCTGCAACTGAGAATCCGAGCTACACAGGCTGTTCGCAGTCCCGAAAAAGAAGCTGAACTGATGTTGGAGCAAGCCATTAATTCGGAAGCACATCCAGAAAACCTCTTTGGCCCATGGTGAATGTGTTTTCTCGTCTTGCCCTGCGGCATCGCCAGGAATGGTGATGCCGCAGGGCAAGACAGGTACATAGCCCAATTTTTTGAGGTGCTTTTCAACCTTGTTCCGGTAGTCGTCAAACGTGTTGGACGATCGTTTAAAAACTCGTTTCTACCGAACGGCCTGACCAGGTTATACCAAAATGTTCTCCATATCCTTTTGCTAATTGAAGCCAGACAACCGTCCGGCATGTGAAAAGGAGATCTCTCATGAACACCTTGTACGTCCCTAAGAAAGGCGACATTTTATGGTTGAATTTCCCCCGCTCAGAACAAATGGGCAGTGAAATAATTGGTTATCGCCCAGCTCTTGTTTTGACGTTCAGTTTATTCAACAAAAGCAGTCTAGCTATGATTTGTCCCATAACGACAAACCTTCGTATTGATCTGCCAAAAAATGCGCGTGTAGAAGTTAATGCAAAAATAACAGACCCCGCTGCACAAAAGCGGCTTTTTATGTTTGAAAATGGAGAAAAGCGAACGCACATTACAGGTTGTTTAATACCTGAACAAGTTACTACTGTGGATTGGGTGGCTAGATCTCCTGATCGTGTGCCTTTGGTTTGTTCAACGATAGAATCAAACGCTTTAACCCGTGTGCTGGAAATAGTAAAGGCCATTCTTTCTACTCCGGAGATAGATGCATCTAACTATATTTTGTGATTTTTGAGGCTCCGCCTCCCCTAAAACCCCATTTCTTCGGATTTGGGGTTTTTCTTTGGGCACTTTACCGCCAACCCCTCACGGGGTCGGGCGGAAGGCTATGAAGATGAGCCTCATCAAAACTCGGGGCGGTACATCATTCATCGGGGGCATCGGGGATTGAAGCCCATGCGGATGGATTTGCATCGAAAAGATAGTCGGAAGGACCAGAATTGCCGACAGTGTTCATATTGGACCAAGACGAAAATCTGTTGCGGTTGCGATAGCGCGACTTTTCAGAAAACTTCAAAAAACCACCAAGAAAACCAAAAAGGACAAGGAGCGGAACAAGGAGCAATATCATTCCCGAGGTGATGTGATCCCATCTGGCGAATAGGTACAGAAACAGTACGATAAACGCCACTTTACTAATTGTTGATAGTATTTTTTTCATTTTATATTCTCCTTGCTTGCCTGCTTTGGCAGGCTTTTTATTGTTACAATTTCACGCTAACACAACACACATCGGATTGCAACAAATACGGTTTTGTTTTTGGTAAAAATACCAGATGTTGTGGCGGTTTGTGCGACATTGTAATCTCCAAAATTGTCAAGAAACAAAAACACGGTTCTATTCTGACATTTTGTTTGACCGATTCAATTCTAATCACTATGATCAGTAAAATATCAGACCGCATCAGAAAGGATCGTTCCCGATGGACATCTTCCGCCCTCCCGTTACGAGCAACCGAAAGAACTCGGCTTGGAAACACATTGAGAACTACGTAAAGGTCCAGCCAATCCGCAAGATCGTCGTCAAGGATTCGGTCGATATGGTGTTCCGGCGCAGCGACAAGCCAATGCTCATCGTGGTCGGCGAAACGGCTGACGCGGTGGTGTCGGTCAAGACCTGCTTCAACGGCGACATTGAGGTATTCATTCGTTCCGAAGTACGCGCCCGTGTGGTCGGGTCCGGTGACATCCTGGTGCGGGGTAATCCGCCGCACCGTGACCACAATGTTGCCGGCTCCGGTAAGATCAAGTTCCGATAGGGGGTGCAAAATGACATCAACAACCAAAGTACTGACCGCGCACGTGCCGCTTCCGCTGGCCGACAAGGTAGATCAGGTAGCTTCACGACTTGAACGCTCGCGCGGCTGGATCATAAAGCAGGCGCTTTCCGCCTGGATCGCCCAGGAAGAGGAACGCGACCGACTGACTCAAGAAGCGCTGGCTGATGTAGACGCCGGTCACGTCATCGATCACCAGACCGTGCAAGCGTGGGCGGAGAGCCTTGGCACCGACCGGCCGCTGCCGGTGCCGCGTTGATGGATCTGAAGTGGACCAGCAAGGCGCTTTCCGATTTGGCGCGCCTGTATGAATTCCTGGCTCTGGTGAACAAGCCCGCCGCGGCGCGGGTAGTGCAGACGCTGACCAAGGCCCCGGCCATTCTGCTGACCAACCCACGCATCGGCGAGCAACTTTTCCAGTTCGAGCCACGCGAGGTACGGCGAATTCTGGTCGGGGAGTACGAAGTTCGCTACGAAATTCAGGATTCGATCATCTACGTGCTGCGGTTGTGGCATACCCGAGAGGACCGCTGAAATGGCTTTGCCGCCAACCTGCTATGACTAAGTGAAAAGGGCGGGCAGCTTAGCATACGATTTTTTTCCGTTTCGTGAGCTGACCCCTATTTGAAAGGGGTGAGGCAAGAGAGTGGAGGGTGTTGTTAGCTTTAGCATCGGAGGGACGCGCAACCAACAGTTGCACACAGTCACAGTTAGCTCTGTATTTGGCGGATAGACCAGCTACGTATCGGGATAGAATCGAACGGAACTTGACACTGCCCGACCACCACATGGTTGGCAACCATGCGCGGTTGGTGTAGTCCATGAAATACGCCCAAGCCCACGGTCGTCACAGTCCCAGTCCTTGCAGCATCAATTCAGAGCCGCTTTTCACGGAAAGGCCGTATTTTTTCATGCAAACCTTTTCGCTGGCGGCAAGGCGGCGCTCATCCTCGTCCGCGTCACGCTTGGCCTGCGCATAGCTTTCGGGCGTATCTTTCTTGATCTGACCTTTTTCCATGTCTTCCAGGGACTGAATCATTCTCAAGAGCTGTTCATCACTCGTATTTGTGAAATAATCCGTATGCACGCAGGAACAAAACTGTTTGCGCGTACCGCTGTTTTTGATTTCATTGACATATATCCGCTCGCAAAGCTGCGCGTTCTGCTCAATCAACCCCGCCCGCCAAGCCTTGAGATCGGCCGCCTGCGTCAAGGGAGAAGCCAAGAACAACGCAAAACAGCTTGTTGCGGCAAGCGCCAAACGTTTGGACATCATGGGTTCCTCCTTCTTTCAGGTTATTGTTTCACCAATTCCACACGCCGGTTTTGGGCGCGGGCGGCTTCGCTGTCGCCGGTTTCGGGAATCAAGGGGCGGGATTCACCGTAGCCCTTGGCCGAAAGGCGCGAGGCGGTAACGCCCGCTCGCGTCAGATAGCGCACCACCGAAGCGGCGCGCCGTTCCGACAGATTCTGGTTGTAGGCATCCGCCCCCTGGCTGTCCGTGTGGCCGCCGACCTCGAATTTCCAGCCTGGGTTGGCCTGGGCGAGTTTCACCACCTCGTTCAGCACTGCGCCGGACTCAGGGCGCAAAACATCGGAATCGAAATCGAAATTGACGCCATAGAGCTGTACCTTGCCGGTCTTGTCGATCGCTTCCTTCATGGCGTCGGCGGGCGTCTTTTCCTTTTCCGCGCTGGTCGCGCAGGGGATGGGCTGGTCGGTGACGCGGGCAAGCACAAGACGGTAGAATCCATCATCCTTGTCGCCAGGCTTGATCTCGCGCAACATGGCCAAATGCGCCATCTTGTTGCCGTCCGATGACAATGTTATGACCCCTTGGCGCTCACCGCCATCCTTGTGTATGCGCGTAAAGCGGAAAAGGTTACCTTCCGCGCCGCCAGCAAGCGTACCTTCCACGGACAGAATCTGTACATCCTTGCTCATTTCTTTCGCGAACACATAACATCCTTGTACCTGTCCTTCCTGTTGATGAAGAATAATATGAGACTCGTAGGAATCCCGCCCTTCACGCCGCTGACCAAACATGGCGGAATCCGCTTCTGTCGGCGTACCCGCGTCGGCATGGAATTTGTACGTTCTGTAAATACCACTGAAATTTTTACGTAGCGCGGGAGGCTCGTCAAAGCGGCCATGGGCATTGAAGTAACGCAATCCAAAATAGCCTTGTTTGGGATCCAGCAAGGTCAGACGAAGGTAGCGCCCTGAAATTTTCTGCCGCGCGGGAATGGAAAAATCGATTTCCTTGCCGGTATTCCACGCTGTCCGGTATTGCTCGGGCACATCGTAGACCGCGACAGTCTGAAATCCTGTTTTTGGCGAGGAGGAGATCGCGATCTCCACCCGCCGGGGCACGGTAGGATTCGCTTTTCCCCGGATACGGAAGGATGAAATCGTGGCGGGAGCCGCCAGTTCATAAAACAAATCCCTGCGCTTTTCCGCGCCGCCTCCCTCGTCTGGCGTGAATTCCGGTTGCGCGCGGGAAGCGAGCACCGAATTGATCAATTCCATTTCACCTTTCGGATAATCCCCCTCCCCTTCGCGGGACAAGGCAAAACCGCCGTTGTAGACGCTCACCACGTCCACCAACGGAGCTTGCTCTCCAACCTTGGCGGGAGAAGCCGCCAGCAGCAAACTGGCCGGAAAAAGAATGAGGATCAGCAACTTCCAGCACTTGCGCATCTGTGACAGCCAAGCTGCCCGCCGAGCCACGCGCATTCTTTTTCCAAAAATGGAAGAAGATTTTTTAGCCATTTGACAACCTTGTCTGTTTGGGCTTGCTAATTATTGCATATTTTCCAAAGTTATAATATTACGATTTTCGTAATAAACCTTCGTAAGCAGCAAGGCAACGGTTTTTCTTTGACCAGCGTGTTCCGTTTCTCCACGGGTGCGCGGTAAATGGAATGATATACTTTGCCGGCAAGCTTTTCCCTTGAATTGGGATGTAAAAACCGCGAACCTGTAACGATGGGCAAGATGTAGGCAAACTTCTCCCCGTATCCGCGGGGAAGTGAGAATGAATATTACGAGAGTAAAGAGCTAGTTGAAGGGATGGTTCTTTGACGAGAGCCAGAAAAGCGAAGCCCGTCATAAAGACGGGCTCTGCTTACTAAACGAAAATGCAACAAGGAGCTTACCAAGCTCAATTGAATAATAACAACAGCGATATCAAAAGAGCAAGCTTTTTCGAAGATTTGGATATAAACAAAAAAAATTTTATAAAAGTGGTACAACATGTTCCGAATCTCCACGGGTTCTGCGGAATCATTTTGGCATTTATGACCAAACGGCACTGCTCAAAGTTGAATACACCCTCTCTCTGAACACGGTAATCCGGCTTTCAGAGCAGCCCATAAAAGGGCATTTTGATTTTTTGCACCTTTGCGAAACACACTGGCAGTTATCCGGTGAAATATACCATTTCGCCGGCTGAAGCCTGAGCGAGCGCTAAAGGGCAACTCAGTAATTTATAGCTTCGTTGAAAACATTGAACACGACGGCGGGCGGGCTGTTTTGAGAGCAGGCAGATTTTTATCATTCTTCGCCTTTTTTGGGCTTGATTTTTCTTTATTTTGAGCCTATAATTAGGTTATGGATAAGCGATTACCGCCTACTGTTGAGACACTT
>JAISYH010000059.1 GCA_031270015.1 Burkholderiales bacterium | reverse complement strand
CGAATGGGTGAACGGCACGGATACGACAAGCTGTAGCAACACCAATAATGTTTCCGGCGGCAGCGGCGCGATTGGCGCGATTGTCGAAACGACGCTTGCCGACAACGGCGGACCGACGCTGACGCTGGCATTACCGGCGGGCAGCCCGGCGATTGGCGCGGTAGATCCAAGCGGCGCGACCTCACAGATGCTCGTCATCGACTTTTCGCTGCTGACGGCAACATGGGAGGATGCCACGCTCGATCAGCGCGGCATCACTCGCGCCGCAATGGCGGCGGAACGCTCACTGGGCGCGTTTGAATATAAAGCGCCACCGCCGCCGGTGAATGCCACGCCAATTCCTGTTTTGCCCGCGCCGCTCGCGCTGCTGCTGGCGCTGGGATTGGCGGTGGTAGGAATCGGGTTCAGGAAACGGAAAATGACCAAGACGGGTATTTTCTGAAAGTCGTTAGGGAAACCCGGATTAACTTGGTTGTCATTGCGAGCGAAGCGAAGCAATCCAGTAGGCGGCATGGATTGCCACGGGGCTTCGCCCCTCGCAATGACGAAAAGCGGATGATGTCAATACCTGAACAAAAGCTGCTCCAAAAGTAGCAGGACGTTGATTTTCTGAAAGCAACCAGGAGCTGATATTTTCTGAAAGTCGTTAGAGGAATCCTGATTAACTTGGTCGTCATTGCGAGCGAAGCGAAGCAATCCAGCAGGCGGCATGGGTTGCCACGGGCTTCGCCCCTCGCAATGACGAAAAGCGGATGATGTCAGTACCTGAACAAAAGCTGCTCCAAAAGTAGCAGGGCGTTGATTTTCTGAAAGCAGCCAGGAGCTGATATTTTCGGGAAGCCGTTAAGGAAACCCTGATTAACTTGATCGTCATTGCGAGCGAAGCGAGGCAATCCAGCAGGCGGCATGGATTGCCACGGGGCTTCGCCCCTCGCAATGACGAAAAGGCGGAATCTTCCGCCTTTTCGTTTTTAGATAAGCCAATAGTGCGGCTGCCGTGCCGATATTACCCACGCTCACGAATGAGGGCATAACATTTTGCAGGATTTTTGTCAGTGCGAGATTGCCATTTCAATCCACGCGCCCGTATGAGGGCGCGACCCGCCAGCAGCAGGGCGTCCCGAAGATTCGTGGGTTTCAATTCACGCGCTCGTATGAGGGTGCGCCCCGACAAAGTCAATACTTTTCTGTCCAAGCGCCATTTCAATCCACGCGCCCGTTTTGGTTCAGATGGCGTTCGGAAAATTGAAAGGCAGAGGAATTGAACCCCGATGATTTCGCTTCTGTGGAGTTTGAATTGAAGAAGGTGTCGTTATCCGGCGGTTTTGCTTCACTTCGTTTTGTTTCACGCCACCGCTGGCGATGCGTATCCTGTTTCCGTGGAACTTCTCTTGAAGCCTTGACCGAATCGAGGCGCTGCCGTAGAGTTCGCGCATGTCTAATTCTGCCACTTCCTCCATCGCTACCCCGGAAGGCGACCGTTTTTGTTATCACTGTGGTATCGAAAATCCACGCGATTTGCGTTGGCAAGCCGAATTAAATGGAAAACGGCGGACTTTTTGTTGCGCTGGTTGTCAGGCAATTGCGCAAACGATACACGCGTCTGGCTTATCGGCGTTTTATTCGACCCGTACCGCGCCGTCGCAACAGGCGGCGCAAAGCGTACCTGATGATGAATGGTCTGTTTATGACGAAGAAAGTGTCGCCCGCGAATATGTGTTGAAAAAGGAAGACGGCGTCAATGAAATTTCGTTGCTCGTGGACGGCATGACTTGTGGCGCCTGCGTTTGGTTGATCGAGTCTTGGTTGTTGAAACAGTCCGGCGTAGTCGAAGCGCGGGTGAATTACGCGTCGCGGCGGGCGACATTGCTTTGGCGTGCGGATGTCGTGAAATTGTCGGCATTGCTGCGCTTGCTGTCGGGCATCGGATACCGCGCTTATCCCTATGATCCCAATTTGCGCGACGTGCAGGCGCGCCGCGAAAAACACGCGCTGACGTTTCGCTTGGGTGTCGCGTTGTGTTGCATGATGCAGGTCATGATGATGGCGGTTCCGGGCTATCTGGGCGGCGACGATATTGCTTTTGCCGAGGAAGCGGTGTTGCGTTGGGGCAGTTTCGTGTTGACGCTGCCGGTATTGTTTTATTCGGCGAGTCCGTTTTTTCGGGGCGCGTTACGCGATTTTTCGATGCGCCGCTTGGGGATGGACGTGCCTATTTCACTTGGTTTGATTTTTGCGTTCATTCCCAGTGTTTGGCACACGCTACGCGGTGACGGCGCGGTCTATTATGATTCGGTGACCATGTTCGTCGCGCTTTTGCTCGTTGCGCGTTTCGTGGAACTTGCGGTGCGTCAACGTTCTGGCGAAACCATAGAAGCGATGGCGCGACAACGTCCGATGGTCGCGGAACGTTTCGATCATTGGCACATAAATCAAAGCATGCACATGGTGACTGCCGCGTCATTGAATCCCGAAGATATTGTGTTGGTGCGGGCGGGCGCGATCATGCCGGCGGACGGCGTGATCATCGACGGCGAGTCGCACGTCGATGAGGCGATGCTCACCGGCGAGAGCTGGCCTCAGCGCAAGGTTTGTGGCGATACCGTATTTGCCGGATCAGTAAACCGTGAAAACGCGCTGATCGTGAAAGTTTCCGAAACGGGCGAAGCGACGAGACTGGCGACGATTTTGCGGCTGGTGGATCGCGCCGCCGGAGAACGACCGCGCGTAGCAAGAATCGCCGACAAGGTCGCTTTCTGGTTTGTCGGCGCGTTGCTGGTTTTTACCGTGATCGTCGGCGCGGCGTGGTTGTGGCTGATGCCATCGCGGGCGTTGGAAGTTGTGTTTACGTTATTGGTGATTTCCTGTCCATGCGCGTTGTCGCTGGCAACGCCGACTGCGCTTTCCGCCGCGGCGGGCGCGCTAGGAAAATTGCGCGTCGTGCTTTCGCGCAGCGATGCGCTTGAAACATTGGCAAAAGTAACGACCGTCATTTTCGATAAAACCGGCACACTAACCGAAGGCAAAATCCGTCTCACCGAAATGCAAGCCTCCGATGGTGACGATGAAAACATGATGCGTATCGCGCGCGCGCTGGAAATGCGTTCGGAACATCCGGTGGCGCAAGCGTTTCACAGCAGTACGGGCGAAACATCATTGCCGCCAGTCTCGACGCTGACCATCGTCGCTGGCATGGGTGTCGAAGGCGTGATCGACGGCAAGCGCTGGCGCATTGGTAAAGCCGCGTTTCTCGATTCTGCCGTAGTGCCGAACAATATTGCGCAGTTTGTCGAAAAACATCCGACCGAAACTCTGGTGTTTCTCGGTGATGAACAAAACGTGCGCGCCGTATTTGCGTTAGGTGACCAGTTACGTCCTGACGCGAAGCAAACCATAGCGCGATTGAAAGATCGCGGCATCAAGACGATATTATTATCCGGCGACCGCGCCAAGAGCGTACACGCATTGGCAGAAACCTTGCATATCGAAGACGCCTTGGGAGAATTGCTGCCCGAAGACAAACGCGAATACATCATTAAGATGCAGCAACGCGGCGAAGTCGTCGCAATGATCGGCGACGGCATCAACGACACGCCAGCATTGGCGCAAGCGCAAATTTCGGTGAGTTTGGGCAGCGCGACGCCGCTCGCGCAATGGACGGCGGATGTGGTGATTCTTTCCGACGAGTTACCGCGTTTGACGGAAGCGTTGGTTTGCGCGCGTCGTACTTTGCGGATCATTCGGCAAAATCTGACTTGGGCGGCTTGCTATAACATCTTGGCGATACCGGCTGCGGCATTCGGTTACGTCACGCCGCTGCTGGCGACGGTGGGAATGTCCGTTTCGTCGCTGATTGTGGTATTGAACGCTTTCAGGGGGCTGAAGATAAAAAATTAGCGGCAAAGTGGAAATGTTTTCCGGCGGTACGTTTTGCGCTATTTAATCCTTTATCATTGTTCTTCTGTTTTTTGAACTCGAAAAAACGTGCCGAATGGTGCAAAATTACCATTTGAGCAACGGTTTTTTTGAAAGAGTAAGGCGATGGAAATTTTGTGGCTGCTGATTCCGCTCTCGATTTTACTGGTCGCGCTGATCGGCGGCGCTTTTTGGTGGAGCGTCAAAAGCGGTCAACTCGACGATTTGGATAGTCCGGCATACCGGATTTTAGCGGATGACGATACGCCATACGAATCGGAAGACCAACGCCATTAACATATTCGTTGCTGATCATATAGAGATATTTTGAGTTATATCATGTTTCTTCATATAGATTCGTTTACAATGCGTGAATCACTGTGTACTTAACCAGGGATTTTTATGATGGCTACAAATGTAGAGTTTTTCAACTATAAGGTGGTTCGCCAATTTGCCGTGATGGCGGTGATTTGGGGAATCGTGGGATTGCTGGTCGGTGTCATCGTTGCGCTGCAACTGATGTGGCCAGTGTTTAACTTTGATCTTCCGTGGTTGACTTACGGAAGGTTGCGTCCTTTGCACACTAATGCAATCATTTTTGCGTTCGGCGGTTGCGCGCTTTTTGCGACTTCGTATTACATCGTGCAGCGTACTTGCCAAACGAAATTGTTTGCGCCTGCATTGGCGACATTCACTTTCTGGGGCTGGAATCTAGTTATTGTTTTGGCGGCGGTTTCTTTGCCGCTTGGCTGGACCACCGGTAAAGAATATGCCGAGTTGGAATGGCCTATCGATCTTCTGATTGCAGTTGTTTGGGTTGCTTATGCAATCGTGTTCTTCGGAACATTGGCAATTCGGCGTACTAAACATATCTATGTGGCGAACTGGTTTTATGGCGCGTTTATCATCGCCATCGCCATTTTGCACATCTTCAATAGCTTTGAAGTACCCGCGACATTGACCAAGTCCTACTCGCTCTACGCGGGCGTTCAGGACGCGATGGTGCAATGGTGGTATGGACACAACGCAGTCGGTTTCTTCTTGACGGCGGCGTTCCTCGGCATGATGTATTACTTTGTGCCGAAGCAAGCAAGGCGTCCTATTTACTCCTACCGCTTGTCAGTGGTGCACTTCTGGGCGTTGATCTTCACTTATATGTGGGCAGGTCCGCACCATCTGCACTACACGGCGTTGCCCGACTGGGCGCAATCGCTGGGGATGCTGTTCTCGGTGATCCTGTTGGCGCCATCGTGGGGCGGTATGATCAACGGTATCATGACGCTTTCCGGCGCATGGTACAAATTGCGTACCGATCCGATTCTGAAGTTCATGGTCGTGGCGTTATCGTTTTACGGCATGTCCACATTTGAAGGACCGATGATGTCGGTGAAGACCATAAACGCGTTGTCACACTACACGGATTGGACGGTCGGACACACGCATTCAGGCGCGCTTGGCTGGGTTGGCTTCATTACCATCGGCAGCTTGTATTACTTGATTCCGCGTTTGTTCGGGCAAACCAAAATGTGGTCGACCAGTTTGATCAATACCCATTTCTGGATTGCGACCATCGGTATCGTGCTTTATGTGGCGGCGCTTTGGGTCGCTGGCATAATGCAGGGATTGATGTGGCGCGCTGTGAACGACGACGGTACGCTCACTTATACGTTCGTCGAATCCGTGAAATACAGCTTCCCGTTTTACGCGATCCGTCTCGTTGGCGGCGGTATGTATTTCGTGGGAATGTTGTTGATGTTCTACAACGTGATCAAAACTATCGGCGCCGGTAAGCCGGTCGAGGCGGAAGTGCCCGCGACGACACCGGCGCACGCTTGATCGGAAAGGAGCGCAGACATGAGTTTCTTCTCACATAAAACGCTTGAAACCAAGTTGCCGTTGCTGATTATTGCGATAGTGATCGCTGTAAGTATCGGCGGGCTGGTGTTGAACCTTCCGATTTTCTTTCAGGAATCGACGACGAAACCGGTTGCCGGATTGAAACCTTATACGCCGTTGCAACTGGAAGGACGTGATATCTATATCCGTGAAGGTTGCTATAACTGTCATTCGCAAATGGTGCGTCCGTTCCGTTCGGAAAACGAGCGTTACGGGCATTACTCAGTAGCCGGCGAGTTTGTTTACGATCATCCATTCCAGTGGGGTTCGCGCCGCACCGGTCCTGATCTTGCGCGTCTCGGCGGACGTTATTCGGATGAGTGGCATCGCGTGCATCTGCGTAAACCGCGAGATGTCGTGCCGGATTCGAATATGCCTAACTATCCTTGGCTGGAAAAAGCGCCCGCTAACGCAGGCACGATTACCGCAAGAATGCGCGCGTTGCAAATCATGGGCGTTCCTTATACGGATGCCGAAATCACCGCTGCGCCTGGGCAATTACAGAGCAAAACTGAGGAAGACGCGCTGGTAGCGTATATGCAGTATTTAGGTACGACTTTGAAACGCGTAAGATGAGTGTTGCGATATGAGCACAAGTTTTTTGGGTAGTGTATTGACGGTTTGCGCATTTCTGGTTTTTATCGGGATTGTGATCTGGGCTTTCAGCAGCCGCAGAAAAAAAGATTTCGATGAAGCCGCGCGCGCGCCGTTCGCGCTGGACGAAAAAGACGAAAGCTCACGCGATGAAAAGTTTGGAAATAAATCATGAACCATAGGAATGTCAACCATGATGAGTGACTTCACATCCGGATTCTGGAGTACATACATCGTCGTTTTTACTGTGCTGGCGGTTATCTTCTGCTTCTTGCTGCTTACGATTATGGGCGGGGGAGATAAGAAGTCACCGGACGAAACGACGCATGTCTGGGACGGCGATCTTACCGAACGCAATAACCCGTTGCCGAATTGGTGGCGCGGATTGTTCGTGGGATTGCTGGTGTTTACGATAGGCTATTTGATTTACTATCCGGGGCTTGGCTCGTTCCCGGGGATTGGCAACTGGTCGTCGGTCGGTCAATTCGAAGAAGAGATGAAAGATTTGGACGCCCAAACCAAACCGTTGTATGACCGCTATTTGATGATGAGCGTTCAGCAAGTTGCCGCTGATTCTGAAGCTATAGGCATGGCGGAGCGGCTCTTCCTCAATAATTGCGCGCAATGCCATGGTTCTGACGCAAAAGGTTCGGTTGGTTTTCCCAATCTGAGAAGCGGCGCGTGGAGCTGGGGTGGAACGCCGGAAGCGATCCGCGAATCGATTGCGGAAGGGCGCACAGGGTTGATGACGCCTTTGGATGGCATCTTGAGTGAAAGTGCGACGACGCAGGTTATTGCTTATGTTCGTTCTTTCTCCGGTCTTGAGCATGATGCCGCCGCTGCCGCTGCCGGACAGCCGTTATTCGTAGAAAATTGCTCGGCGTGTCACGGCGAATACGGTAGAGGTGTGCCAGAAGTCGGCGGTCCCGACTTGACGGACAACGTATGGGTGTTCGGAAGTTCTGAGCGAGCAATCCGCGAAAGTGTCGTGAATGGGCGCAATATGGACTTGACCGAAGGCACGCAAGCGATGCCGGCGCATAAAGAATTGTTGAGCCAAGGCAAGGTTCACCTGTTGACTGCTTATGTTTGGGGGTTAACGAACCGATAAAAGTATGAGACTGCCGGTCATCCAGTAATGGTTTGAACGGCAGTCTGTTTTGTTTAAAAAATCTCTCTCCCTCAAAAGGTCGTTACGATGGCTGGTTTTTCGTAGGCGACCTTTCCTTTTTTGAACATTTCTTAAACAAGGTGTATCAATAAATGAACGACATCGATAATTTTTCTCAACCCACAGAAAAGAAATCATTGTTTGCTTCACGTAAGAAAATTTATGTACGCTCGGTAACGGGAACGTTCCAAAATTGGCGTGTGACGATATTATTGTTGATTCTCATCGTCTTTTACGGCGTGCCTTGGTTGACGTGGGGTGATCGTCCGGCGGTTCTGCTTGATCTCGCCGCGCGCAAATTTTATTTTCTCGGCGTAGTGTTCTGGCCCCAAGACGTTATTTATCTTACGGCGCTTTTACTTTTATCGGCGTATTTATTGTTTTTGTTCACAGCGATTGCCGGACGGCTTTTTTGCGGTTACGCCTGCCCGCAAACGATTTATACGGAACTTTTGATGTGGATCGAACGAAAGATTGAAGGTGACCGTAACGCGCAGATCAAGCTCGACGCGTCTCCATGGAGCGCGCAGAAGATCGGTAAGAGAGCCGGAAAACATCTATTGTGGTTGTTGATTGCGCTGTGGTCGGGGATTACGTTTGTTGGTTATTTTGTTCCGATCCGCGAGTTGTTGCCGATGTTGCCGTTCACCATTTCTGGATGGTCGCTTTTCTTTTTGTTGTTGTTTGCGGCGATGGTGTATTTCTTATCGGGGCTGATGCGCGAACAGGTTTGCAAATTCATGTGCCCGTATGCGCGTTTTCAGTCGGTAATGTTTGATCGAGATACGATGATCGTGACTTACGATACAGCGCGCGGCGAACCGCGCGGTGTGCGTTCTCGCAAGAGCAAAGACAGCGGGGCGGTATTGGGTGATTGCGTCGATTGTGCGCTATGCGTGCACGTTTGTCCGACGGGTATCGATATCCGTAACGGGTTACAGTATGAGTGTATTGGCTGCGGCGCATGCATCGACGCCTGTGATTCGGTGATGAAAAAACTGGCGTTTTCACTGGGGCTGGTGCGTTACGCGACGGAAAACGCGATCGAATATGGCTACGACAAAGCGCAAATGATGAAACGAATATTGCGTCCGCGGACGCTGGTATATATTGTGATTCTGCTGGCGATTACGGTAGCGGTAGCCGTTTCTCTCTTTTTGCGAAACCCGCTGCGGGTCGATGTGTTGCGCGATCGCGGCGTGATGGCGCGAGAAACCGTGCCGGGCGTCATTGAAAACGTTTACCGTTTACAGATCATGAATACAGAAGAAGCACCGCATGCCTTTACTATCAAAGTTGAAGGATTGCCCGGGATCAATGTTGTTGCTGAGTTGTCACAGCCTATTCATATCGCGGCGGAAGAGGCGCGGATGATTCCAGTTTCGGTGCACTTTGCTTTGCCGAGAGAAGGTTGGGACGCGGGAACATATCCGATTACGTTTACGGTGATGGCGACCGATAAAGCGAAGATGACGCGCACGGAAAAATCGACATTTATGGTGCCGAAAAATTAACAGGAAAGCAAATAATGAATAATGAAGATCATGAAGAAATCAAGCCCTGGTATCGTGAACCCTGGCCTTGGATCATCATTGGCAGTTTGGGGGTAGTGATCGTCGCTTGCTTTGTGACGCTGGGGCTGGCGATATGGTCTTACGATGGCTTGGTGGACGATGATTATTACAAAGAAGGGTTGGCGATCAACAAGAAACTTGAGCGCGCGGAGCGCAGCGAGCATCTTTCATTGAACGCTACGTTGATAGTGTTGCCGGATGGCACGGTGCGTCTGACGCTGGACAGCGCGAATACGGAATTCAAAGCGCCACTGGAAGTGCGGTTGCGTATGGTGCACGCGCGTTTTCCTGATCAGGACCGTAATATCGTATTGCGCCGCGTTGAAGGCAATACCTTCAGTGGAGAAGTCTTGCCGCCATCGGAAGGGCAATGGCAAATCATTCTGGAGAGCGACGATTGGCGTTTGGCGACGAGCGCACAAGCGCCAATCCATGAAATTCGGATCAGCGCAACTGATAGCTAAACACTTGGTGTGTCAGGCTGTTTCGGCTTTTGGCAACGTGTTACCGTTTTGTCCGCTTAAATGGCGTAATGCTTCAGTATCAACGATTTTGATTGCGCGCCCTTGCACGAGAATCAGTTTTTCTTCTTGGAAACGGGAGAATAAACGGCTGATGGTTTCAAGTTTCAAACCCAAATAACTGCCGATTTCTTCTCGCGTCATGCGCAGCACGAATTCAGTGGATGAATAACCGCGCCGACAATAGCGATCGGATAGGTTGACGAGAAAAGCCGCAACCCGTTCTTCGGCGCGCATACTGCCTAGTAACAACATTACCGAATGGTCGCGGGTGATTTCATTGGCGAGCACTTGATGCAAATTGTGTTGCAGCGTCGGTAGTTCGCGCGCCAGTATTTCCAATTGGTCGAACGGCATCACACAGATTTCCGTATCTTCGAGCGCAATGGCGTGGCAGTTGTGTGTGCCCGAACCAATGCCATCCAACCCGACCAGTTCGCCGAGCATGTAGTAGCCGGCGACTTGTTCGCGCCCATCCTCGGCGAGCACGGTGGTTTTCAGCGACCCTAGGCGTACGGCGTAAAGCGCAGTAAACGGTGTGCCGGAGCGATACAGTGTTTCGCCCTTCTTCAGTTTGATAAGGATATCGACAAGCGTACTAATTTTTTGTAAATCCGCCGGAGACAACCCGACCGGGAGACATAAGCCACGCATACCGCAAAGGTTGCAATGGGATTTGAGATCGCGCAAAGAAATTACAACACTATTGCTCGAACCGGAAAGAGAAAGGCGAGATGTAGTGGCTGCTGCCGCGGAATGTTCGTTAGAGTGGGTGTCCATATCAAGAGATAGAATCTCTGGGCGTTAAAAGAAACGAATGCAATAAATTTAATGCTACAATTTACCTACAATTTACGGGGATTTTAAATGAGTTTTTTTGATTTGACAACAATAAAAACGCTTGACATTTTTCTTATTTTGTGAATGAGGTCATCTCATGATGAATACCGCCCTGTTTGAAGGCGCGTTATGGATCAGCGCTTTTTTTGCCGGATTGCTCGGCGGACCCCACTGCATGATGATGTGTGGCGGTTATGTAACAGTGCTATCCTCACCGCAAGAGTCGGCGAAAACGGAGTCTGCTCAATGGCGTCTGCAACTTTTCGCGCAATTGGGGCGAATCACCAGTTATGTGTTGGTGGGTACGCTTTTGGGATTTTTGGGGCGGTGGACGTTCGTTTATTTGTTGGAAATGCAGCGTGCATTGGCGACACTGGCGGCGATCATGTTGTTATTGCTCGCTGTGATGGTCGCGCGCGGTTCTTCGGGGTTTATGACGCTTGAGCGTTTAGGACTGACGCTATATCAAAAAATATTGCCGAGGGTCGCTGCAAAAACGCGTGGTGGCAATGGAATTGGCGCGCGTTTCATGTTGGGACTTTTATGGGGAATGACGCCATGCGGTCTAGTGTACGGCGTTTTTCCAATCGCCTTGCTGGCGGGTGGCGCGTGGCAGGGAGCGTTAGTCATGCTCGCTTTTGGCTTGGGAACTTTACCGAATCTTCTGCTCGCCAGTATAGCTTTGCAATATTTGCGTCAATGGTTGGACGCCAGATGGATACGTTATACTGCGGCTATCGTCATTGCTGGTTTTGCCTTGTGGGGATTGGATAAACTTTGGCTGACCGACAAAATGATTCGACACAAAGACGCGGTGATAACTTCAAGCGTACAACCGGCAATGCCGGGCGATAAGAAAGCTTCACCACATCAGCACTAACCATTGCTTTTTGAGCCGCTTGATGATTATGAATATTTTGCTTTCTTTGACGGGCAAAGATTACAGTAAAAAAATAATATTGCTTTTTTGCGCCGTAGCGCTTTTCTTGCAAACTTGGGCAGTATTCGCGGCAGAACCGCGTTTGCCTTTTTATGAGGCGCAAAAAGGCAATACCCGTGTTTATATCCTCGGGACGATGCATCTTGGTCGGCAGGACGAGCCATTGCGTCAAGATATCGCTCAGGCGTTGATTCGCTCGTCGAAATTGATTCAAGAATTGTCGGACAGAGAAATGGCGCAGTCCGGTTTATTGATGGCTTCGTATTTTTGCCAAGATGCTTGCTTGCGGCGGCAGCTTTCGGAAAAAGCTTATCGGAAACTGGCGGGCGGTAGTGCGGCGGCGTTTGAGGCGATGGGCGGGTTAGAACGGATGCCGGCATGGATGGTATTGACGATGTTGGTCATGATGGATTACGAGAAGGCTGGGCTTTCACCGCTCGCCAGCACCGAATTAAAATTAAAACGGATTTGGGGCGGCAAACCTGTGGATGGATTGGAAAGCGCTGAGGAACAAATGGCTATTTTGGCGACGCTCGGTGAAGATGTTCAACGCGTGATGCTCGAAAGCCATATCGACACGCCAGAAGAAAAACGGCTGGCGCTTGTTCGGGAACTGTACGCGATCTGGCAACAAGGTGACGCTGAAGCCTTATATCGCTGGTATTTGCATATGCCGAAAGAAGAAGGCGTTTCTTCAGAAATGGTCAATGAAATCGACAAAAAGCTTCTGGTGCAACGCAATCTTCGTTTCATTGAACGTTTGCAACCTTATTTGACTTCTGAAAAACAAATATTTGTAGCCGTGGGCGCGTTGCATCTTGGCGGCGCGCAAGGCGTATTGGCGTTACTGAAAGCGCAGGGATTTACGATTACAGAACGCTGACTTCGTTGATCGGGAAAATTGTCCGAGTTTGATCATTAATCGCTCTAATAAAAGCAAGGACGGCATTGTCATCAACGAGAGAGAAGCAATAGAGTCAAACCCTAAAATAGGTGGCTATTCCGTCCATGGAAGGCTATTCTGGTCTAATGTCCGGCAAAATAGGTAAGCCGCATTATGTTTAATCTGTTCCATGAAAACTTTTGATAAATAATAGTGTTTGTCCGTTAAGACGAAAGGGATGAACAAGTCCGAACGTTATTTGATCGTTACTCTGGCAAAACGTCTTTTTCCAGCTTGGACGACGACTACTTCTCCGGCGGCAATGATCAATCCTTTGTCGGTTACCGCGTCGCCGTTGACTTTGAGTCCGCGTTGTTCGATCAGGCGATATGCTTCGGAGGTTGAGGGCACGAGTCCCGCTTGTTTGGCGATTTGCGTGATGTGCATACCGGTATTGTTATTGTGTAGCGTAATTTCCAACATGTCGTCCGGCATCGCGCCATGCCGGAAACGCGCATCGAATTCTTGCGCGGCTTCTTCGGCGGCATCTTTTGAGTGAAAGCGAGTGACGATCTCCTGAGCCAATAATACTTTGACATCGCGCGGGTTGCGTCCTTGTTCTACTTCTTTTTTGAGCGTAGCGATTTCTTTGATACTGCGGGATGAGAGCAAATCGTAATAACGCCACATCAAAACATCAGAAATGGACATGATTTTGCCAAACATTTCTTGCGGCGCGTCGGTAATACCGACATAATTATCCAGCGATTTGGACATTTTGTTGACGCCATCCAAACCTTCGAGCAACGGTAGCGTAAGAACGCATTGCGCCTCCATACCGTACACTTTTTGAATTTCCCGACCGACCAGTAGATTGAATTTTTGATCAGTGCCGCCCAATTCCACATCGGCTTTGAGCGCGACTGAGTCGTATCCTTGTAGCAACGGATACAGGAATTCGTGAATTGCCACCGGTTGGTTGCCATTAAAACGTTTGGAAAAATCGTCGCGTTCGAGCATACGCGCTACCGTGTATTGTGACGCCAACCGGATCATTCCTTCGGTGCCGAGCGCGGCAAGCCATTTGGAGTTGAAAGCTACTTCGGTTTTTTCGGGATCGAGTATCAAGAACACTTGATCCGTATAAGTTTTGGCGTTGATCTGTACTTCTTCGGGCGTGAGCGCGGGGCGGGTGATGTTGCGACCGGAAGGGTCGCCGATCATGCCGGTAAAGTCACCGATCAGGAAAATGATGTGATGGCCAAGTTCTTGTAACTGGCGCAATTTATTGAACTGTACCGTATGTCCAAGATGCAAATCGGGACGCGTTGGATCGAAACCTTCTTTGACGCGTAACGGGTTGCCTCTGGACAGCTTGGCAATAAGTTCTTTTTCAATCAGCAATTCATCCGCGCCACGCTTGAAAATGGCGATTTGGTGTTCAATATCGAAGCGCATCGTTCATCATCCACAGGTTTGTTTTCGATCAAATAAAAAATGTATCGGTTAGATTTTTCTTCAAAAAAAGTTGATAAGGCATTGATCCTTTTTCTATTTTTACCTAAAATGAGCGAAATTCGAGATTACCGTGCAAAAACAGAATTCTCATATTGTAATAGAAGCGCAGGCAGGGAAGGAAACAGAACCTTTCCTGATGCCGTTTTTGCAAAGACTGCTATTGCGCTGGCCATCTCTGATCATCTTTCTTTTCGGACTGTCCTGTGTCGCGGCTTTTGCTTTTGTGCCGACGAACGACGTGCCGACGAAAATTCCCACAACCACGCTGACGCTCGCGCTTGATCTTCCACCGAAACCGCCGCTTCTTGACGATGTTCTTGCTGATGAGCCCACGTTTTATTGGGTCGAGGAGCGCATTCAGCGTGGCGACGTGATCGGCAATGTTCTTTCCCGCGCGGGTTTGAACGATCCTGAAGTACGCAAGTTTATCGTCTCCGATCCGGCGGCACGCCCGCTCTATAGACTGCGCCCGGGGCGACCGTTGCGTTTGGCGTTGGACGGACAAGGCAAGTTACACGAGTTGAGGCTGCTGTTGTCGCCGGAAGAAATGTTTATGATCATGCGCGAGGGAGATACCTTCAAAACACAAACGATCATACCGGAACGAGAAATCCGCCGCGAACAGCGTTTTGGCGAGATTCGCTCTTCGTTGTTTGGCGCGGCGGATGCTGCCGGTATTCCCGACGCGGTGACCATCGGTATGGCGAATATACTGGGCGGGGAAATAGATTTCTATCACGATTTGCGGCAGGGTGACCGTTTTTCGGTGGTTTATGAAATGACCTATGTAGAGGGTGAATTGGTCAACAGCGGACGCATTCTTGCCGCCGAATTCATCAATCGCGGCAACGAGTATTCCGCGTATCTGTGGCAAAGTCCCAATAGCGAGCAAAGCGGCTCGTATTACAATGCCAAAGGCGAAAGCAGTAAAAAAGCGTTTTTGCGCGCGCCACTAGAGTTTTCGCGCATTTCGTCCAATTTTTCTCCCGCGCGCTTGCATCCTTTGTTCAAAAGTAAACGCGCTCATACCGGTACTGATTTTGCCGCGCCGACGGGTACGCCAGTACGCGCGGGTGGAGATGGCGTTGTGGAATTTATCGGTAAAAAAGGCGGCTACGGCAATCTGGTGATTTTGCGTCATGCTGGAGAAATTACGACTTACTACGGGCATTTATCGCGTTTCGCCTCGACGACGAAGAAAGGCAAGCGCGTCAAACAGGGCGACGTGATTGCTTATGTTGGCAGCAGCGGTTGGGCGACTGGTCCGCACTTACATTATGAGTTTCGCGTTGCCAACAAGCCACGCGATCCGCTGAAAGCGGTGCTGCCGCCATCTCCGCCGATCAGTGACGAATACAAAGAGCTGTTCCTGCGGCAGGTTATGGTAATGCAGGAATATATGCAGCTTGCGCGCGATATGTCAGGAATCACGACCATCGCACGCGCGTCGTTTGATTGATCATCATTATGACGGGCGTCGTATTCGCTGGCGTCATGTCTGGAACCAGCCTCGATGGCATTGATGCCGTGATCGCGAGATTTCCGGCATCCGCCGCCATGCAACCTTTCAACTTGTGCGGTACGGCGTTCTCTACTTTTCCCGAAGAAGTCCGTGCCGAGTTATTGGCGTTGCAAAACGCCGGAACCGACGAAATCGCGCGCGCGTCGCGCGTATCGTTGTCATTGGCGGATTGTTATGCGCAAGCAGTGCGCGCTGCGGCGCAAAACGCGAATATGGAAATCTCCTCGATTCGTGCTGTCGGGGTGCATGGGCAAACATTGCGGCATCATCCGCAAGAGGGCTGGTCTTATCAATTGAATCAACCGGCGCGGGTGGCGGAACAGTTGAATATCGACGTAGTCGCCGATTTTCGTAGCCGCGATTTGGCGGCAGGCGGACAGGGCGCGCCATTGGCGCCGGTATTTCATCGAACATTGTTGAAAGGCGCTTTCGCGTGTGTGATCGTCAACATTGGCGGAATGGCGAATATCACTGATTTGACGCGCCCTGAAATATCGAGCGGTTTTGACAGCGGACCTGGCAATGTGTTGCTGGACGGATGGTATGGACGACATCATCGGGAAACATTCGACCGCGATGGCGCGTGGGCGGCAGCAGGACAAGCATCGCAAGCATTGTTGCGCGATTTGCTCGACGATTCATTTTTTGAACAGCCTCCGCCCAAAAGTACGGGGCGGGATCGTTTTAATTTGCGTTGGCTGGACAATCATTTAAAATATTATCCAAACATGATGGCAGTCGATGTGCAAGCGACATTGTTGATGTTGACCGCGACCAGTATCGCGCAGGCGATAGAACGGTATGCTTCCCGTGCCGAGTTCGTTTATGTTTGCGGGGGTGGCGCCTATAATCGGGCGTTGATGACGAAGCTTGCCACGCTGATGAAATCGCGTACCGTTGACACGACAGAAACGCTGGGCGTTGCGCCGCAGCATGTCGAAGCATTGGCTTTTGCGTGGTTGGCGCGGGAAACCATAGCGCGGCGCGCATTAGATATGACGAAAATCACTGGCGCGCATGCCGCGCGCATTTTGGGCGCGGTTTATTTTGGAAAATGAGAGACAATTTATCGATATTATATTAATTTTGACACAGTCGTCGATGACGCTACCGCAGAGCACGCTTTGGCGGAATTGGCAATGACACGAACCATACTCTGAAAGAAGGACATCATGAATGCGATAAAGTTATTATCGGCGATATTTTTCATGGCGCTATTGTTGACGGCTTGCGGAGAGAAGGAGAGCGCGATGACGAAACCGGCGCAGCCTCAGGTGTCGCCGTCCCCGGCAGTCACTACGACGACGAAGATCGTCGTCGGTTTCGATGATAGTTTTCCGCCGATGGGATTTCGTGACGAACAAAGTCAAATCGTTGGGTTCGATATTGACATGGCGCGCGAAGCAATGCGCCGGATGGGCGGAGAAGTCGAATTCAAAGCGATCGACTGGAACGCGAAAGAAGCCGAGTTAAACAGTAAACGTATCGACTTACTGTGGAATGGATTGACCATTACCGAAGAGCGTAAGAAGAAAATTAATTTTACCGCGCCCTATATGAATAATAGCCAGATCATCATCGTTTTGGCGAATTCTCCAATCAAGTCCAAAATGGATATGAAGGGGCGGACGGTCGGCGTACAAGACGGTAGTAGCGCGGTAGAAGCGGTTGAAAAAGAAACGGAAATCGTCGCCGCGCTCAAAGAGTTGAAAAAATATGGAGACAATGTGACGGCATTGATGGATTTGAATGTCGGACGGATTGACGCGATCGTGATAGACGAGGTGGTCGGACGTTATTACACGACGAAAAGGCCTGGAGAATATATCGTGCTTGAGGACAATCTTGGTTCGGAAGAATACGGCGTGGGTTTGCGCAAAGAAGATACCGAATTATTGGCGAAGCTGGAAAAAACATTGAACGAGATGAAAGCCGACGGTACGGCAAGTAAAATCGCGATCCAATGGTTTGGCGCCGATATCATCAAATAATCGTTTGAGCCTGTGAAAACTGTCTGGACATTATCCAGACAGTTTTTTCTTGGGTCGATGGCGAAACAATGAAAAATTGACGCAGATGGATTACATTCTCAATATGCTCGGTCCTCTTTGGCAGGGCGCGACGGTAACGCTGAAACTGTTTTTCATTACATTGGTGCTGTCCTTGCCGTTAGGACTGATTTTGGCGTTATTGCGCATCTCGCGTTTTCGCGCCGTCAGTACGAGTGTCAATGGTTATATTTGGTTGATGCGTGGTACGCCGTTGATGCTGCAAATGTTGTTCATTTATTTCGCGCTGCCATTCGTGCCAGTCATTGGCGTCAAATTACCGGATTTTCCGGCGGCAATCGTCGCGTTTGCGCTGAACTACGCCGCCTATTTCGCCGAAATCTTTCGGGCAGGGATTCAATCGATCAGTAAAGGACAATACGAAAGCGCCAAAGCATTGGGATTTACCTACGCGCAGACGATGCGGCGGGTGATTATGCCGCAGATGATCAAACGTATTCTTCCGCCGATGAGCAATGAAACGATTACGTTGGTCAAAGATACTTCGTTGATTTATGTGTTGGCATTGAACGATTTATTGCGAGCGGCGCGCAATATCGTGCAACGCGATTTCACGACGACGCCGTTTCTGGTCGCGGCGGCGTTTTATTTGATCATGACTTTGGTGCTGACTTGGGGTTTTCAGCGCTTGGAGAAACGCTATGCCGTTTACGACGATTAAGCCGATGATCGACGCGCGCGACGTGTATAAGCATTTCGGCGGATTGGAAGTGTTGAGGGGCGTATCGTTGTCAATCAGTAAAGGCGAAGTAATTGCCATTATTGGTCCATCGGGTTCGGGCAAAAGCACTTTTTTGCGCTGTTTGAATCATCTGGAAACCATTGATCGCGGGCATATCGAAATTGAAGGGGAATTGTTGGTCGAAACCGACGAACATGGGAAAAGTCACTACGTCGCCGATGCGGAAATTCGCCGCATCTGCCGGAAAATGGGTATGGTGTTTCAGCAATTCAATTTATTTCCGCATATGACTGTGATACAGAATATCATTGAAGCGCCGATGATCGTCAAAGGCATACCGCGGCAGGAAATTCTACCGCGCGCCGAAGTGTTGCTGGAGAAAGTCGGTCTTACCGCTAAGCGCAATAACTATCCGTCGCAATTATCCGGCGGACAAAAACAACGTGTCGCCATCGCGCGGGCGCTGGCGATGGAGCCGGATATCATGTTATTCGACGAACCAACTTCGGCGCTCGATCCCGAATTGACCGGCGAAGTATTAAGAACGATACACGCGCTCGCTGAAGAACATATGACGATGCTGGTTGTGACGCATGAAATGGCGTTTGCCAGAGAAGTCGCCAACAAAGTTTGCTTTATGGATCAAGGCGAAATCGTCGAATCCGGCGAAGCCAAAGCGTTTTTCGCCAGCCCGAATCACGAACGGACAAAAATATTTTTGAAAAATATGCTTTGATCTGTCAGGGCGTCTCCAAGACGATATTTTCTCGGCTGCGAATCGCGGCTTCTTTGACGACGGCAACCGCCTTTTCACGAGGAAAACTTTTTCGGTACGCTAACGCGATGTGGCGGAACGGCACAGGATCGGAAAAGGGTACGGGAATCACTAAATTACTATGATACTTTGGCGTCAGCGCGTCGCGTGGCAATACCGAAATACCCAATCCTGACGCGACCATATTACGAATCGTTTCTAGCGAGTTAGTATGTGGCATGTGGTTGTCGGCGTTAAGTTCGGGACAAGCGTCCAATACCTGATCGCGGAAACAGTGACCGACATTCAACAAAATCGGATTTTCATTGGCGATTTCTTTGGCGTCAACGGATTGACGACCGCACCACTTGTGACCGCGCGGCACGACGACGCGAAACGGTTCTTTGTAGAGAAATTCGGTCACGATGCTCGGTGGAGAAAACGGCAACGCGATGATTGCTACATCGATGCGACCGACACGCAACGCCTCTTCGAGGTTTTCGGTCAGATTTTCTTCGATTTCGAGCGGCATATCGGGTGCGGCTTCGTGTAATGTGGGGATGAGATCGGGCAGAAGATACGGCGCAACGGTGAAGATCACGCCAAGCTTGAGCGGTCCTTCGAGTTGATTACGACCAGCCTGCGCGATCTCCTTGATATTAGCCGCGTCTTCGAGCACTTTATGCGCCAATTCGACCAGACGTTCTCCAATGGGGGTCAAATTGACTTCGTTTTTGCCGCGCTCGAACAACGTGATGCCCAATTCTTCTTCGAGCTTTTGAATGGCGACAGATAAAGCCGGTTGGCTGACAAAACATTTGGCAGCGGCTCGCCCAAAATTTTTTTCATAAGCAACGGCAACGAAATACCGTAATTCATTCAAAGTCATATTCAATCCTTTTTCAAATAATTAAGATAACGCGCAAATTCGATCCCGGTTTCGGGATGACGCAATCCGTAATCCACTGTCGCTGTCAGATAACCAAGTTTATTTCCGCAGTCGTAACGCCGACCGGAAAAACGATAAGCGTGCAGCGGCTGTTCGCCGATGAGCTGCGCGATACTGTCGGTAAGTTGCAATTCATTGCCCGCGCCGCGCGGAAGATTTTTCAGGTGTGTAAAAATGTGCGGCGTCAAAATATAACGTCCGATCACCGCGAGCGTCGAAGCTATTGTTCCGGTTTTTGGTTTCTCGACGATACGGGTAATCGGCAGCAAATCGCCGGACACGCCCTGCGTTTCAACAATCCCGTAATGATGCGCCTCATCGGGTGGAACATCCATCACGCCGAGCAAAGAACCGCCGCACAGTTCGATTTTTTCGATCATTTGCTTTAACACGGGCACATCGGCGGCAATCAAATCGTCCGCGAGCAATACGGCGAAAGGTTCGTCGCCGATCACAGGCTCGGCGCACAGCACGGCGTGTCCCAATCCCAACGCTTCGGGTTGGCGAATATAAATACAATTAATACCAGGCGGCAGAACATTTTGTACTATATCGAGCAATTCGTTTTTTTGTCGTAACGCCAGTTCGGTTTCAAGTTCGTAAGCTTTATCGAAATGATCTTCAATAGCGCGTTTATTGCGACCGGTAATAAAAATCATGTCGGTAATTCCAGCGACGACGGCTTCTTCGACCGCGTACTGAATCAACGGCTTATCGACGATAGGCAACATTTCTTTTGGACTGGCTTTGGTTGCTGGTAAAAATCGGCTGCCAAAACCGGCAACGGGGAAAACGGCTTTGGTGATTTTCATACAGAACCTCCCGTGTTTTTTTCACCATCGATGAGCGCAAGTAGACGCGGTTCGTCGATAACAGGAATATTAAGTTTACGCGCCTTTGCCAGCGTACTGCCCGGCGACTCTCCGGCGAGCACATAACTGGTTTTTTGGGATACGCTGCCGACTACTTTACCGTCGGCGGCGATAATACGTTCAGTCGCTTCGTCGCGCGTCATCGAAGGCAGCGTACCCGTCAGTACGAAAACAAATCCTGATAACGCGCCCTTAGCCGTTTCCTTTTTTTCATCGAGCCAATGCACACCGGACGCCAACAACGCGCGAATCACTTCAATATTATGGGGCTCGAAAAAAAAGTGACGAATGCTTTCTGCGACCACCTCACCGACATCAGGCACGGTTTGCAACGATTCCGTATCGGCGGACATCAGCGCCTCGAGCGTGCCGTAATGTTGCGCCAAATCACGCGCGGTCGCTTCGCCGACATGGCGAATACCGAGCGCGAAAATGAAGCGGGCAAATGTAGACGTTTTACTTTTTTCGATAGCGGCGCATAAATTGGTGGCGCTTTTGTCGCCCATACGAATCAACGACGAGAGATCGTCTTCACGCAAAGAAAAAATATCAGCCGGTGTTTTGAGCAATTCTTTATCGACTAATTGCTCGACGATTTTTTCGCCCATGCCGTCGATATCCATCGCGCGGCGTGACGCGAAATGAAGCAATGCTTGTTTGCGCTGCGCCGGACAAAATAAGCCGCCCGTACAGCGAGTCGCCGCTTCACCCGCCAGTCGCAACGTTTCCGAACCGCACACCGGACACCGCTTCGGCATGACGAATTCCCGCGCATCGGCGGGACGCTCCTCGATCACAACGCGCGCGACTTCAGGAATCACATCACCGGCTCGTCGAACGATCACGGTATCGCCGATATAAATATTTTTGAAGCGGATTTCATCCTCGTTATGCAGTGTGGCATTGGTGACCGTCACACCACCGACGAACGTCGGTTGCAGACGCGCTACCGGCGTCAATACGCCGGTACGACCGACCTGAACATCAATATCGAGTACGACACTTTTCATTTCTTCGGCAGGAAACTTATGCGCCAGCGCGAAACGCGGCGCGCGCGACACGAAACCGATGATTTGCTGCATCGCAAAATCATTTACTTTATAGACAACCCCGTCAATATCGTAAGGCAAACGCTCGCGTTTTTCATGAATATATTGATAATAGCTAAGCAAGTCTTGCGACGAGAACGCTAACTTGCGCTCATCACCGATAGAAAAACGCAAGCGGCTTAGGTAATCGAGTAACACGCTTTGCGTCGTAGGCGGCGGTATGGCGCCCCAATCGGTTTCGCCTATTCCGTAAGCGAAAAAAGTCAGACGGCGAGTCGCGGTGATGCGTGCGTCAAGTTGCCGCAATGATCCCGCCGCGGCGTTGCGCGGATTGGCAAATAGTTTTTCGCTACGCTGTTTTTGCATTTCGTTGAGCGTGTGAAAATCTTTTTTCAACATCAATACTTCACCACGCACTTCGAGCAACGGCGGCGCATGATTGAGTTTTAACGGGATCGAAGCGATGGTGCGCAGATTGGCGCTAATATTTTCGCCGACTTGCCCATCACCGCGTGTCGCGCCACGAATGAACAAACCGTTTTCATAGCGCAAACTGACCGCCAGCCCGTCGAATTTGACGCCACAATCGTAAACTATTTCGGACGACTCAGGCAACGCTTCGCGGACGCGGCGGTCAAAAGCTTCTACTTCCGTATCGCTAAACGCATTATTGAGCGAGAGCATCGGCACATGATGCGTCAACGTCGAAAAAGCCGGGAGCGGCGAACCACTGACGCGTTGCGTCGGAGAATCTGGCGTGACAAGTTCGGGATGTTGCGTTTCCAGCAATTGTAATTCGCGGAAAAGCATGTCGTATTTGGCGTCATCGACAGTGGGGTCATCAAGAACGTAATATTGATAATCATGATCGGCGATGATCGCGCGCAATTCTTCGACACGTTTTTGCGCCGAATCGGGGTCAATCGAAGATTGCATAAAGAAATCGTTTTTCATCGCGGTTTATGAAGCGAACAAACGCAATGCGCGCGAACTGCCCGGCTCAATACCGGCGTTGCGTAAAGCCTGCGTCGCTTTTTCTACTTCGGCGCGGATGACGGACATTCCTTGATCGTTGAGCGGCTTGCGGCGATCATCGACCAATTCCGCCGACAGTGTTTGCGCCAAACGAGAGATCTGCTTGAGCATCTCATCAAATACCAAATCGGGGTCGGGGACTTGCGGTACATCGAGTAAAGCGACTGAATCCTGAATCGCCTTGTGCAAACGTTCCTCTGACAAGGGTTTACCATCGTTGCTTTCGATACGGAAAAGCTCATGACCATTGCGCTGATAGCGAAGCGCGCCTTTTTGCAAAATAAAGCCTTGTTTTTGCGCCGTCAATAAAAGTTGCTGTCCCGGAATCGGACCGACTCTGCCGTGCAACGTCAAGCCGATTTGCAAATCCAGTTGTGCGCACATCTTATCGAGCGCTTGCGCGCGTTCGGCTTCCACCGCCGTGTCGAACGGCGTATAACTGGCGGACAACAACGATGCGATACCTTCAACATGTTTCTGAAAAATTTCGAGTTGTTCGGTCGTCGTGACATGTGAACGATCAGCCAATTGCAAACAACAAGCAAGCATGTGCGCGGATGCGGGCGGTGTCGCTGCGTTTTCCTCGTCCTCCGTAACCGTTTTTTCCGACAGAGGCAGCGGCGCAGACGTAATCCTGATCTGATTGAAATACGCCAAAATCGTCGGTATCGAATCAAAGAGCGTCCACTGCGTCGCGCCGTATGGTTGCCATAACAGGCGCACGCTCTTTCCCGGAATCCTCAAAATTTGCCGCGCCAACTCCGGCGTGATCTGTACCGTCTCCGGTAATTGCAATGTCAAAATCGCCTCCGCCATGAAATCCGGCGCGTCCGATGGCGCGACGATAGTTTTCGGTTTCGATACCAATATTGGTTCTTCGCGCTTTTCCGGCGAAGTTTTTGCGGCTATTGCTTCGGCGCGGCGTTGCGCCGCGGCGCGGTCGGCAAAAGAGCGCCTGATGACGCGCTCCTGAATGACATTGTAAACAATTACGCCGAGAATCAGGATGATTCCAAGCGCCAGCAGCGTTAACTGAAGCGTACTCATAAGTTCGCTCAAAGATCAATAACTAAAAATTATCATTCTAATTCTTTTTGAGGTCAGAGTAAGTCAGCGGCGATGTTTTGCCATAAAAATATCGCAAATTAGGAGCATATTATGCCAATAGCTTCTTCAAAAGGGGAGTGGAACAATGATTTGGGGCTGCTTTTGTAACAAGAAATGATTCGTTGTTTATCGAAGAACGGCATTACCTTTCTGGTGGCGAAGGCGCGATAGGCATTCATACCCGAACCTACGGGCAACAAACCCAAGGTGTGGGCACAGGCAGCCGCACCCGCTACTGGATCAAAGACCACTTGGGTTCGGTTGCCGCCATCGCCGACGAACAAGGCAACCTCACACAACGCTACCATTTTGACGCCTGAGGCAGGCGAAGCCAAACCCACCTTGGGATAGGCGAAATCGCCGAAGAACGCGGCTATACCGGTCACGAGCAAATGGTTGAAATCGGACTCATCCACATGAACGGACGGATTTACGACCCCGAAACCGGCAGGATGCTGCAAGCCGATCCGGTCATCCAAAGCCCATACGACGGGCAAAACTACAACCGCTACAGCTACGTGCTGAACAACCCGCTGAGCCTGACCGACCCATCCGGATTCAGCTTCTGGAAGAAAATATTCAAGCCGCTGAAAATGATCGCCATTGCGGTGGCGACATTTTTTACGGCGGGACAAACATTGACGATTTTGGCGCCGGTGACCTGCCCCCATTTTTTCGATCCAATTGAAGTAGAGATAATGGTCTCTTGAAGAAGGAGGCGTTATGAAGAAGAAATATTACAGTGATGAACCAATAGTCCGCATTTTGCGAGAGAC
>JAISYH010000049.1 GCA_031270015.1 Burkholderiales bacterium | reverse complement strand
CGGGTTTGACCACCAATGAACGTGCGCAGATGAAGGCATTGGAACGCGAGAATCGTGAGCTACGCCAGCCCAATGAGATATTGCGCAAGGCGTCCAACTATTTTGAGCTCGACCGCCGCACCAAGCCATGAACGCGTTTATCGATGAACACCGCTAGGTGTACGGTATCGAGCCGATCCGCAAAGCATTGCCGATCGCGCCGTCCACGTACTATTGACACGCCGCCCATTGCCGCGACCCGCAGCAGCGATCATTGCGGCAGAAGACGGATGAACATTTATGCGCGCACATCCAATGCCTCTGGAAAGAGAATTTTCAGGCGTATGGCGCTCGTAAAATATGGCGGCAACTCAGCCGTGATGAACCGCACGGCAAATGGTCACGCTTTGGAACGATGCCGTGTTCCCCGCGTGAGCGGAGGTTGAACCTTCCCAAAAAACAATGTATTCTGGCACAGATGCAGGCATGATACGGTAATATACTCCCGACCGTAGCAGACTATTTAGTCGAGCGCTATGTGGGGTTGCGGTGTAGACAACCGAAGGGGACCCACCGCCTGCATCATCCCTCACCAGCGTATTCCCGCGCGAGCGGGGATGAACCGTAGGTAAGAAAGTTATTAAAAATACAACCAGCAATGCGCAGTTTGCCCCATATGGAGATGAGCAAGGACAAGATTAGATATTTTTATCTTTTACAAAAAGGTTGAGTTAGGTTCTGGTATATAATCTTTATTGTAACCTGGTTCTCCCAGAGTGAAAGAACGCATACCGCCTTCAGACCAATGACGAAAAGACCAACGTGGATCTAGACGTGGATCTGGACCCCCAAAGGTGAATGCGCACTCTTCGTCCCCGTCTTCTTCCTCGGCGTTTCCAATCTCTCCGTCGCTTCCGTCTTCGATTGTGTTGCCGCCAAAGATGCTGTTAAGGGCAAGACCACAGAAAAGGATAAACACCCATGCAATTAAAAACAGTATTTCAAACATTATATATATTCTCCTCGCCTGCTTTGGCAGGCTTTTTATTGTTACAATTTCACGCTAACACAACACACATCGGATTGCAACAAATATGGTTTTGTTTTTGGTAAAAATACCAGATGTTGTGGCGGTTTGTGCGATACGAGATCAAATTGATTCTATTTGGAGTTGTTTTGCGCTCAATATTGCTGGTTGTATAAGGCTTGTGTGTTCCCCGCGTGAGCAGGGGATGAACCGCAATGCCGACGTGTCGTTTTTTATGTTGGCTTCGTGTTTCCTGTAGCAGTAACGATAGCAAATGATGAGGCTAAACAGGTAGCCATTTTTCGTTACCGAGACATTTTTTCATGATGCGCCAAATAATCATCGAAGGAGAGTTTGTCTGCTGCTTCGATGTTTTTTTGTTGCGCGAGAGAATCTTTTGCGGCTTGGGAGAACGATTGTTCTGCTTCCGCCGATAATGGAGTCTCTCGCAGTTCTCGTGTGTATTGCCGCGTATGGCGCAGCGCGAAATTTTGATGGGATTCAATGTTATCGCGCATTTCAGTCAATACGCGCGCAGAGAAAGTTTGATCCGGATCACGCAGTTTTTCACGCTGCTTATGCAAAGCTTTTTGATAAGGCTCGCCGAGCAATGCGCATACGGGTTCCATCGCCAGGAGAACGGGACGTAATGCTTCTTCGACGGTATATGTTTCTCCGCGTAAAGAAGTAATGAGTTTCTCTTGGCTGCGCCCATTGACCGAAACGTTCAACATATTTTGATCGATGAGATTTCTTTCTTTTTCATCCATCGGTGGAGATTCAAGAAGAAAACAAGTGGTCAGCCAAGCGCGGATGAAACGGAGCGTATCCAAATCGATTCCGAACGGCGAAAGAGGCGAAACATCGAGCAAACGCAATTCAACATATCGGATTCCACGTTTTTGAAATGCCGAACGCCGCGTTTCGCTTTTATCTTTGGGTATTTGTTTTGGTCGGATCGCAGTATAAAACTCGTTTTCGATTTGTAAAATATTGGTATTGATTTGTCGATATTCTCCATCGACGTTGATACCGTATTTTTCAAACGCGGGACACGATCTATGGGTTGCTTGATACAAACCGTCCAGATACTTGTCGAGGTTGTCGAACGAAACATAAAAAGAGCATTTGCGGTTACTGTATCCGATATCGGATAGGCGCAATGCCGTTGCGTATGGGAAATAGCGGGTATCATCGTCGAATTTTGGCAACGTATCTTTTTTGCAGAGAAAGAGCGATCGATCGACTGCCGGTGAAGCGCCAAAAAAATAAGGAATCAAAAAACTGGAGCGCAAAGCGTTGCGTGTCATGTCGAGATAGCGCGCCGAGCGAAATGTAATGTCAGAGTCGGTGTTGCCGTCGATATGGCGGAAGATTTCCCACGCTGTGTCTCCGAAGGAAAAATTGAAGTGAATGCCGGAAATCATTTGCATGATTTTCCCGTAACGATAAGCCAAGCCGACGCGGTATAAGTGTTTGAATTTTCCTTCATTGGAAATACCGTAATCGGCGATGCGGATCGATTCCACATCATTGATGGCGCAAGGCATACTGGCGCACCATAACATTTCGTCGCCGATGTGATGGGCGGCATATCGCATTATGGCGGCGAGTTGCGCTAATGCTTCTTCTTCGGATGGAACGGCGGGGGTGATGAATTCAAGCAGAGCTTCCGCAAAGTCGGTGGTGATGCTCGGGTGAGTGAACGCACTGCCCAATGCTGTTGGATGCGGCGCGTCGCTGATTTTACCGTCAGGCGTTACTCTCAAACTCTCGCGCTCCAGTCCAATCAAAACGTCGCGCAACACGCCAGAGTTTTCGGTGAGCCGTTGGATGCGCGTGTCAAAAAGATCTCTCATCGTAATCCATCTCCATCATTTGTATGTTCGTCGAATTTACGGAGCGGAGCGGGCAGGGAACGGAATCGCCGCATTATATATCGTTATCAGTGTCGCTGGCAAAGAAAGCGTGGATTTTTGCCCGCGCAGAATTTGAAGGTTCTGAATCATCGCTTCTTCTCGGGCGATGATGGGTTTGAAATGTAATAGCGTTTCATTGCGGAAAACCAGCAGCGTGGGGAAATTATCGACATCAATATCGCCGGTGATATTTTCATCCTCCTCGATGTCGAGATAAAGGAAGAATGTATCGGGATACTGCTGGCTATAACGTGCCGCTGTCGTCTTACACGATAAGAAAAAATCACGGCAAACCGAGCACCATCGGGCACACAAAAAAATGGCGACGTAAATCGTAGCATGATTTTCTCGTTTCTTTTTTGTTTCTTCAAGAAACGCACTCCAATTGTTTTTGGTGAAAAACACGGGTGATGTACCTTAAATTATTAGGAAAAACCGTTTGTGATCGGCGGCAGTCCGAGTTTTTTGCGCACACTCTCGGCGGCGCGCAACGCATCGTCGAGCATTGGCGCGCAAAAAGTAATATGTCCCATTTTGCGCCCGCGCCGCGCTCGTTTTTTTCCATAGAGATGAAGCAACGCACCCTCGACGCCGAGCAGTAACGCGCCCCAATCTGGTTCGTTCGGTTCTTTATCATCGGCAAACCATAAGTCACCCAGCAGATTGACCATCACTGCCGGTTGTTTCTGGGTGGTGTCGCCGAGCGGCAAGCCAGCGACGACGCGCACTTGTTGCTCGAATTGTGAAGTCACGCTTGATTCTATCGTATGGTGTCCCGAGTTGTGCGGACGCGGCGCCATTTCGTTGAGGTATAGCATATTGTCGATGTCGATGAAAAATTCGATACACAACACGCCCTGATAACACATCACGTTTACTGCCGTTTTCGCGTATTGACGAGCGGCTTGCGCGATTTCTTCGGGGACTCTTGCCGGAGCGATAGTTACGTCGAGAATATTGTCGCGGTGATAGTTTTCGGCGATCGACCACAGCGCCGTTTCGCCTTGCGCGTTACGCGCGATCAGTACGGAAATTTCACCTTTGAGTTTGATGCGCTGCTCGAAGACGCAAGAAACGCCGCCCAGTTCCCGAAATGCCTCCTTCAGCTTTTTCGGCGTGTTGACGATACGCTGTCCTTTTCCATCGTAGCCGAATTGCGCCGTTTTCAATATTCCGGGAAAAAGGTAATCGGGAACATAACGCAAATCGTCAACACTTCGAATATGGAAAAAGGGCACAATCGGCAACCCGTGTCGTGCGAAGAAAGCCTTTTCCTCGACGCGGTCTTGCGCGGTACGGATATCGTCAACGGAAGGGCGCAACGGCATGTGGCGAGCGACTTGCGCCAGCGCCGTGTAAGGCACGTTTTCAAATTCGACTGTCGCTGTTTCGGCTTTTTCGATCAATTCTTTTAGCGTCGTTTCGTCGTCATAATCAGTACTCCAATGCGCGTCGGCGCGAGTGGTGATCGGCGCATCGGGGTCGGGATCAACGGCGGCGACACGAAAACCGAGAGTATGCGCAGCGTCACAAAACATAGAACCAAGTTGTCCCCCGCCGAATAAGGCGATCCAAGCGCCGCGCGCCAATACTTTCACCGGCTGTGGCTTCGTATCAAACCAGCCTTCTTCGACGGGTGGCACCAAAAGAGAATCAGAAAGTTCTTCCATTGTGAAATGTTACTAATGAAAATAGTTTTGATTTTACATTTTAACCTACTGTTTAATCATGTGCGGATTGTTCGATAACTTCGTGCCGCTTTTCGGGTGATTGCTGTTATGATTAGTACATCTAAATACACTTTTTAATTATAAGGTAGGAATTTCAAGGATGCGATTTTCGCGGAATATTGTCCGATGGGGGATTTTATTGGTATCGGCGTTGTTTTTGTCACCGTGGATCGGTGCGCAAACGACATCGAAAAACACGCGCGTTTCTGGTGATCGAGCGGTGGTCGAGGCAAAAAAAGCTTTCGAGAAAAAAGATTTGTCGGCTTTCTTGCGTTTCGATGTCAATGGACACGTGCTTGCGCCCTATGTCGCTTATTGGCATTTACGCACGGCGCTGGAAAAAGATGCCGACAACTTGGAGCGCTATGAAGAAACGGTACGGGATTTTGTCAAGCGGGAGAAAGAAACGCCGTTGGCGCAACCATTGTTATTGGCATGGTTGAAGGCGCTGGCTAAAAAACAAAATTGGGTTTATTTCTCGATAGATTATCCACCCATGCACGAAGACATCGAGCTCCAATGTTATGGTGTCAGTTATCACTTTCAGCGTGATGGAGATAGCGCGTTGGCTGCCGGGAAATCATTGTGGTTCACTGGAAAATCGCTGCCGCAATCATGTGTCGATATCGCCGACGTGATGATCGCCAAAGGCATTTTGACTTCTGGCGACATTCGCGCACGAATGCGTCTTGCGTCAGAAGAAGCTAACTTGCCTTTGGTCAAATCGTTATGGCGAAAATTGCCCGCCGCCGAACGCGTCGATGAAAAAACATTCGTGCAAGCGGAACGACAACCGTTGAAATATTTGGCGACGCGCCCGACGCCCAAAAACAAAGGAGCGACGTATCTTGTTTTCTTCGCTCTGGAAAACGTCGCGCGCAAAGATATCACAAGTGCGCGGCAGGCGTGGTTAGCGATACGCGACAATTGGTCGAAAACCGACCGAGAATACGGCAACGCGCGTATTGCTTATCGGGCGGCGCGGCAATTACATCCCGATGCGCTACATTATTATCGGGAAATAGGCGACGCGCCATTGAATGTGGCGCAGCAAATTTGGCACATTCGGACGGCGTTGCGCGCGGGCGATTACGCGCAAACGTTGGCGATGATTTCGGCATTGCCGGTCGAAGAGCAAACCAAAGAAGAATGGTGTTATTGGCGCGCGCGCGCGCTGGAAAAACAAAATACGGCGCAGACGACGGCGGAAGCGAAAATGTTATATGTCGCGCTGTCTCGTGATATTACGTTTTATGGAATCCTCGCCGCCGAAAGATTGAACGTTGAAAAACTGATATTGGATCATCAGCCACTTCCCGTATCCAGCGCCATGATTGACACATTTTTAGAGCACCCGTCCGTGCAGCGAATCGTCAAACTCAATGAACTGGATATGCGCGCCGAGATGTTGCGCGAATGGTCGTTGCTGATGCGTTCGCTGAGCGATGATTCGTTGCACGTGGCAGCGCAGGCGATGCGGCGAATCAATGTCATCGACCGTTCGATTGCCGCCGCCGAGAAAACACGGGTACGGCACGATTTTTCGTTGCGTTATCCTCAACCGTTTGAAAATGCTTTCCAAGACGCCGCCAGACAGCACAATATCGACATTCACTGGCTTTACGCAGTCGCGCGACAAGAATCGCGTTTCGTGCCGGAAATCGTTTCCAATGCTGGCGCAATCGGTTTGATGCAGATGATGCCGCGCACGGCGAATTGGGTCGCAAAACAATTAAGCGTTTCCGGCTATAGAGTGTCGCAATTGAATGATCCGAAGGTGAACGTGGCTTTCGGTGCGTTTTATCTCCGGCATTGCCTTGATGATCTCGATGATTCTTTAGCGCTGGCGGCTGCCGCGTATAACGCCGGTCCCGGACGGGCGAAACGTTGGCGTGACATGCGGACTGCCGACGGCGACATTTGGGTAGCGACGATTCCGTTCGATGAAACGCGCGATTATGTGAAGAAAGTGCTGACGAACACGAAAGTTTACGCGCAACGTAATGGCGCGTCTTTTTCGATGCTTCATTCGTTGAAGCTCGTCGTCGCGCCGCCGGACGGCACGACGGACGACGCGTTGACCGACGCCGTCGGCGATACGCAAGGCAATATTTCCATTTCCGACGATAGCGGCGATAATAACGAAACTTCCTCCGCGAAAACGACTGCCTCGCCCTCACCATGAACGACACGATTTGTCATCGCTTGCCCGAATCAGTCCGTATTTACGAAATCGGCGGCGCGGTGCGCGACGATTTGCTCGGCGAACCAGTGACCGATCACGATTTCGTCGTTGTCGGCGCGACGCCCGAAATGATGTTGAGCGCGGGATTCCGTCCGGTCGGCAAAGATTTTCCGGTGTTTCTGCATCCCGAAACGCACGAAGAATACGCACTGGCGCGTACTGAACGCAAAGCCGGATGCGGTTATCACGGATTCACGTTTTACACCGCGCCCGACGTGTCGCTTGCCGATGATTTGTGGCGGCGTGATTTGACGATCAACGCGATGGCGCGCGACAAGCATGGAACATTGATCGACCCATTCGAAGGACGGCGCGATTTACGCGCCCGTGTTTTGCGTCATGTATCGCCGGCGTTTTCCGAGGACCCGTTGCGTGTATTGCGCGTAGCGCGATTCGCGGCGCGTCTTGATTTCGATGTTGCTGACGAGACGATGGAACTCATGCGCAACATCGTCGAGAGCGGCGAACTTGAAGCGCTCGTCGCTGAACGGATGTGGCAGGAAACAGCGCGCGCGTTGATGGCGCAAAAACCGTCGCGTTTTTTGCAGGTATTACGCGCTTGCGGCGCGCTCGCGGTCTGGATGCCCGAAGTTGACGCGTTGTACGGCGTGCCACAGAAACCCGAATACCATCCCGAGATCGATGCTGGCATCCACGTCGAAGAAGTATTGGACGCGGCGGCGCGGTTTCATTTTTCGTTGCCGGTACGTTACGCGTTGCTTTGTCACGATTTGGGTAAAGCGGTGACGACGTGCGAGCAACTGCCTGATCATCACGGGCACGAGAGTAAAGGCGCACCACTCGTCAACGCGCTGTCGAAACGCCTGAAAGTGCCGAACGATTGCGCCGACGCCGCGCGTATCGTCACGCGCTTGCATGGAGAGGTGTTACATGTTTTCGAGATGGATGCCAGAGCATTGTTGGCGCTACTGCATAGCTGCGATGCGTTGCGCCGTCCGTATCGGCTGACATGGTTGATCGACGCTTCATTCACAGACTGCAACGCGCGCGCGGCGCAACCGCAAGAGGATCGGCAAGGTAATTATTTGAGGCGCGCTTTGCGGACGCTCAAAAATGTCGATGCGCGAAAGATTGCCGATGAATTGCGCGACGACTCCGCCGCGATACCTTTGGCAATCCGCGCGCAACAAATACAGGCATTGCGGCAGATGATCCAGGCGTGGGACGAATCTCTCGGCTCATGACGCTTTGGCTCGTTGCTGGCTGTCGATTTTACAAAAAACGCTATGCTCAGTGGCGACTTGCCAAGCTATGAAAGCTAGTACATAATCTGATCTTTCATTGAAAAATTCTGTGCTTTTTCAATCAACCGTAGCCGCGTAGCGGCTGACCCTTTGGGCGGGGTGGCAGAGTGGTTATGCAGCGGCCTGCAAAGTCGTGTACGCCGGTTCGATTCCGACCTCCGCCTCCATATGATCATCCAATAACGTCCACCGTGACGACTTTTTCATAGAGAAAATCAGATTTGATCGTCCATTAACGCCCAAAGAAATCCATGGATAGTGGAGATTTTGGGGATGACTTTTGTGGTGTAAGTAGGCAAGTTACCCCAAAATGTCCCCGTCTGATACCTCTGTTCGTAGCGCCAAGCCGCAGGATAAGCCTTATAAGCTCTTTGATGGCGTCGGGTTGTTTTTGTTGGTCAAGCCGAATGGCGGTAAATATTGGCAAATGGCTTGTTGTCTCAATGGCAAGCGCAAGCAATTATCTTTTGGTTCATACCCTAAAGTATCGCTAGCGCTGGCATTACTCAAACAAGGCATCGATCCTGTTCAGCACGCCCGTCAGATCAAAAAAGAGCAAGAGCAGGTCGATCTTCAGAAAGAGATCGATGCGGGAAACACTTTCGAACGGATTGCCCGGCACTTATACGAAAGTAAACAAGGTAAAACAACCGAAGAATACAGGGATAGGATATTGCGCTTCTTAGTTCGTCTCTGAGTTTTTCCAGTTCGACTATTTGCCTCGCCGGACCAATTCACACAAAATGGACTATTATTGTCATACTGATACGCATGTCAGCTTGTCGGCAGGTTGTCACGCGTTCGTCGTAACTGTAACCAGTTTGTTGTTTTTTCATTTATTTAATTTAAATAGTAGTAATATCAGGGACATAAGTAATAACGGTAAAATTGCAGGGGCGTCTTTCCCACAGCCATTTCCTTAACTCTTTATCGTTGACGCATTACACAGTAAAGAGACTTTATAAAAACGCTTGCAAAACGATTGCTGTGAGAGATATACGTCGCCTACTCGACTGCGCGACCGCGTGACTGGCAAAAACACACCGAACAACGTTATCGCGATGACGATCCACGACACCCGCGCTAATTCCAGATGATAAGCAATTTTGTCGGTCATTTCGTCGTCATTTTGTTTTTTCTTCAACACCAACAGACGCCGCTTGACTATATAATTGTGCACGTTGTGCCTTAATGGAGAAAAAACTATGCAAGCGTTAAGTAGCTGGATAGATTCTGTCAGTAGTTTTGTCTGGGGACCGTTCGTTTTGATTCCGTTGTTGGTTTTAGTCGGGTTGATTCTAACGATCGGACTGAAGTTCTTGGCATTCAGAAAAACGATGTACGCATTCGGCGTGATGTGGCGCGGACGCAAAGCGCATCCTGAACACGAAGGCGAGCTGACACCGTTCCGCGCATTGATGACCTCGCTCGCGGCGACCGTCGGCACAGGAAATATTGTCGGCGTTGCCACCGCGATTTTATTAGGCGGTCCGGGCGCGGTGTTTTGGATGTGGGTCACGGCGCTAGTCGGCATGTCCACCAAATTCTGCGAGGCAACCCTTGCCGTGCGATTCCGCGAAGTGACGCCTCACGGTAGTTTCGTTGGCGGTCCGATGTATTACATCAAAAACGGTTTGGGCGAAAACTGGAAATGGTTGGCGACGCTCTTTGCGATTTTCGGCGCAGTCGCTTCGTTCGGTATTGGCAACATGGCGCAAGCAAACTCGATTACCAGCAATGTTGCCCATGTATTGGTTTCTCAAGAAAACACACAAACGGCGTCGTATATCGTCGCGGGCATTTTGTTTTTGTTGACGAGTATCATCGTTGTCGGTGGTGTCAAAAGAATCGGCGCAGTGGCAGGAACGCTCGTTCCGATAATGGCGGTCATTTATGTGCTCAGTGGTCTTGTGATCTTACTGATCAAAATCGATCAAGTACCACAAGCGTTCTGGACCATCGTCGAAAGCGCCTTTACTGGTCATGCGGCGGCGGGCGGTTTCGTCGGATCAACGATCATCATGGCGATTCGTTATGGTGTGGCACGCGGGCTTTTCTCAAACGAAGCGGGTTTGGGCAGTTCGCCAATGGCGCACGCGACGGCAATCGTCAAACATCCGGTCAAACAAGGTCTTTTGGGCATGATCGACCCGTTCATCGACACAATCATCGTTTGCTCAATTTCCGGTCTCGTGATCATGGTATCCGGTCAATGGACGAACGAAGGTATGAGTGCGGGTGTGTTAACGCAAACGGCATTCGATTCGATACTGCCGGGTTCGCGTTGGATTGTCGTGATTAGCTTAGTGCTATTCGCGTACTCGACGATTTTGGGTTGGTGCGTTTATGGCGAGCGTTGCATTATTTATCTTCTTGGCGAAAGGGCGGCATTGCCATTTAGAATTTTCTTTACTTGCGTCGTCCCGGTAGGTTCGCTCATGAAACTGTCGCTCGTTTGGAATTTATCTGATCTTTTCAACGGTTTGATGGCGATCCCGAACTTGATTGCGCTGGTGTTGTTGCTGCCAGTAGTCATCAAACTTACTAAAGAGTATTTCGACGCACCTCAGAAGTATGAATGATTGGGCTATCATTATCCCGTATTAAAAAAGCAAGGCGGATTTCGGCGTGATCACGAAAACCGAATCTGCCTTGCTTCTTCCTTTATCACCAACTTACCAATACCGCGATGAGTAATCCGGCAAGCGCCATCGGAAAAGCGGGGCGCAGGATTCTCGGGTAATAAGTCAATACCAGTCCAATCATAGTGGCAATGACTGCAAGGTATCCTATCCATACGGCAACGCCAATCGACGTACCATAATCGTCAATTGCCGGAACAAGCGACACCATCAGCGCGACAAATCCAAGAGCAATACGCAGACACCGCATACCGAGACTAGGTAATATTCCGAAAACTTGCCGCGCGTGGCGGTTCATGCCGACACAAATTGCGCCTAATCCAATAAACATCAACATCAATATAAGAAAATCGGGAAGAATCTCCATCATGCGCTTTCCTCCGAGCGTTGCGCGAAGGAGCTCGACCTCGGATCGGATGTGAACGTATCCGGTAGTGGCATACCCTGTTCGTGCGTTTTCTTCTCTGATGCCTTTCCCGCCGTTAGAATACTTGCTATCGTTTTTGGCGCATACTTATAAACCCTATATGTGGTATAGAGCAAACCCACGCCCATCAAAAGCGCCGTGATGTCAAATCCCGCCACGACCCATTGCCCTTTACCGATACTCGCGGAAAGCGCTAAACCACCGGTGAGCGCGTTCAACAAGGGTAATAAGCCAATCAAAATTCCCGCTACCGCCAGTTGCTCGACCCATGCCATTTTGTGTTGGCGCGTGAACGCGTGAATCAGTGTAATCGCCCAAACGATAAAAAAAGCGCGGATTTCCCAATCATTGCGCCCGACGACATCTGCCGGAATGAGCCGGTTCGCCCAAAAATACGCGCCAATAGCAACCATCAATCCAGCGATACCGGTAACGTTCAATCCTTCAACAACGCGAAATCCCGCACCACTGCTTCTTTGTTGTTTCTCTTGATCTTTCTGTCGTGCAACTCGCCACATGATCAGTCCCGTCGCAACCATCAACGAACCGCCGACGCCGCCCAAAAACAAGAGCCAACGCGGTATCGGCGACGCAAAAAAGCCACGATGTAGCAAGATCAATACGTTGGAAATCGCCTGTACCGTTGTCGGTTTCGCGGCATCGGCGCCTGTCAACGATTGACCGGAAACGCCATCGAAATATAAGCTTTGCGCGGCAGACCGCCCGGCGACGAGACTGCCGCCGATTGACGATTGGCGTACCTCGATCACAGCGTGTTTATCGTTCGGATTCGTAATGATCACCGAACCCGCTTTTCGGTTCTTCCATGTTCTTTCGGCGGCGGCGACGAGCGGCGCGATTTCGATCATCGTCGCGCGTTCTCCGGCGGGCGGCTTATATTCGAAATTCGCCATTCGGTTGCGAACGTTTTGCCGATAAGCATCCATGTCGCCTTTGAACGCGCTCTGCATCGCGGTCGGAATCATCATATTGCCGAACAACAACAAGCCAGAAAAGGTGATCATGATATGAAACGGCAACGACAGCACGCTACACCCATTGTGCGCATCGAGCCATGAGCGCTTACCTTTCGCTGGGCGAAAGGTGAAGAAATCTTTGAAGATATTGCGATGTACGATTACGCCAGAAACAATTGCGATAAACATCAACATCGTCGCGATACCGATAATCCAACGTCCCCATATTCTATCCATGCCATAAAGCTCGAAATGGAAACGATATAAAAAATTACCTCCGGCGGTTTCTCGCCCGCCCAATTTCTCTCCGGTAGCGGGATCAAGCGTCAAGCGTACGCCGCGCGCGCCCCCATGCTGTTGCTGCGGTTGTTCTTGTGGACGGGATTGCGCTTGCTCCAACGTGTTTTGACTTTGACGCGGCGATAAGAGCTCCTCTTCGTCTCCTTCATCCGTCTGCATGGTGCGCCGCTCGGCATTTCCTCGACTGCCGCGCCGCTCAGCATCAGCGACGCCTTGTCGCGTAGGTCTCCCTTCGGCGCTGGCAGACATTTCGACACCTTCACCTTGCCGACGCGGCGAACGCCGTTCGGCATTGCCCGCGTTTGATTCGTTACCGCGTCCTACTGTATCCGTATCGGACGGTACGCGCCGTTCGTTATTATTAGGTATCGCCGTTTGCCGAATGTTTTGTTGCGCGTTTTGCTGCGGATTTTGCCATGAAATCCCTAGTGTCGGGTTACGTGGTCCCGGTAACGTCATCGTCCACTGCCGCGCATTCGGCGCTTCGCTTTCAAGCACACCCAACGCGCGTTCGAAAGTGACAATATCGCTATTAGCTTTGTGACGTTCCGGTTGCATCCAAAACGTAATTTCATTCCTGAAAAAAGACAATGTGCCGGTGACAAAAATAGCAAATACGAGCCAACCCAACGTCAAGCCCGAATATGTATGCAGCCACGACATCGATTGCCGTAATCCGCGTGGTCGATCGAAATTCATGATGGTGCCTTATATTACGAAACCAATTGCGGCGCAACAAGCCACGCACCGAATATCGCCGCGGGAATGATCAATCCCAACGCCGCACGTACGAGCGTTGCGGCGGCGATGACCCAAATCACCGCGACCAGTTGCACAATGAAAGCGATCATCACCGCAAATGTCACTGCGTCGAATGCAAGCGCAAAAGACAATCCGCTCGCCAGCGCCGCGCCGCACAATAACGCTAGACCGTAACCGCCGAAAACCGCCATGAATAGTCGTAAGCTAATATTCATGGCGGGGCGATGATCGGCAAAACACATCCACCGATGATGCGCTTTGATCATGTTCTCTCCACTCATCCGCGCCAATCAAAACGATGCCGTCAACAGCAAATAAAACGATCTCCCTGGTTCGTTATACGTCGCCGCGCCTTGTCCTGTCCCGGGATCTTCGCGATAGAGACGTTTATCGGCAAGGTTGTTCACACCGGCGCGCAAATTGAAATTTTCGCTCAAATCATATCCGGCGCTCAATCCGAAGATCGCGTATGCGCCGCGCTCATTGAGCTGATCGCCAGTCGCTTCGGTATTGTTCGCCATATTCATCGTGCGTGGTTTTTGTTTGCCGTAGAACGTGCCGTACAGTTGCAACGAGAATCGTTCATGAGGACGCCAATCGAACGTGCTGTTCAGCGTGTATTTAGGAATCACCGACAACGGCTGACCGGTCGTTTTACTTTCGTTTTTGTTCATCCATGTAATATTATTGATCAGCTTCAATACGCTGCCCTCGTTACCGAGAATCGGCACGTTGAAGTATCCTTCAAACCCGCGCACGATTGCCTTACCGGCGTTGAACCACTTGAACGCGCGATACCCGTTGACCACGGGCGGAATATTCTGATCACCCATGTCGGCGATGATCTTGTTTTTATAATCATTGTCAAAGTAGGTCAATCCACCTTCCCAACCGTTCTGGTTGTACGCGATTCCAATTTCTTTGTTGATACTGGTTTCTGGTTCGAGATCGGCATTACCGAAAATATTACATGGACCGGAGACGCGGTTGCCGTCCACATAGGGACAACCGTTGCCGCGCGTGGTATACATATAGTTCGGATTCGATTGATATAAGTTTGGCGCTTTGAACGCGCGCGCGATACCGCCTTTGATCGTCCATGCGTTGGTAAGCTCGTAAGAAGCGTTCAAGCTCGGACTGAAATTGCTGCCGAATTGATCGTGATGATCAAAACGCAAACCGGGCGTCAGAATCAGCGAACGGGTTACTTCGATATTGTCTTCGATAAACACGGCTTTGGTTTTGGCTCTGGCTTCACCTCCTGTATCGCCGGTAAACTGTGTGCCCATCGAAACGGAGTACGGGTCTTCCAATTCTTGTTCGGTATATTCCGCGCCAACCGTCAGCACTTGTCGCACGCCGGCGATGGTGAGCGGCGTATTGTATTCGCCGTTTAATACCCAATTATTGAATGTCGATTTCGAGCGCACGGCATCCACTGCGCTGATCGTGCCCTCCGCGCCACCCGCCAAGCCTTCGTTCATTCTCGAATTGACCGTTTCTTCATACGAAAACATGACGCGCGAGGTACGTCCCTCGCCATAATCGCCGCGATGCGTCAACGAACCGGTACGACGGAACATCGTATTCGTTTCCTCGCCTTGTTCCGCGAGTTGCGCCATCGCCTCGTTGCCGGTGCCCATCAAACGGTCGCCCGCATAAATGTTGCCTTGACGCGAAAAGCCGCCTTCCAATTCAAGGATATGACCCTGCGCGATGTCCCAACGCAATAACGCGTCGATGTCGCGGTTGCGCACGCCTTCGCGTCCGGCGGGCGGGATTGTTTCACCCGTCACATCGACGTCAGACGCTTCTTCGTTGACCGCCGGTTTGTCGCCAGTCGTTTTGTTCAGATTGCCATAAAGCCTGAAGGAAAATTTTTCGCCTATTGGACCTGTCAGATGGAAACTCGTGCGTTTCGTATCGGATTCGTCACCGTCTTCGGGAAGCAATCCATACAGCGAAACCGTCCCACTCAAATGATCGGATGGGCGCTTCGTGATAATGTTGACGACACCACCCGCCGCGCCTGAACCGTAACGCGCCGCCGCGGGTCCGCGCAACACCTCGATACGCTCAACCGCTTCCGCCGGCACCCAGTTGCTGTCGCCGCGCGTGTTACGCTCGCCGTATCTACCCATCCGCACCGAATTTCTCGAAGTAACCGGCTTGCCGTCAATCAAAATCAAGGTGTTTTCTGGTCCCATCCCACGTAAGTCGATCTGACGATTGTTACCATAGGCGCCGGACGAGCTATTGCCAGTTAGATTCACGCCGGGCATTGTTCGAATGATTTCCGAAAGATCGTTGGCGGGTGGGCGTTTTTCGATATCCTCCGCAGTGATCGTCGAGACGCCTGGCGCTTGCTTCAATTCTTCTTCCGCTGTGCTGAGCACGCGTATTTCCGGCAACACTTCATCTCGTGTCGTAGTCGCCGTTGGCGTTTTGGCTTCCTCTGCGGCGGCAGGCTGTGTTTCAGGTTTCACCTCTTGCGCGGAAATCGGAAAAGCTACCGCCAACGCAACCGCCGCCCAGACCAATCGGCGCTGGAAAAGAGAAATAAAAAATGGTGTCGATGAATCCACCAATAATCTATTCGATTGCCGATTTCTCATGGCTTGTATGGAGTTCATATCAGACTTGTCCTTTTCATGATAGTTAAATAACATTACAAATTCTAATGTAAATGATAACTATTATCAATAGCGAAAAGAGCGCGCCGATACGAAAATGACGAAAAATTGTACCTTCTCCGCCACTTTTTAGAAGTCAGCCGCGATACTTAATGCGGCATCATAAACAGTTTTACTACCCTCTTCGGGAAAACATGACGTCAGGCTTTGAAAAACTCCGCCTTATCGCCCAGCCAGCGGTTAATGAATGCCAGCGCAATCGTTTCGCCATCTGCCATTGCCAATATTTGGTTGGCGACTTCGCCGGCGCGCTCTAAAAGCTTCTCGTCACGCTCAGGGTCGGCAAAACGCAACAGCGGCACGCCCGACTGCCTCGCGCCGAGCAATTCGCCCGGACCGCGTATGCGTAAATCTTCGCGCGCGATATCGAATCCATCATGATTTTCGTAAATCACTTTCAAGCGCGCTTTCGCCAGCGCGCCGAGCGGTGTTTCAAAAAGCAGGACGCATTGGCTCTCTTGCGCGCCGCGTCCCACTCTGCCACGCAGTTGGTGCAATTGCGCCAGACCAAAACGTTCGGCGTGCTCGATGATCATCGTCGCCGCGTTAGGAACGTCCATACCCACCTCGATCACCGTCGTTGCCACCAGCAGATGAATTTCGCCGCGCACGAACGCTTCCATCACTTCCGTTTTTTTCGCGCTTTTCATTTTTCCGTGCAACAAACCGACTTCGAGCCTGGGCAGCGCAACTCCATTTTCTTGATGGTTTCCGTTAAAAACTTCACGCAATTCCTCATATAAGGTTTGTGCCGCCAGCAAATCGAGTTTTTCCGATTCTTCGACCAGCGGGCACACCCAATATGCTTGCGCGCCATTAGCGCAACGTTTACCGACATGAGCGACGATTTCGGCGCGGCGTCGTTGGTCAACCAAGCGCGTCGCCACTGGCACCCGTCTGGGCGGCAATTGGTCGATGATCGAAACGTCGAGATCAGCGTAAAAACTCATCGCCAATGTGCGCGGTATCGGCGTCGCGCTCATCATCAGTTGATGCGTCTCATCGTTACTTTTTTGCCGTTTTTGTCCCTTGTCGCGCAACGCCAATCTTTGCGCGACGCCGAAGCGGTGTTGTTCATCGACGATTGCCAACGCCAAATTGGGCAACGCGACATCTTGCTGAAAAAGCGCGTGCGTGCCTATTGCCAACAGTGATTTACCCTCCGCCATCGTCGCCAATGATTTCCGGTATTTCGCCGCCGGTAAACCGCCAGACAACCAAACCAATTCAACCGACAAATCGGCGAACCATGCCGATAATTTTCGGTAATGCTGCTCGGCGAGTATCTCCGTCGGCGCCATCAACGCGACTTGCTTGCCACACTCAATCGCCCGCAACGCGGCAAGCGCGGCGATTACCGTTTTCCCCGATCCGACATCGCCTTGTAACAGACGATGCATCGGCATTTCTTGCGCCATGTCGTTTTCGATTTCATGCCAGACTTTTTGCTGTGCGCCCGTCAATGAGAAAGGCAATATTTTGATCAATGCGGAAGTCAACGCGCCATCGCCCGATAACGCGCATGCTCGCCGTACTTTTCTTTGTTTTCGATGCCGCTTCAACGATAATTGTTGCGCCAATAGTTCGTCAAACTTCACGCGCTGCCACGCCGGATGAACGCGCTCATCGAGCGCGGCGCGCTCTTGCCGCGTCAAGCGCGGCGGTTTGTGCAAAAAACGAATGGCGCGCTCCCATGTCCAAAACTGTTCCCGTTCACGTAACGCGCTCGGCAATAAATCGTTCAATAATGCCGTGTTGTCCAACGCTCGACGAATGCGGTTCGTCAGCATTTCTTGAGACAATCCTACCGTCGTTGGATAAACCGGCAACAAGCCGTCCGGCAACATCGTGTCGGCATGCACGACAATGGCTTTCGGATGCACCATTTCCAAACCGTAATAACCATCGCGCGTCTCGCCGAAAACACGTACTCGCGCGCCGATCGCCAACGCTTTTTGTTGATTCGGATAAAAGGTGAAAAAACGTAACGTCAGTACCATCGCGCCGTCTTCGATCGCGCATACCCATTGGCGGCGCGGACGATACTGTATCTCGCTATGTACTACGACACCTTCGCAACAAGCCGACATCCCCGCGCGTAATTGCGCCAACGGAGTGAGTTCCGTGTAATCTTCATAGCGCAGCGGCAAATGCAGTATCAGATTGGCGTCGTTCTTGATACCAAGCCGCGCCAAACGCGCCGCCAATGCGCTACCCCGCGTCCCCTCTTGCGCGGCGCGTTTTTTCTCTTGCGTTTTTTTCGCTACCGCTTTCATCAATTCATGCGCTCAATCCAACACCAGCACCGCTTCAATTTCCACTGCCGCCGCTTTGGGCAATGCCGCCACCTGATACGTCGCCCGCGCTGGATACGGCTCTTTGAAATACGCAGCCATGATTTCGTTGATTGCCGCGAAATCGTTCAAATCTACCAATAAAATCGTTAGTTTGACGAAACCATCCAGATCGCTTCCAGCAGCCTGCGCCACCGCCCGCAAATTGTGAAACACCTGATGCGTCTGCGCCACGATTCCGTCCCGCAACACGCCCGTCACCGGATCGATCCCGAGTTGACCGGACAAATACACCGTGTTGCCCGCCGCAATCGCCTGTGAATATGGTCCTAAAGCCGCAGGCGCGGCATTGCTGCGAATGGCTTTCTTGCTCATGATGATTCCTTTCAAAAACAAAATAGAATTTTATCAATCTACGAGAATTGTAAAAATATGATTTTTTCAGGCATCATATACGATTCCAACGCATAAATTCAGTTTTTCAGGAGAAACTCATGGCTTTCCCTTGGCAAGTCGTCATTACCGCCATTCCATGGAAACAAGTAATCGAGAATGCGCCGAAACTCGCCGAAGGCGCACAAAATTTATTCTCGCGCATAAAAAAAGACAAAACGCCGCGCGATATCTCTGATGACTTGTTCAACGTCGCCGATGAAAGCGCGCAGATCAAGCAAATGGAAACGATCGTCCGCGAGCATCGCCATGAAATCCAAGCGTTGCACCGTGACTTGCAAGACACTACCGATTTGCTTCACGACCTAACCAAGCAAAACAACGATCTCGTCCGCACAGTGGAGCGTTTACGGCAAAGCAATATCCGCCAGCGACGCGTACTCGCATTATTTGTGTTCGCGCTGGTATTGGTCATCGTTTACACGCTACTCAAAATATAATCAAATTAAAATAATAGCGCCCGTCCTCTGGCAGCATGAGTCTTGACGGTCACTCCTAAATGGATCGTTTGCTATCTGTAAGGGTGAATTTGAGCATTCCCGTCATTATCGAGCACAAACCAATAATCGATTTCCTCCGACTCCGCGCTAACGCCGAATCCACTTTCCTCCTGCCAGAGACGAAATACGTCCAGCGAGTTCGAGCTCGGTCAATACCGCCAACAGTTTTTCCGCCGGCAGCGTAGAACGCTTGACCAGCGTGTCGAGGTCGACCGGATCGTAGCCGAGCGCGACCAGCAACGCAGCTTCCACTCCATCGTTTTCAGGGAAGTCTCGTATTTGAGCAGCGACGGTCGTGTCGCTTTTGGTTGCGGATGATGTTTCGTGGGTTTTTTGCGTGGCGCTTGCCGCGCGCAATATAGGTAATTCGTCGAGAATATCCTGCGCGGTTTCAACGAGTTTCGCGCCTTCACGTATCAGTTTGTGGCAACCTTTGGAAAAGGGGGAGTGTATCGACCCCGGAATGGCGAAAACTTCGCGCCCTTGCTCGCCTGCCAAACGCGCGGTAATCAACGAACCCGACGATAACGAGGCTTCGACGATCAATACGCCGTGCGCCAATCCGCTGATGAGTCGATTGCGGCGCGGAAAGTTTTCACGCAGCGGCGGCGTGCCGGGCAGAAATTCGCTGAGTATCCCGCCGCGTTCCGCCAATCGGTGCGCCAAATCCCGATGCCGCGCCGGATAAATCCGGTCGGGTCCAGTGCCGATCACGGCAAGACTCGACCCTCTTCCACGCAATCCGCCTTCGTGCGCCGCGCCATCGATGCCGAGTGCCATTCCCGAAATAATCGCGACACCGGCTTGCGATAAAGTTTCAGCAAACGCGCGCGCATTATCCAAGCCTTGCGGCGTCGCGTTACGACTGCCGACGATCGCGAGTGCCGGACGCCTCAGTATTTCACGATCGCCGACAAAAAAAAGCACCGGCGGCGCGTCATCCAACGCCAACAAAGTTTGCGGATAATCGCCATCCCCCCAAGTGACAAGTTGATGTCCATCTCCGGTGAGCCACGCCATCGTCTTTTCCAGTGTCGCGGGATTGGGCGCGTCCTTAATGCGTGAAACGCTAGACGCGGAGAGATGTCGGGCAAGCTGCAAGGCTGACGCATCCAACACCGCTTCAGGCGAACCGAACGCGCGGAGCAAGCGCGCCAGTTGACGCGCGGAGAGTCCCCATAACGCCAACGCCACCCAGGCTTGCGCGTGCGTGGCGTTGGCGGTCATAGAGCACAGCGTTACGGATTGCGGACAAAATCGCCCACTTTCGCAGGATCGGTCATATTCAACAGCATCGCGTAAGAAGCGTTGTCAAATACGCGGAAAACGAACAATAAACCGATACGCTCGTCGGGCACTTCGATCATATTGGGCTTTTTGTACACTGTCGTGTTATCGAAACCTTTGATGATTTGCTCGATCGCGGTACTTGGGCGAGGATCGGCAATTGGTTTGACTTGCCGGAAAACGGCAAGCACATGCCCAACTTCGATGCCGTGCTGCGCGCCTTGATCGATCGTCACGATATCGGTACGCCCCATTTCCGTCGATCCGTGTTGCGAAGCCACGATGAACGCTTCGACTTGACGATCGGGCGCGTGCGGCGCGTAATTCACCAGCGTTTCTTTCGGCATCGGCACGAGACGATCGCCAATACCGATCTCTTCACGCACGCTCAAAATGCGTACCGTGCTGGCTTCGTTTTCTTGAGAACCAAAACGCTCGACTTCCGCCGTCCCTAAATAACGATATTCCGTGCCGAGCATCTTGCCGTTGATGTCTCGCACGGCGCGTGCCGGACGGAAAATATTCCAGCGCGTACCTTCGCTTTGATCGATACCGACAACGTAGACGAGGTCGTCGTTGCCGCGCAAGAAACGTTCACGGTCGCGTCCTTCCACAATGATCGCTGCTTTTTCGAGCGCCGTTTCTTGCGACGCGATGAACGAGCGCGTCAAGAACGGCTCAATGTCGCCCGGCGGAATGCTCGGTATCGCTTCGTGCGGCAGTGGCGATGAGCGCACCGTCGGCGACAGTTTCTCGATACGCAAATGCGGTCTGCCTCCGATAATCGATAAAACAATCACGTCACCCGGGTAGATCAAGTGCGGATTTTTGATTTGTTCCTTGTTCATATCCCAAATTTCGGGCCAGCGCCAAGGCTTGTCTAGGAAGCGACCGGCAATTGCCCACAACGTGTCGCCCTTCTTGACAGTGTATGTCGCCGGCGCATCAGCGCGAATGGTAAGCTCATCTTCTTTCTGTTCTTGGGCAAAAACGCTCAACGACAAACAAAAAGCTGCAAGGGCTACGGCTACTTTGCCGATCATGATAAACTTTTGACACATATCGAATTCCTTCCGCATACCGGAAAATATAATGTAAATTTTCAGAATAAACTACCACAAAATAAAGACTTGCAAAGCTTTTTGCATGGAAAATCTCACCAATTTCTTCAGGAGTGTTGTAATGGCTCTGCTTCCGATCCTCGAATATCCCGATCCGCGCCTGAAAAAAGTCGCGCAACCTGTCGCCGAAATAACCCAAGAAATCCGTCAATTAATCGGCAATATGGCAGAAACCATGTACGCCGCGCCCGGAATCGGGCTGGCGGCGACGCAAGTCGATGTTCATGTGCAGGTCATCGTAATCGACATTTCGGAAACCAAGGACGACCTTCTGACGCTGATCAATCCAGAAATCATCGCCTCATCAGGCGAAATATACGGTGACGAGGGGTGTTTATCCGTACCTAATTACTTCGACCAAATCAAGCGTGCCGAGAAAATCACCGTCCGAACGATGATGGAAACAGGCGAAACAAGGGAATTTAATGCCGAAGGACTGCTTGCCGTTTGCATTCAGCATGAAATCGACCATTTGCGCGGTATCGTTTTCGTTGATTATTTATCTAAACTTAAACAGTCGCGCATCGTAAAAAAGCTGAAAAAACAGCGACAAATGACAATGTAAAGGAAATTTTCATGCGTATCGGTTTTGCCGGAACTCCCGATTTTGCCGCCGAGACACTATCGGCGCTGATCGCCGCGGGTTATATCCCGAAGCTGACGCTCACTCAACCTGATCGTCCCAAAGGCAGAGGAATGAAACTAACGCCATCGCCAGTCAAAGAACTGGCGCTGACACACGGTATTCCCGTTTTTCAACCATCTTCGTTAAAAAGCGAAGACGCGCGCGCGTCATTCGCCGCTATCCCTTTGGATGTATTGGTGGTTTCCGCGTATGGATTGATTTTGCCGCAGGTAATTCTCGATTTACCGCGCTACGGTTGTATCAATGTTCACGCTTCATTATTACCGCGTTGGCGTGGCGCGGCGCCAATCCAACATGCCATTCTCGCTGGCGATTCCGAAACTGGCGTGACTCTGATGCAAATGGACGCTGGACTGGACAGCGGCGCAATGATTCTTCGTCGTGCCACTCCGATTCTCACTACCGATACTGGCGGTACGCTCCATGACCGGCTTGCCACAATCGGTGGAGAACTCGCTATCGAAGGTTTGCGCTCATTGGAAAAAGAAGGACGATTGACAACAACGCCGCAACCGGAGTCGGGCGTTACTTACGCTGAAAAAATCGAACGCCGCCACGCATTGATCGATTGGCAAAAAGACGCGATGGCGATCGACCGCGTCATCCGCGCCTTCAATCCATACCCGGTCGCTCATACTTTGTTTCTTGGCAAACCGCTCAAAATTTGGCGCGCGGTATTACTGCGGGAACATCATGTAGCGTCGCTCGCTGGCACGATTCGTGCCGTCTCGCCCGAAGGTATCGACGTGATCTGCGGCAAAGGCACAATCCGCTTACTGGATGTACAACCGGAAAACGGCAAACGTATGAGTGTCGCTGCTTATCTTTCAGGACATGGCGTTTCAATCGGCAAACGTTTGGGAATTTGAATATCAGCGATTCAACGCTGGACGCATTGACAAAAAAGACGACTCGACTAACAATATATTAAATGCGTGGTTCAACCGCGTTGTCGCAAATAGTATCTCTGATAGCGCTACTTGGTCAGCCAGTTACCAGTTTGTCTGCGTGGTCGCAAACAGCACACATCTTTATGAAAGTCGTTCTAAACAACCATGCGTATCAGTACTTTTACCGACTACAGTTTGCGCGTCTTGATTTATCTGGCTGTCACCGACTCGCCTCGTGTCACACGCCATGAAATAGCTTCGGCTTACGGTATTTCCAACAATCATCTGATGAAGGTCATCAATTTCCTTGCCCATTACGGTTATGTCGAAACCGTGCGCGGTAAAGGTGGAGGGATGTGTCTGGCGCGCCCGCCGCAGAAAATTAACATCGGACAACTCATTTACGATTGTGAAGCCGATATTCCTTTGGTCGAATGTTTTTTGTCCACATCAAAAAACAAGAATAAATGCGCATTGGCAAAGCATTGCATGCTGAAACACTGTCTCGAAGACGGTTTGAGCGCGATGTACAGTAAATTGAAAAAATACACGCTGGCGGATGCCATCATCGCCCGCTCCAAAATTCGGCGGCAATTAAGTATGAAACCGAAGGCGGCTTGACGCCTCGGAAATTACCGATAACGGAAACGATACAGAGCCAGTTGTCCGAACACATTGGGCAACAGCATTATTTCTTTGCCGTGCGCCATCACCACCCGTTCTAATACTTCGCAACGCCGTTCCGCAAGAAAGCGGTCAAAATCCTTGACCGTACACAAGTGAATATTGGGCGTGTTGTACCACTGATAAGGCAGCGAACTGGAAACCGGCATTTTCCCTTGAAGCGCGATTTGCCAGCGATGCGACCAATGACCGAAATTAGGAAAGGTCACGATAGCCTCACGCCCGACGCGCAACATCCCCTCGACGAGCGCTTCTAAATGATGCATCGCTTGCAACGTCTGCGATAAAATCACGCAGTCGAAATGCGCGTCGGAAAAATCCGCCAGCCCGCCTTCTAGATCACGTTGCAACACATTCACACCGCGCGCGATACAGGATTTGACGTTGTCGATGGAAATTTCAACGCCGTAACCGCATACGTTTTTACTCTGTTGTAGATAGGCGAGCAAACCGCCGTCACCACAGCCTAAGTCCAATACGCGCGCGCCCTCTTTGATCCATTGCGCAATCAACGAGAAGTCTTTGCGCACTTCCGGCACAACAGACGTCACGTTGGACGCTTTTTTCACGGTATCACTCATGTGTCTCTCCCGAGGCAATTTCATGGGCAAACATACGATCATAATAGACGCGCACTACAGCATGGTACTCGGGATCGTCGAGCAAAAAAGCATCGTGTCCGTGTGGCGCGGCGATTTCCGCATACGAAACTTGATGACCGTTGTCGATCAACGCGCGCACGATTTCGCGCGAACGGGCGGGCGAAAAACGCCAGTCGGTGGTAAACGAGATGACCAAAAAACGACAACACGCCGCCGCTAATGCCCGCGTCAGATCGCCGTCGAATGCGCTCGCCGGATCAAAATAATCCAGGGCTTTGGTGATCCGCAAATAAGTATTGGCGTCAAAATAACCGGCGAATTTTTCGCCCTGATAACGCAAATACGATTCGATCTGAAATTCCGGCGCAAACGAGAACTGCAACCCTTCGCGCAATTGTCGCCCAAACCTTTTTTCCATCTGCTCATCGGACAAATACGTAATATGTCCCAACATGCGCGCGATGCGCAAACCACGCTTTGGTTTTGTGTCCTTTCGCGCGTAATGTCCGTCAAAGAAATCGGGGTCAGTCAAGATCGCCTGCCGCGCCACTTCGTTGAACGCGATATTTTCGGCAGACAGTTTCGCGGTGGACGCGATGACCAGCGCGTGACGCAGCCGTCCGGGATAGCGGATTGACCAACACAATGCCTGCATGCCACCCAATGAGCCACCCATCACCGCTGCCCAGCGCTCGATTCCGAGATGATCGGCGAGCCGCGCTTGCGCATCGACCCAATCTTCGACCGTGACCAACGGAAAATCCGCGCCCCATGGTTTGCCCGTATCGGGATTGATCGATACCGGTCCGCTCGAACCAAAACAACTGCCGAGATTATTGACGCTAACGACGAAAAAGCGTTCGGTGTCCAACGACTTGCCTGGTCCGATCATGTTGTCCCACCAGCCGATCCGATCTGGCGCGTTGGCGTAATAACCGGCGACGTGATGCGACGCGTTGAGCGCGTGACAGATGAGTACCGCGTTGGATTTGTCCGCGTCGAGCGTGCCATAGGTTTCGTACGCCAACTCGAAACCGCGCAACGAAACACCGCTCGCCAGCGGTAGTGAATCCGAAAAAACAACTCGTTTCGGTTCGACGATGCCAACCGAGCACGATTCGCGTGATTCTTGTCTATCGTTCAATTTCTGTCTCTCCGCACCGAAGTCATCCGCCTCCGGCATTCGGCTATCGAACGGAAAGATACGTTAAACCCGTTTTAGCCGTATTTAATCGAGCGCCCGCAAGCTGGTACAAATCGGCGCATTTTCTGATTATACGCACTTCCTGCGCCAACGGAAGTATATCGATGTTGCACGCCTCAGCCAAAATATGCTCCGGTTGCCGTTTTTGACGAAAAAAATTTTTCGACGGCGCGATTTTCTCGCTCAATTTATTACAATAAGCTCTCAAAACTTCTTGTTCGTCGCAAACTTTTATGCACGCCACCGGATTTATTCAAGACCTCGCCATCGTGATGCTCATCGCCGCCGTGATGACTCTGTTGTTTCATCGTTTCAAACAGCCGGTGGTGCTTGGTTATATTCTGGCAGGCGTCATCATCGGTCCGCACACTCCACCGTTTCAGCTAATCAACGACGAACACACCATCAATATTCTTGCCGATCTCGGTATTATTTTTCTGCTGTTCACGTTGGGACTTGAGTTCAACCTGAAAAAACTGATGAACGTCGGGTTAACTGCGCTACTTGGCGCGTTGGCTGAAATCGCAATGATGATGTGGGCGGGCTACAAAATCGCCATG